>CAZQPC010000008.1:0-25523 GCA_964595005.1 uncultured Magnetovibrio sp.
GTCAGATCGGCCATATCGCGGAAATTATCCTGGCGTTCGACGATGGCGTAGAAGTTTCCGCCGTAGGCCACATCCATGCTGAGCCGGCCGATCTCCGGCGCGTCGATCTCCAGGCCTTCGGCATGCAGGTAGCTGGCGACGTTGATGATCCTGACGGCGCTCACATGGCCGCCTTCTTCGCTGTAAGTTGCCTCCACCAAACCGGCAGGCGTATCCAAGCGCAGAATGCCGGGCTCTTTCGGCGTCACCAGACCGCGTTCCAAAGCGACGGTGACCGTGCCGATGGTGCCATGCCCGCACATGGGCAGGCATCCGGACACCTCAATGAACAAGATGCCCAGGTCACAGTCACCCCGCGTCGGCTCATAGAGGATAGCGCCGGACATCACCTCATGACCGCGCGGCTCATACATGAGGCCGGTACGAATCCAGTCGTAGTCGGCCAGAAAATGGGCGCGGCGTTCCCCCATGGTGGCGCCGTCCAGGTCCGGGCCGCCGTCGGTGACGACCCGCACCGGATTGCCGCAGGTGTGAGCGTCGATACAAGTAAACGTGCTGGTACTCATGAACGAAATCTTCCGATACGAAACGGTGTCAGATCAAGCCCCGGATCGTCGCCGCGAACAAGTGCGCTGATCAACCGGCCCGTCGTGGCGCTGCCGGTGAGACCCAGGTGGCCGTGACCGAAGGCATAAAAGACATTGGCGAAGCGCTTTGAGCGATCAATCACCGGCAGCGAATCGGGCGTGGACGGTCGATGCCCCATCCACTGCGTCCCGCCTTCCGGATTCAAACCCGGCAGGTATTGATGGGCCAGATCCAACAGCGCTTTGGCGCGGCTGTAGTTGGGCGCCGCGTCCAAACCGGCAAATTCGACGGCGCCGCCAATACGAAGACCCACGGACATGGGCGTGGCGACGAAATGATCCTCGGCGAATGTCACCATGCGGTTAAGCCGCACACCCGGGTCCGGCAGGGTCGTGTTATAGCCGCGCTCCGTCTCCAGGGGGCAATAGTCACCCAGGCGATTGCTGAGACGATGCGACCAGGCGCCGGCGGCGATCACCAAATGGTCATATGGGATCTGTCCGCCATCGCCGCCGATGACCGTTGATGTGCCAACGTCGACGGCCGCTACTTCGACAATATCGGCTTTCAGGACATGCACGCCGCGTTCGCTGAGGTGATCCATGAGCCCCAACACGTAGGCCTCGGGGTCTGCGTAGGTCGCCCAGTCTTCGGTTCTGTAGGCGCAATGGGCGGCCGGGCCGAGGGCCGGCTCATATTGTTCGACGCCGGCCCGGTCCAGAGGCTCACAATGGAACCCGAGCCTTTTCCGGATGCCCCAATCGGGTGACACGTCGCGGGCGGCCTCGGACCGGTAAACCCACAAGTGACCGTCCTTTTTCAGGAGATGGCCGAGACCGGTCGCCTGATGGATGGTCCCGTGATCGTCGAAGGCCGAAGCCAACAGCCCGGCCATGGCCGACGCGCCGGCTTCGAATTGACATTGGTTGGCGGCGGCCAGGAACCGCGACATATAAGGCCACAGCCGCCAGACATAACCCAGGCGGATTGACAGCGGCCCCAGGGGGTCGAACAAATAGCCCGGCACTTTCCATATAATGCCGGGTTCCGCGATGGGCATGACTTCCGGCTGGGCAATGGCGCCGGCATTGCCGAACGACGTGCGGTCGCCGTCCGGATCGCGGTCAACCACGGTGACCTGATACCCGGCCTGACGCAGGAAGAATGCACAACTCAGCCCGACGATGCCGGCGCCGACAATGACAATCTGTTGACCGGCCGAACTCACGGCGCCGCTTTACAGGTTCGGCCGGTTGGCCAACGCCGTCTCAATAATTTTCGCAACCATGCGGCGCTCTTTGCCGTCCAACGTCAGGCGCGGCCGGCGCACCCATTCGCTGCCTTCGCCGGTCATCTGGTTCGCCAGTTTGATCATCTGGACCAGCTTGACGTCCACGTCCAGGTGCAGAAGCGGCATAAACCAGCGATAGATTTCCAACGCTTCGTTGACCTTTCCGGCCAGGGCCAGTTCCACCAACCGCACGGATTCGCGCGGGAAGCTGTTGGCCAAGCCGGCGACCCAACCGACGGCGCCAAATAAAATGTTTTCCAAGACCAGGTCATCGACCCCGCAGAACAGGCGATAGCGATCGCCGCAAGCGTTGATCATGTCGGTCATTCGGCGGCTGTCGTGTGACGATTCCTTGACCGCGACGATGTTCTCCACATCCGACAATTGGGCGAATGATTCCGGCGACAGGTCAACCCGGTAGCCGATCCGATTGTTGTAGATCATGATCGGCAGGTCCGTGGCCTGGGCGACGCCGCGGAAATGCGCCATGGCTTCGCGCTGGTCCTGGGCGTAGACCATGCAGGGCAGCACCATCAACCCGGCACAGCCGGCGCGCTCGGCCCGGCGCACGTGGTCGATGGCCATGTCAGTGGTGTATTCGGCAACGCCGGACAACACCGGCAAATCGCCCGCGGCCTCCACGGCGGCGATCAGCACGGCCTCCTTCTCATCGCCATAGAGCGACGGGTTTTCCCCCAGCGTGCCCAGCATGATGAAACCAGATACCCCCGCATCAGCGCAGGATTGAATGTGACGCCCGGTGGCGTCCAGGTCCAACGATCCGTCTTCCTTGAATTCCGTCATCAATGCCGGCAACACGCCGGACCATTCGCCATTCATAATTTTCTCCTCCGTCGCTTTCAGAGATTTTGCCCGCTTCACCGGCCGTCGCCAAGGCGGATTGCCCCGCCGGCCGAAATATCTGCCGACTGGCCGGTCACAAATTGATCGACGGCGCACTGCACGACCGGCAGGTCCGGTAAGTCCAGCTCTCCGGCCGCCACCACTCCCAGCGCCAAAATGGCGTCGATACTGGCCATGATCAGCGCCACCGGTGCCTTGCCGTTGCCGATCAGTTCCAGCATCACCGCACTGGACGAACTGGACCCGATCATGCCCGGCAAAACCAGGACCTTGCCGCTGATGCTGTCCTTGAAATTGGGATGCGCCGGCTGGGTGATCCGTCCTGTATTTGGATCGACGCCACCCCAAAAACTGATGGGTGCGGCCAGTTTCAGCACGGTGCCCGACGCCTCTCCATCGATCAGCACCATCCCTTGAAGCGTTACTGCCATGCCGCGTCCTCACGCATGACCTTGCCGGCCAGAGCCGAACGGACGCAATCGGCCAGCGATCCGAAGATCACACCGTATCCCGTGTTCGGCAACGTGTAATGGGCGAACTTGCCGGAGTTGGTCATCAGCACGCCATCCATCCGTTTGAGGATCGGCGTCACCACGACGCAGGTATCGACAATGAACTCGACACCCTGGGCTTCCAGGTCGCGGCGCAGCCCGTCGGCCTCCAGGGCGTCAATGATGTGGCGGCCCGTGCAGACATATACGGGGATGCGGAATTTTCGGCCGTCCGCCAGCGCTGCGAGGGCGCGGGTTTCGGCTTCGGAAAAATGCGGACTGCCCAACGCCAGGCAATCGACGGCATCGCCGGTGGCGTTGCTGAGATCATCGCGGGCGGCGCGGACCCCATCAGCGGTGATCGTTATCGTCGCTTCGGGCGCGGAATCTTGCAAAGCATCGCCAAGCGTTGCCGCCTCCGGCGTCACACCCGCCACGTGGAACAGACCAACGGCACCCTTTGATGCGGCGGCGGCACCAACGGCTTTCAACGCATCGTCGCCAAGCGCCCCCGGCAGGCCGTTGATCACGGCGATGGTGGCGCCCGCCGCCTTGCCGATGATCGCACCGAGGACCGGATAGAAGGCATCCAAGGCCTTTAGGGAATCGCTCAAACCACCGGTATCGAAAATCAACCGGGCGCGCCGGTTTTCGGTGCGATGCAGGCCCACGTAGGGCACCCGCCCGGCAATGGCGCAACTGATGTCCAATAGATCACCGTAGCGTTCCGACCGCGCGCCGAGGACGGAATTGACGAAGGCGATGGCGTTGCTTTCGCCCCACGCCACCTGATCACCAAGCGCCGGCCGGTGCCCCGCCTGATAGGGCGCACAGGTCCATGTCGGTTGGCAACCCAGGGCCAGATATGCGTCCATCTGGCGGCGCGCCATTGTGCGGAAGTGTTCATCGGCGCGCACCCGGCCCGGATTGCTCAGATCCAAGGCGCCGACGTTCAATGTCGCCGGCACCACCGCCTGGGCATCGCCGGAGACCAGTTTCTCCGCGAAATGAACGCCGGCATCGCCGTGATAGAGGCATCCATCGATATGCGCCGACGTGATCGGCACCAACGCTTCGGCACCCAGGAATTCCGCGGCACGGGTAACGATCCGCATAGCCATGGCGCGGCCCGCGGGCGCGTCATCGGCCAGCCAGGATTGTTCCTCGGGGGTCAGTGTGAGGTTCATGGATGTACTCTAACTGATTGCGGTCCCAGTGGCGGCCCTCAATCCTTTTCGCCCTGTTTGCCGCCGGTTTCCGGAAACAGCCACATGGCCAAAACCATGAACAGGCTTAGGCCGGCGACGATCCACGACAGCTGATCGTTACCCTGCCCCGCTTCCCATTTGTGGACGGCAGCACCGACGATCAGGGTCAGCACGGACAGGCCGAGTTTGATGTTGGTCGGCATGGCGGCGCCCTATTCGGCCGCCATGGGATGGGCGGCGGCCTCGACAGGCCCGCGCGGGCGGTCCTTCAAATCGGTTTTCAGATGCACGGTGGAATATCCGTTGAACAAGTGCCCCAGCAGTCCCCGATCGAGATCCGAGGTGCCGAACAACCAGTCAGCGATGGGGAAGGTGAGGTTCATATTCACCTCCATCATCAGTCCGGCGTTGTGGTGTGCCGTGTGATGGCGCCTCAGCGTATTGACCAGGGGGCAATGGCGGACGAAGGCATTTTCATCGACATGACAGCAGAAGTGCATGAACTCATAGACCAGGTACATGCCGGTGGTCGTGCACATGATCAGCCAGCCCACATTGGCCGATATCACAAAACCGCCGGCCAGTCCGCCCGGCATGGACATGAGGATAAAAACCACCATGGCGTAGGGCGGAAAAACGGTGACCCGCCAATCCGTATGGTCGCGGAACCGCATCTCCCTGTCGGTGAAGAATTTATGATGGTTGAGCGTGTGGCGCTGGTAGATGGCACTGAGGCCCCGGTTATTGATATGGCGGTGCATGACGTACTTGTGCAGATACCACTCGAACGTGTTGCACAGCACGACGACGGCGGGGATGGTCAGCCATTCCCACCAGACGACACCGCCCATGTGACGGGTATATATGTAGAGCGCCGTCAAACCGATGGTGTAGATGACCAGAATATGGACATAGCCGTTGTACCAGCCGGCGATGCGGGCGCGGTAATCCTGGCGGAAACTCAGCTGCTTGTCGGGCATCATGGTCAGAGTTTCTCCGTGTTTTCCGCAGCGTCCGCATAGAGCACGTCGCGGATTGCCTGGGTGGCGCGCACGTGAAACGCCAGGGCATCGGCATCCATGTCGGCGGCGGGCACCGGTGTGGGTTCAAAATTGCCATGGGAGTCACGGCCCCGGACCAGGGCGGCACTGTCCCAGTCGCCGACGATCTGGCCCGTGTCCGGCGGCATGAAATGCATGGACACGCCGATCCTGCGGTCGGCACCCTGATTGGCGCCCGACGCATGGGCCAGCCGGTAGTTGTGAATCGACATCTCACCGGCACGGAGCGGCATATTCCTGGCCTTGCTTTCATCAAGGCCCGCCGTAATCTCCTGACCGCGAGTCAGCATGTTGTTTTCGTCATAGCGATCCGCGTGGTCCAGGACATCGCCCACGTGAGTGCCGGGCATCACCCGCATACAGCCGTTTTCCACACCGGCCGGCGAAAGGGCCAGCCAGGCGGTGATCACCTGGTCGCTGGACAGGCCCCAATAGCGGGTGTCCTGATGCCACGAGACGAAACTTTGTGAGCCGGCCTCCTTGATCCAGAACAGGGTGTTCCAGCAAAGGATATCGGGGCCGATCAGATCCTCAATGGGATCGAGAATACGAGGGTCGCGGATCAAATCATCCAGCCATTTAAACAGGAGATGCGATTTGTTGCGCTGGGCTGGCTCCAGCTTGCCGCCCTGGGTGGCCTCGAAGGCTTCCAGTTTGGCCCGCAAGGCGCCGGCCTCTTCTCCGCCCATGACCGGTACGGGACAGATATAGCCTTCGTGGTGGTATTGATCTTTCAGGATGTCCGTCAACACACTCATTGGGCGGCCTCCCCTTTCGGCGGCAGCGCCTCAGTCTCTTCTTGCTGCAGGGCGAAGATCGATGTGTAGCCGCCCGACCAGTCGGGCGGCAAAAGGCACGGCCTGGGATCATGATGAGCCCAGCGTGCCCGTTCGCCACGCACCATGGCTTCCATGTACTTCGACTGCAGGGGATTGTGCGTGTATGGCAGCGCGTCCGCCGCGGCGTAAACGTTCAGCAACAAGGGGCGCCCCTTATCGGCGCGGTTCGGTTTCGAACCGTGAATCATGCGGCAATTGTGTAAGGTCAAAGACCCCGCCGGTCCGTCCAGATAGTCGGCGCTATCGGTATTGATTTTCGTTTCATCCTCGGCCGTCAGACAGCCGATCCACTCATCATTTTCGTTGTATTGATGATAAAGTTCGCCGGCATGGGATTTCGGGATCATCCCAACGGGACCCTGATCAGGCCCGCAATCGTACATATAAGTGCCGACAGTAAGCGGACTGTAATTGGTGTGCGGCCAGAAACCGATGTCTTGGTGCCATTTCACCTCTTCGCCGCCGCGGGCCCATTTGAAGTTCAGCTTTGAATGATGAAACTTCACATCGGGGCCGACCAGATCAGCAACGATATCGGGAACGATGGATTGCGACGCAAAAGCCCAGTAGGTGGCATGATGATCGTTGGGACTGGATAGACGTCGCAGGCGCGGATTGTCTGCACAATGTCCCTCTTCCAAATCCCATTTCGCATCGGATTGAGTAATGCCGCGGCTTTCGTCGATCATCTCATTGGTGGCGCGGCGCAGACGATCCAGCCAATCGTCGTCGATGATTTTCTCGACCAGCAGGTATCCGTTGTCGAAATAAGATTCCCGCTGCGCCTGGGTCAGAACCTTGGGTTCCATGGCAAGAACGGCTTCCGGGGTCATATGAACCTCCTCAATCTCAACATCTCATCACGCATCGACGGAAGCCCGTGTGCAGGCCTCCGCATAGTCCACCAGACGGTCCGATGCGGTGGCCGCCGCCGCCGGGTCGCCACGGGCAATTGCCAAGGCAACATCTGCATGGCGGCGTGCCGCCAGCGGCATGTCGGCGACGTGCTTGTGGTGCATGAACCAGAACCGCCGCACCAACCCGGCCATCAGGCCCATGGCGTTGGCGGCGTATTCGTTTCGGCACGTTGCCGCGACCAATTCGTTAAACTGTCGGTCCAGGCGCATGAACGCCACGTCGTCGTCGGTTGCAGCCGCCTGGGTCATTCCCTCGGCAATGTCGCGAAAAGCTGCGCGCTCCGCATCCGTCGCCCTGACCGCCGCAGAGCGGCACATGAGGCGATCAATCTCGCGACGGACCTCCACCAGGCGCAACTGCGACCGCACATTGATCCCGGAGACCAAAACGCCGCGGCGCGGCATGATGACAACCAGGCCTTCCCGCGCCAACCGATGCAGGGCCTCGCGAATCGGCGTGCGGCCAATGCCCAGGCGCTCCATGAGACCGGCTTCCGAGAGCACCGATCCTGGCGCCAGTTCCAGGGTCACGATCAGTTCTTCCAGCTCACCATAGGCGCGCTCGGTCAAACTCAACCCTTGAATACTGTTGGCGCTGCCATCCGGCATGTAAGATCTCCCGCCTAAATCTGTTTGCGTTTTTCGACCAGGGCGGCGAATTCATCGTAGACGGCCTCATCAACACCATAGGTGTGGTCGTCGTCCGGGAAGCTGCCCTCCTTCACCTCCTTGACGTATTTGCGAATACCATCGACGGCCACTTCCGTCAGCTTGGCGTAGCGCTTCGTGAACTTCGGCTTGAAATCCGTAAACACGCCCAACAGGTCATAACCCAACAAAATCTGCCCATCCGTGCCGACCCCGGCGCCGATGCCGATGGTCGGAATGTCCAGTTGTTCGGAAATCAGCTTGGCGATGGCGCCGGGCACTGCCTCAAATTCCAGCATAAAGCAGCCCGCGTCCTGGATGGCCAGGGCATCTTCAAGGATTTTCATCGCCGTCTCCGGTGTCCGCCCTTGGATTTTGAAGCCGCCGAACATGGCGATGGTATGGGGGGTGAGGCCGATGTGCGAGGCGGTGGGAATGCCGGCATCCACCATGGCTTTCAGGATATGCGCCTGACTCTTTCCGCCCTGGGGTTTGACCGCGTCACAGCCGGCGTCCTGCATGAACCGGGTTGCATTGGTCAGGGCCAACGCCACCGTGTGGTAGCTTTGATAGGGCATGCAGCCCAGGACGAAGGTGTTTGGCGCACCGCGCCGGACGGCCTGGGAATGCAGGATCATCATATCCATGGTCGCCGGGATCGTGTTGGCATGGCCATGGGCAATCATCGCCAGGCTATCGCCAACGACGGCCACATCAACGCCGGCCATTTCCGCCCACTGCGCCGACGTGTAATCGGGCACGGACATGTAGACCATCTTTTCGCCGGTCTGTTTGGACGCGCGAATTTCGGTGATCGTACGCTTTTTACGTTCCCCGCGGTCACTCACGGACTATCTCCAAAACTGATGTATGGTTGATATATCAGGTCTAAATGTAGCTGGTCATCATGCATTGGGTCAAGGCGGAGGTTGGCAAATTAGGCGCGGCGAGGGCCCGGGTTCAAGTGACGCTGCAGGGCTTCCTCGGTCTCGGCGCCGCCCTGGTTGATCACCATCTCCTTGGCCCGCTCGCGTTGCCGCAGGCGATAGGCGTATTCATAAGGCATCAGGCCGTGCGGATCATCGACGCCCAATTCCAGAGCCGCATGGGCCGGCCAATCAGCGTTCCACAAAAGCTCGCGGGCCAAGGCCGCCAAATCGGCTTTACCTTCTTGCAGTATTGCCTCCGCCTGGTGCGCCTCGGTGATCAACCCGACCGCCATGGTCGGGACATCCACTTCGCGGCGGATTCTTTCAGAAAATCCGACCTGATAACCGGGTACACGGGGAACCAGCGGCATATCGGAACCACCGGTGATGCCGCCCGAAGAACAATCGATGAGATCAATGTCGCGGGCCTTCAGTTCCCTGGCCAATTCGACGGCATCATCGAGCCCCCATTGTCCGCCCTGGCCATCGACGCAGGACATACGGAAAAACACCGGCAGATCATCGGGCCAAGCGGCCCGCACCACTTCTGCGACCTCCAACGGCAGCCGCATGCGCCCCGCCGCATCGCCACCGTAGGCGTCTGTCCGCCGGTTGGTGACCGGCGAGAGAAATTCGTGCAGCAAATATCCGTGCGCCCCGTGAACCTCACAAATATCGTAACCGGCCTCCAGACTGCGGCGGGTGGCTTCGCGGAAGGCATCGAGGACGCGGTTGATATCGATCCGGTCCATCTCCTTCGGCGCGAACCGTCGGTTATCCGGGTTCATCCCGCTGGGCGACATGCCTTGCCATGGCGCCAGACCATCATTCGCGTCGGCGTCCATCAACGGTTGCCAATCCGCAACCGCCGTGTGGCATGAGGCCTTGTGGCCCGAATGGCCGATTTGGATCGCCGGAACGCCACCCTGCTCGCGGATAAAGTCGGTGATCCGGCGATACCCGGAAATGTGCTTGTCGTCCCAAATACCAGCGCAAGCGTAGGTTTTGCGGCCGATGGCCTCAACGGCGGTCTCCTCGCCGAAGACGATTCCAGCGCCGCCGACGGCCATCCGCCCGACATGGACCATTTGCCAATCCGTCGGTCCCCCATCATCGGAATGATATTGGCACATGGGTGACGCAACGATCCGGTTGCGCGCGGTAATGCCGCGAAAGGAAATCGGCGTGAACAGCAGGGGTGTCGGGGTGTCGGGCATCGTGCACTCAATCTATTGCCTGTTCTCTAGTGATAAGCCGGTTCGCCGGACGGGTAAATTTCAAATTTTGTCCAAGTATGGCGAAGCACGGGCGGGCATTTCACCGGCTTGGCCAATGCACTATTATTCGATCGAATGCGTTGCGGTAGCGTCTTGCCGACAACCGGCCGACGAGGTGCGCTTTGAGTGCGAAGATAACGATGGCTTGGCTACGAACGATTCGCGGCCGCCTGTATATGGCGTTTGCAGGGATCATCATGCTGGCCTTCAGCACCGTTTTCTTCGCCATTGAGGTGTTCGAAGACAATTCTCAGGACGTAGAGGTAATCGTCGCTGATAACACCGTGCGCATTCAGTACGGTGAAAAATTGGCGGCCGCGGCCAGCCGTCTAAGCGATGACGTCCGTCTATTGACCGGCGCCCGCACGAAAGTGGCCAGGGACGCGGCGAACAAATCAATCGACGCGCACTGGCGGGATTTGAACCGTCAGATCGATCAATCGGTAGAAATTGATCGGCCCGTTATTGCGGGTATCAAGGACGCCGCGAAGATGTTGCGCGAAGATTTGAACAAGCTACAGGGCAATGTCTCCATGCGGGTTGACCTGGACGCCCAACTGGCCAAGAAGGGGTTCTTGCTGGAAGAGGTGTTTGAAGCGCTGCGCCAATATCTGGATCGGATCAATGCCACCTCCAGTTCGCGGATCAACAGCGTGCTGAACGCCTTCATCCGAAGTCAGCAAATTTCCGTCGACGAAATAGAGACTCTTCTCGATGAGGATTTCAGCCGCTTTGAATTCGGTAACAGTCTGTCGGCCCGCATTCGGGAACTTCGGGACGCCGCATTGAGTGCACGGCAGGTCACCACACCGGCACAACTGAACGCCGCCATGGAGCGATTCGAACAGGCCTATGAAAGCGCACTTTTGGACCTGGACGGTATGGGCGATGAAGATGTCAGCCGGCGCGCTGCACCCTTTTTCGACCGCATGAGGCAACATGGCCGAGGCGCCACAGGTATATTTACGACCCGCCGAAATGCCATGGAGATCGCGGCTGCCTTGGATCGACAGAGGATCGCCGCGGCACGTTCGGCGGAGTTGTTCTTCAATCTGTCGGAGAACTTCGCTGCGGCCATGATTGTCGACGCCAATGCGTTCGCGACGCGCATCGACGCATCTGTCTCCCGAAGCCGATGGATCACGCTGACATTTCTTTTCGCGGCGATCATCCTCGCCGTGCTGATGGGATGGCTGGTCGCCGACCGGGGAATCGCCAATCCGCTGCGCGAGATTGCCACCCGCATGCGGGAGATCGCCGCGGGCCGCACGGACATCGACCTGCCGGCCGCCGGCGGCAGCGATGAAATCGCTAATATGGTGAACGCCCTGGGAACACTTCGCGACTATGTCAACCGGGTTGTCAGCGCCGAAACCGCCGTCGGCGAACGCGACCTGCTCATTCGCGAAGTCCTCGCCAACATGTCCGACGGTGTCTACATGATCGACAAAGACATGCGCGTCGTCTTGGCGAACCGGCAGGTCGAAAATTTGACGGAGGTGCCGAAAAATCTACTGCAACCGGGCGCGGCACTGAAAGACGCAATCAGCCACCTTGCCCGCAACGGATATTACGGCGACGGCGACCCCGATGAAGTCGTCACCCAACGCTTGGCAAGATTGACCGATCCGGAGCCGGGAACGGACGAATTCACAACACCGACGGGGCGGGTCGTGGAGGCCCGGAAAACCCCCATTGCCGATGGCGGCGTGATCATGGTGCTGCGCGACATCACCGAGCGGAAATCATCCGATCTGGCCATGCGCGAACGTGATGCCCGGCTTCAAGCCTACATGGACAATCTGCCGGCGGGGGTCACCTTAACCGGCTTGGATGGAAAATACATTCTGGTCAACCGGACCTTCGCCGAATGGACGGGCATGGACAAAGACGACCTGATCGGCACGTCCCCGCAAGACAGCCCCACGTGGCAGCTGCAAAAAGGTGTGATCAGTAGCGTCCTTGAGATGGACCGCAGGGTCGTTGAGTACGACGAAACGGTTTCCGAGGAATTTACCCGTGTGTTCGCGGACGGCCACGAACACACCATCGTCGTTTCCAAATTCCCAATCCATGACCGCGACGGCAATGTTTCGGCGGTCGGCGCCATCCGCACGGATATTAGTCAATTGAAGCAGGCGGAGGCGGCGCTTGCCCAGGAAAAGGCAATCGTTGATCGGACCCTGGCAAACACGGATCAGGGCATCCTGATGACCGACGCCGATCTTAACATCATCGCCCACAATAACCGTTATCTTGAGTTGGGGAACATGCCGTCCGACGCCGTCGAACGCCACCCCAATGTGCGGTCCCTTTTAACCTGGAATCTACGCCAACAGAAAGCCGACGAGAAAACCATCCAGGAGTTGTCCGACATTTTGGACGCCGATGACCTTGTCATTTATGAACGGACCATGCCCAGCGGCCGCACCTTGGAGGTTCGCCAAGTTCCCATGGAGGGTGGCGGCGTCGTCCGGACCCTCACCGACGTGACAGATCAAAAGGCTGTAGAACAGGCACTGGCGCAGGAAAAAGACATCGCCGAGAAGACCCTGAACAACATGGATCAGGGGATCGTCATGTTCGATTCGGCATTGAAGATTGTCGCCTATAACGACCGGTTCCGCGATCTCAGCGGCCTGCCGCCGGGCAGCATCGATGGATTTGCCGACATGAGCGAGTTGATCCGGACGAACCTGGAGCGCCAGAACGTCGATGAAGAAACCATCCGCCAACGCCTAGAATTCCTGCGCATGGACCACTATCACGTGTTTGAGCGCGGTGTGGAAGACGGCCGCGTTGTCGAAGTGCGTCATCTTCCCATGGAGGACGGCCATGTGGTCCGTACCATCACGGACATTTCGGATCGAAAGAAGGCGGAGCGGGAATTGATTGGCCTACGCGTTGCGGCCGAGGCCGCGGACAAGGCGAAATCCGAATTCCTGGCCAACATGAGCCATGAAATTCGTACGCCCATGAATGCCATCATCGGCCTCAGTGGGTTGGCCTTGAAAACAGATCTGACCGAAAAACAGGCAGACTACGTCAATAAGATCAATGGCTCGGCCAAGGCATTGCTGGGCATCATCAACGATATCCTCGATTTTTCAAAAATCGAGGCCGGCAAAATGGAATTGGAGTCGACCGAGTTTGATCTCGACGAGGTTCTCCAGGGATTGGCGGCGGTCATTTCCCAAAGGGCCGAGGAAAAGAAACTGGAGGTCCTGTTCTGGAGTGAACCGAAAGTCCCACGCGGCCTTGTCGGTGATCCATTGCGTCTCGGACAGGTGTTGGTCAATCTTGCCAACAACGCCGTCAAGTTCACCGATGAAGGTGAGATTCTGGTGCGCGTGGACGTCGTTGAACAGGGCGATGACCACGTCAAACTGCGCTTCACGATAAGCGACACCGGTATCGGTATGAATGAGGAGCAGGTTTCAAAGCTCTTTGCCGCCTTTAGCCAGGCTGACTCGTCGACCAGCCGGCGTTACGGTGGGTCTGGTCTGGGGCTGGCCATTTCAAAGAATCTGATCGAAGCCATGGGCGGCGAGATCAGCGTCACCAGTACGGAAGGCAACGGCAGCGTTTTTACGTTCACGGTGGTCTGTGGTCTGTACGAATTGGAGGACGTCGCCGTTCTCACAACGTCACTGGTGCCGAGCGAGATACGCACCCTCATCGTCGACGACAACAGTACGGCGCGGGAGGTTTTATCGGACACGGTGGCCAGTCTCAATATGCCGGTCGATAGCGTCAGCTCCGGTGCGGCGGCGATCCGCGAAGTCTCACGGGCAGCTGCCGAAAATCGCCCCTACAACCTCATTTTGATGGACTGGAAAATGCCGGAAATGGATGGTCTGGAAGCCGCCCGCCGGATCAAGGAGAACGATCAACTACCGACGCCGCCGGCGATATTTCTGGTTACGGCCTTCAGCCAGGCAGACATCCGAGAACAGACCGCCGCCATGAACCTGGAAGGGTTCCTCACCAAACCGTTGAACACCTCGGTCCTGGTCGACACTATCATGTCGGCATTTGCCAGCAACGGGGCCGCCCGGACATATGGGCCGCGGAAAACCGATGCCCGTGATGAGGCCATTGCCATCGCACCCGATATCAATGTTCTTCTGGTCGAAGACAACGAACTCAATCAAATGGTCGCCTATGAAGTGCTGAAAGATGCCGGTTTTCTTGTTCACATTGCCGGCCATGGCGGCGAGGCGTTGGCACGGGTTGGTTCCGCAAACACGGATTTCGATGCCATCTTGATGGATCTGCAGATGCCTGAAATGGATGGCTACGAAGCGACCGCTGCGATCTCAAAACTGACGGGGGGCGTCCACGCGCCAATCATTGCCATGACCGCCCATGCTATGGTCGAAGAACGCCAACGTTGCCTGGACGCGGGTATGGTCGATCACGTGAGCAAACCTTTCGATGCCCGCAGGCTGGTGCAGACGGTCAACTACTGGGCCGAACATCACCGCAGTCAATCGACAATGGCCGGGACAGCCCAATCCAATTCCATGATCAATACGCCTGTTGCAACTTCCAATGACGACAATCCGACGGTGGACGATGAGGAGGCTATCATTCAACCTTCCGGCTCAGATCAACCCGCAATGAACATTGAAGACGCCCTGGATCGTCTGATGATCCCCAAGGAAGTCCTGCAGACACTTCTCGGTGATTTCCGCACAAATTATGCCGATGCGTCGGGCAAGATCGAGGCGATGCTGGCCGATAACGCCATTGATGATGCCGAACGTGAAGCCCACAGCCTGAAAGGCGTCTCAGGCTCGCTCGGCGCAGAGGGGGTTCATCGGATCGCCGCAGACCTTGAACAGGCGATTATGGAAAATCGCACCGACGACATTTCCGGCGCACTAGCCGACTTAAACCACGAGATGGGCAGAGCCATCGCCGACATTGATGTATTTTTGGACGGAAGCGCCGCTTAATCGGCTTGCCCATCATCGGCGGCATAGGCGTAATCGCGGGCGGCACCTTCGGGACTGATCAAATTGTTGCGAAGATCGGCCAGCACCTGTTCACGGGCGCGAGCGCGCGGCGCCCCGTGCCCGGCGCCGCCCGGCGTGTGGATGATCAGCCGTTCGCCCTTTGCCACATGCTGCGTCCCCTTGCCCCGCAATCGCGTTCCGGACGCCAACGCCACGGACCCCGGCTGGCCGGTCAGGCCGCCGGCGCGGCCGCGCGGCGGATAGTTGATGCGATCAAACGCGGCCAGCAGTTCCAAATCTGCACCGATTGCGGATTCCACTTCGATAACCTGCCCAAGACCACCGCGGTAGGTTCCTGGGCCGGCTGAATCGGGCCGGTACTCTTTCTTCCAGACGACAATGGGGGCAACGGACTCGTTAATTTCCACCGGTGTGCCGCGGACGCCGGACGGGTACGCGGTCGCGGAAAGGCCGTCTTTTGTGGGCCGTGCTCCGGTGCCGCCGTTGGTCACCGCCGTGATGCAGAAAATACTGGCGTCGTTGCTGCCGCGGTCCGTATCGCCCCGGAAAGTCAGGTTCCACAAACACCCGGCCCCCTCGGCGGGGATCATTTCAGGAACCGCTTGGGCCAGGCATCCGAACACCACGTCAGGCAGCATCTGACCAATGACATGGCGCGAACAGACCGCCGCCGGGTAGGGCGCGTTGAGGATCGTGCCCTCCGGCGCTGCAACCGTAAACGGCGCCAGGGATCCGGCGTTATTGGGCACATCTGGGGAAACGATGCAACTCAGCCCGAAACAACTGTATGCCGTGGTATAGGCCATCGGCACGTTAACCCCGAACCGGCTCTGTTTCGAGGTGCCGTCGAAATCCACGGAAACACCGTCATCGGCAATGGTCAGCGACGCCACCAATTCAAGCGGCGTGTCATAGCCATCAATGGTCATGGTATTGCGAAAGGTGCCCTTCGGCAATTTGGCAATCTCCGCCATCACCGCATCGAAGGAGTTCTTGCAGATATAACCGGCCAGTTCATCCAATGCCGTCAGGCCGAATTCGTCCATCATCTCGACCAGCCGTTTGCAGCCAATGTCATTGCAGGCAGCCAGGGAATAGACATCACCTTCCGTTTCCACCGGTTGGCGGGTGTTCTGGCGAACCATGGCCAGCAGGGTCTCATCCATGCGGCCCTGGTCAGCCAACTTCAGCATGGGAATGAAAATACCCTCCATGTGGACATCCGTGCCGTCGGGGCCCGTGCCCAAGCCGCCGATGTCCGTAATATGCGCCGTGCAGGCCAACAGGGCGACCAAGGTACCATCTTGAAAACATGGCGTCGTCAGGACGAAATCATTCAAGTGTCCGGTCCCCAGCCAGGGGTCGTTGGTAATGTAGATGTCGCCTTCGTGCATGGTGTCGATGGGGAAGTGGCGGATGAAATGTTTCACCGATTCGGCCATGGAGTTGACATGGCCCGGCGTACCGGTCACGGCCTGGGCCAACATCCGGCCCTGCAGGTCGAAGACCCCGGTCGAGAGATCACCGCATTCACGGACAATGGGGCTGAAGGCCGTGCGTAACAGGGCCTGGGCCTGTTCCTCAACAACAGATATCAGCCGGTTCCACATGATTTGCATCTGGATGGTGTCAAACGCCTGGGTGATCACGAGATTTCTCCAATGCGATCCAGAACTATAAACTTATTCGCCGCGATCTGGGCGCGGAATGATGCCGGCACGAAAGTTGACGTTTCGTCCTCGGCGATGATTGCGGGTCCGTTCAACCAGGTGCCGGGCGCCAACTCGGGACGCCAATATTGGGGAACATCGGACTCTTTGCCAATCAACGGATCGAAGATCATGCGGCTTCCTGCCGGAGCCGCCTGCTTGCCGGATTCCTGGGTTGGCACCGGCGAGGTGGCTTCCGCGGCGACCGACAGGGACAGGGCCCAGGTCAGCACCTCGACTTCGGCATTCGGCAGGATGCGATGATAAAGGCGCTGGTATTGCTGATCGAAGGCATCCTGTAACAGCGTCGCGTCATCATCGCGGAGCGCCCGCACCGGCAGGGGCACGTCAATCTCGTGACCCTGACCTAGATAGCGCATGTAGGCCAGCCGTGTTTCTTCCAGATCCGCCTTGGGAGCACCGGCATCGACCACCTCACGCGCTTCGCGGCTCATTTCGTCGAAGATCAAATTAATCGACGCCGCATCGAAACTTCTGAGCCGCATGTTGCGGCTACGTACCACTTCAAACGCGACCGGCGCGCGTAGGAACCCGATGGCAGAGCCAACGCCTGCGTTGGTCGGTATGACGATCCGCCGGATCGACAATTTTTCGGCCAGCCGGCCCACATGCAGAGGCGCGGCGCCACCGAAGGCAATGAGGGTGTAGTCGCTGGCCGCCTTGCCCTGCTCCACAGCGTGCACGCGCGCCGCATTGGCCATGGTTTCATCGACCATTTCCACAACCCCGTAAGCGGCCATTTCCGCCGTCAGTCCCAACGGCTCACCGACATTTTCCTTCAAGGCAATTGCCGAGGCGTCGGGAGCCAGGGGCACCTTGCCGGCTGCGAACCGAGCCGGATCGATGCGCCCAAGATGGATATCGGCGTCGGTGATCGTCGGCTGCTGGCCGCCCCGTCCGTAGGCGGCCGGGCCCGGATCGGCGCCAGCGCTGTCAGGACCGACGGTAATCCGCCGCAGGGCGTCGACCCGGGCGATGGATCCGCCGCCGGCACCGATTTCCACCATTTCAATGACCGGAATACGAAGCGGCAGGCCGCTGCCCTTCCGGAACCGGGCCTGGCGGTCGACCTCAAACTCCCGGGCCTTCTGGGCGGTGAAATTGTCGATTAGGCAGATTTTCGCCGTGGTGCCGCCCATGTCGAACGATATGACCTTGCTGAGGTCCATCTCCTCGGCGATGCGCGCCGCCAAAATGGCCCCGCCTGCGGGACCCGATTCCACCAGCCGTATCGGAAACTTGCGCGCCGTCTCGATATTAGTCAGGCCGCCGCCCGAGGTCATCAACAAGACCGGACACTGGATGCCCAAGACAGCCAACCGCTGTTCCAGGTTATACAGATAGTTATCCATGAGAGGCCGCACAAAGGCGTTCGCCGTGGCCGTCGTCAGACGCTCGAACTCGCGAATCTCCGGACAAACTTCTGAAGCCAGCGAAATGGACAAGCCGGGCCGGGCGGCAGCAAGGATTTCTGACGTGCGCAACTCGTGATCCGGATTGGCGTAGCCGTGCAGGAATCCGATGGCGACACTTTCGGCGCCACTTTCATCCAACTCCGGCAGCAATGCCTCAACGGCCGCCTCATCCAAAGGCAGCAACACTTGACCGTGAACGTCAACCCGTTCGGGCACCGTCAGCCGCCGATGACGCGGCACCAGCGGTGCGGGTTTGTCGATGAAAACGTCATACTGGTTGTAGCGGCTCTCATAGCCGATTTCGAGGACATCGCGAAAGCCGTCCGTCGTGACAAGGGCGGTGACAGCCCCTTTGCGCTCGATGATGGCGTTGGTGGCCAGCGTCGTCCCGTGCAGCACGACATCGACGGCGCCAGCCGCAATGCCGGCGTCATCCAGCACATCTTCGATGCCAGCCAGTACGCCTTCCTCGGGGGCGGCGGGGGTGGTCAGCACCTTCGCAGTGGTCATGGCGCCGGCGGCTTCCAGGACAACATCCGTGAAAGTGCCGCCAATATCCACGGCCAGACGAACTCGATCGCTTGAAGACGGCATACCCAGGTCCGCCTCCGGCGGTTGACTACTTGGCGTACTTTCGGAAATCCGGCTTGCGCTTTTCCATGAAGGCCTTGACGCCCTCCTGGGATTCCTCGGATTCATAATAGAGCGCCAAGGCCTGCATGCCCATGGAAGAAATGCCACGCACGTGTTCCGTTGCCGCGTTGAAGGATCGTTTGGCGATGGAAATGGCTGTCGGACTTTTCTGCATGATCTCGGCGCACCAGCGCTCGACCTCCGCATCCAATTCCTCAGGCGGCACGACAGCGTTGGCGAGCCCCATCTCCAGGGCTTCCTGGGCGGTATAGCGGCGGCAAAGATACCAGATTTCGCGCGCCTTCTTTTCACCCACGACCTGGGCCAGATAGGCGGTGCCGAACCCCGGATCAACGGAGCCGACGTTTGGCCCCACCTGACCGAATTGAGCGTTTTCCGATGCGATGGTCATGTCACAGATGGCGGCCAGCACATTGCCGCCGCCGATGGCATAACCTTGCACCTTGGCGATAACCGGCTTCGGCACGTCGCGGATCACGGCTTGCAGTTCCTCAACGGGAAGCCCGACCGTGCCGCGGCCGTCGTAGGACCCTTCGTGGGCCGATTGATCCCCGCCGGTGCAAAAGGCCCTCTCGCCGGCGCCGGCAAGAACGATAACACCGACGCTCTTGTCCCAGCCCGCCTTGTTGAATGCGTTGATCAATTCTTCGCAGGTTTGACCCCGGAAGGCATTCATCTTGTCAGGACGGTTGATGGTGATGGCGACGACACCGTCGGCTTCGCCGTAGAGGATATCTTGATATTCCATGGTTCTGATCCTATCCGTTCATGGTCAAGCCGCCGGACACGCTCAGCACCTGTCCGGTAATAAAGGCCGCGTCGTCGCTGGCCAGAAAGGCGATGGCGCCCGGCAGGTCTTCCGGCTCCCCCAGGCGGCCCATGGGCACGGCGCGGCGGAAAGCTTCGGCCAATTTTTCCGGGTTGGCCGCCTCCGCCATGACGCCGTCAAGCAAGCCCGTTTGCGTCGGTCCGGGGCAGACCACATTGAAGGTGATCTGTTGGCGGGCATGTTCGCGGGCCAAGGTTTTCGATAGCCCGACGATGCCCGCCTTGCATGCCGTATAAACGGCCTCGCCCGACGATCCCACGCGGGCCGCATCGGAGGCTACATTGACGACCCGACCGCCGCCACGCTCACACATACCGGGCAAAACGGCATAGTGGGTATGCAGGGCACCTTTCAGATTTATGGCGATGATTTTTTCCCATAGGTCGGGTTCGGTTTTCAGGAATGGCCGGAACACATCCCAGCCGGCGTTGTTGACCAGAATATCGATGGGGCCGGCCTTGGTTTCCGTCTCCGCAACACCGGCAACGACGGCGTCATAGTCGGTGATATCGCAGGCCACGGCGACGGCGGTACCCCCGGCACTGTTAATCGTTTCAGCCATGGCTTCCGCCGCACCGAGGTCAATATCCCAGATAGCCACCTTCGTACATTCATCGCCGAAACGCCGGCTAACAGCGGCGCCGATGCCATTGCCGCCGCCCGTGACGATCGCCACTTTGTCCTTCAACCCACGCATTTTCCGCCTCCTATCTCAATCCTGGTGCCGGTTTACGGCTTCAGGTTATGGTATTGGTCCATGGGCTCTCAAGCCCCCGGCTTTTGAATTGTCATTCCAGTCTATTGAATTACACCTTTCGGCCGGCATTTTCATTGACCCATGCGCTGGCATTTCCGACAATTGGGTTCATAACTACCTTTATTCATTTATCAGGAGGTCAATGTGTCGGAAGAAGCACCCGAGGAATATTTTGCGGATCTGATTTCCAACGTCTCCCACGCCAATGGAGTTTTCCGCCTGACCTTCGCACAACAGGAAGTGGAAAATACAGTTCGGCCCGTCGTCAAGATACTTATTCCCGCCAATCAGCTTCAGAACGCGGTCCGCAGCATCACCGGCGCCGCCAATGAGATTCGCGAGAAGGTTCAAGCTCAAATGGATGAGGGCGGCGATGCCGCAGATGGTGATGCCGCCACGACCGGCGACGACACCATGGGTGAGCCGGACGCAGAGGACAAATCGGCGTCGAAGCGCGGCAAAAAGTAACCACGCTCACCGTTCCTGAACGGCGCTCCCCATGGAATACCGTATGGGGTCAATGACATACTGTAGGACCGTACGCTGACCGGTGTGGATACTGGCCATGACCTGCATGCCTGGAAACAGCTTGTACTTCACCTTGCCGCTTTCGAAGTAGCTTTTCTCCGTTTCGATTCGCACCTTGTAATAGGGCTGGCCTTCCGGGGACATCAGCGTGTCCGGGCTGACGTTGACGACGCTGCCGTCCAGGCCGCCGAAACGCATGGCGTCGGCAGAGGCCAATTTGATCACGGCCACCTGCCCGGGCGCCACATAACCGATATCCTGGGTCGGCAGCTTGGCCTCGATAATCAACCGGTCGCCGGCCGGCACGATATCGGCAATGGGATCACCGGGCCTGAGCACACCGCCCACGGTGAACACATGCAAAGTCTTGATGACGCCTTCGATGGGCGATTGCACATTGGTCCGCCGCGAGCTGGCTTCAAACTTTTTCACCCGGGCATTCAGCTCGGCGAAATTCAAACGGGTTTCATCCAGCGCCGTTTGATTTTCATCGTCAAAGGCGTTTTTGATGTTTTCCAGTTCCGCGTGGGCTTCACTCAAGGCCAGCTTGGCGCGTTTCAAGGACGCCCGGTCAGTGTCGATGGCGCCGCGCAACTGCCTGGATTCCTTCAATAAATCTAGATGCTGGAAACGGTTGCTCAGATTGTCTTTCATTAACGCTTCGCTGATTTTGACCTGCTCATTGACCAATTTCAGACTTTGCCCCGAACTGTGGATGCGGGTGTTGATCTCGGTAATCTCCTGCTTGCGTTGGGCCACGGCCTGCTCTTGGCGCAACACCTCGCCGACGTGACGCCGCCGGCGTACCTGGAAGCGGGTCTTCGCCTGGCGCACCAAGGCCGGATGACTGTTGATCAGGGCCTGTGGGAAGGTCGGATGGCTGGCACCCGTGGTCAGGGCGATTAGCCGCGCCCGGTCAGCCATCAGTGAGCGCAGCCGGACCTGAAGCTCAGCCACGTCGGCGTCACTGGCCGTCGGCACCAGTTTCATCAACGATTGGCCCTTGCGCACCGTTTCGCCTTCGCGCACCCGGATCTCGCGGACAATGCCGCCTTCCAAATGCTGGATGGTTTTGACCTGGGTCGAGGGGATGACCTCGCCGGTCGCCATGGAGACGATATCCAAGGTGCTGACCGACGCCCAGAAACTGAATGCCACCACCATGGCGCCGCACAGCACGAAGGTCATGTGAGCCGTCACCGAAGTTCGTTCGGAAGGCCCCGCGGCCTGTTCCGCCGGTGCGCTGTGCTCGATGGGAACCGGTGGTTTGCCGCCCGGAGGCGCGGGCGGACCTTGGGGCGGGCCTTGCGCGGCGCCTAGGGACGGACCGGGTGACGTGCCGGGCGGCGCAATGGGGCCGGGCGTGGTATCAGTCATTTTCGGCCCGTTTTCCACTGTCGATGACGAACCGGGACTGCACGCCGCTGACGCCAATGCCCTCGTCACCCGGGGCCACAGCCGGCATATCGCCGGTTTCGGCATCCGCCGGCTCCACCGCGGGCTCATGGCTTTCGGCTGGCGGCGGCGGTGCGGTCTGGTTGTCCGCCGGACCTTCCGCTCCCACCTCGGCCTTGACCTCCGCAAGGGCGGTGACATTTGACGCCGCGACAGCGCCGTCGGGTTGCGGTTGATCAGCGGCGGCCGGAGCAGCGGGTTCCGGCGTCACCACGGTGACCGTCGGCACCGGCTTTTCATTGAGGTCCAGAACCGTGTGCGGCCCGTTCACCATTTTTGCGTCATGCGACATGAGAATGATGGTCTTGCCCTGCTTGACCAGGGCGGCAAGGATCTGGTGGACGGCGGCGCAACCTTCGGCGTCGAGGCTTTCCGTCGGCTCATCGATGATTGCCAGTTGACCGTTCGACGTCAGCGCCCGGGCCAAGGCCATGCGCCGGCGGATCCCTTCCGACAACCGCCAGCCATTGTCCGCGACGGGGGTCTCAAAACCTTGCGGGCTTTCGTCCAGAAACTTCCTGAGCCCGCAGGCATCGATAATGGCGTTCAGCATGCTGCCGTCGACTTCGGGATTGTTGATCCGCAGGTTTTCCTCGATGGTCGCGTTGAACAGCGCCGGTTCCTGCGGTTGATAAATCACCTGACGCCGCCACCATTCGGGCGCCACCTGCTTGAGGTCCAGGCCATCAACCAGAATTTGCCCCCGGATCGGCTCCAAAAGGCCCATCAGCAGGCGGCCGAATGTGGTCTTTCCGGTACCGTTGGGCCCAGTGACCACCAATATGGTGCCAGGCTCCAGCTTCAAGGTCAGGCTTTCGAACATGGGCGAGGTGGCACCTGCGAAGGCGAAGGCCAGATCGCGGAATTCGATGGCGCCGGCGTAGGTTCGAAGCGCCGACCCGCTGTCCGGTTCCAACGGTACCTCCGAGAGTTTTTCGAACATATCCAGGGACTGGCGCGCCTTGGCGAAGGCGGCACCTAACTGCGACAGCTTGGAAATCGGCTGCAGAGCCCGGGCCGAGAGGATATTGGCGGCAATCATGGCGCCCGTATTCATTTCTCCGATGACCACCAAGGTGGCGCCGACGCTGATCACCGCAACGGTCAATAGGCCGGTGGCGCTTTGGGTCACCGTCTGGACAAAGCCCTGGCGGCCGTTGATATCGCGGCGCAGGCGTTGCAATCCGCCGATGTGTTCGACCCATGCTCGGCGCAGGAACTCACCGGCGTTGAAACTGCGCACGGAATCTCCTTCGCGGGTCACTGTACCCAGAAGGGCGCTGCCCATGCCGGACGCATTTTGCATCTGGGCCGTCTTTTCCTGCAGGATCAGGCCGCCGATGAGGCCAACGAGAAACACCGCCGCGATGAACCCCAACACGATATAGGCGATGATCGGCTGCAGCAGATAGAGGACGGACACATAGACCAGAGAAAACGGCACATCGAGGATCGTCGTGATGTTGTTGGCATTGTAGGCGGTCTCAATGGCCGCCGTGCCGCTGACCATCTCCTTGCGGGTTTCCGGTGGAATTTGGTCGATGGCGGAGACCTTGGCGCGAATCAATGCCGTGAACCCGCTGATCGCCGTCTTCTCATCGGGACCGATGCTGACACCGCGGGCCAGGCTGGCGCGGGCCTGGCGGAAAGCGAATTCCAGGGCAATCGCCATCAGGACGCCGGTTGTCAATGTTATCAAGGTGGCATCGACGCCCTGCGAAACATAGCGGTTCAGCACCTGCATGACGTACAGCGACGAGCCCAGCGCCAGAACGTTGATGAACAAAGAGCCGATCAGCAGCTCCATGGAAATGATGGGCCGGGCCATCATGCGCCGGATCAATTCGTTCATGGCTGCGTCGCCTTACTCATGACCTGTCCCTTCAGACTTACAGGGCCATCTCATCGCCAACCCGGATCGCGCGGCGAATCTCATCGGTCTTAAAACCGAACGCCATGGGTCGCCGGGCGCCCGGAATGATGGCCACGTCGTAAAGCTCTTCGACAATTCCCTCGATCCTCAGCCAATGCACCGCGTCGCCGGTCCGGGTGTCGATCACATAGAGACCGCATTGCGCTTCGGCGTTTCGCGACGCCAGTGCGTCATCCAGGGGCAGGCCGGTGAAGGTCCTGTTTTCCCGGGGCTTCGACAGACCCACCAGGGCGTAGGGCCCGATAAAACTCAACCCCCGCATATAACCGGGGCAAAAGGCCACGGGCTGGAATGTACCATCGGTGCGGTCGACGGTGCCAAGCTCGCCGGTGCCGGAATTCAACACCCACAGCTTGCCGTCGTGAACCCTTGGCGAATGGGGCATCGACAAACCCCGTGCGATGATCTGGTTTTGCGCCACATCGATGATGCAACCGCCGTCGGCCCGCTTATCCCGCCAACCATCGGCGACATCCGTCTCGGCGACCACCGTCACATAGGCCGGTTTGCCGTTCTCCAGGGCCAGGCCGTTCAGGTGGCAGCGGTCTTCGGCCGCCAGTTTCGAGATAAAGGAGGGCTGCCAAAGCGGCACGAAACTGAACCCGTCGTCGAGGGTTGCCAGGCAACTGAACAAGGTGTTAACGAAAACCACCCGCCCGCTGGCGTCAATGGCAACGTCGTGGATGTCCAGATCACCGGTGGTGTGGCCGTTGATGGGCAGATAGGCGCGGTCATAGCCGCTGATGTTCTGGCCCGCTTCCAGGACATTCTGGAAGCGCCACATCTGGTATAGCGAGCTCATAAAAAACCCGTCGTCGGTCAGCCCCAGCCCCATGCAGCGGTTGAAGGTGCGTTCGAAGATGGACAGCCGCCCATTTTCCTGCAAGCCAATCAGAAACACCTTGCCGCTTTGATAGGTGGTGAAGGCCAGGCTGGCGTTAATCTCGGCAAGCCACGAGGTGAATTGGCGCGAGCCCGACATTTCCAAACTGGGCTCGATGGCGTCGGGCGCCGGCGCCGGCACCGATTTCGCCGCGCGGGTTTTCTTTGCCGCCGGTTTCGATGCGGCAGGCTTCTTCGCTGCCGGCTTTTTCGCAGCAGGCTGCCGCGCCGCGGGTTTCCTTGCC
>CAZQPC010000008.1:25623-29194 GCA_964595005.1 uncultured Magnetovibrio sp.
CTTTGCCGCAGGTTTCTTGGCAGGCTTCTTCGCCATGTCATGGTCTCCAGTCAACGCTGGACCGGGGTTGGTCCCGATTACACCCCTAATACCCTAACATATTGCATTTTAAGGGATTCTGGCAACTCAACCGAGGCCGGTATCGAAATCGCTGTCGTCGAGGTTGCCGATGGAGACGTTCTGCAGTTCGATTTCCATATCAGAAACCGCATCCCCGTCGGCATCAATTTCCAGGATCTTCGACGAATCAGTAAACCGGGCCGACGCATCGCCGCTGCCGCTAAAGGCCGAGGTGCCAACGAAGCTGAAGTTGCCGACGACAAAGCCGGAGATATCGATCTGATCGACCGCCGTTGAATTCGTGCCTGCGTCGAAATCGGTAATGACGTCGTAATTGCCCGTGCCGATGCCCGTATCTTCCTGTGATTCATAGATGAACACGTCACTGCCCGTGCCGCCGGTCATGGTGTCGGCGCCTTCCAGGCCGAGGAAGGTGTTGTCATTCGTATCCCCGATTAGCGTATCGCCGGCGAGACCGCCTTCCATGTTCTCGATGCCGGTCAGCGTGTCTGTCTCACTGTTGAATAGAGCCGTATCCGTGCCACCAGAAAGATCGATGACCACGGCCGTCTCGGCGTTGTGGAACGACACCGTGTCGCTGCCCGTGCCGCCGTTGATGGTATCAGCGCCGGCGCCGCCGTCGAACCAATCGTCGCCATTACCGCCGTTCAGGGTGTCGGCGCCGGCGTTGCCGATGATCACGTCATTGCCCGAGCCGCCGGTAATTGTGTCAACACCGGTCGTACCGGCGACCAGATAATCTTCCGTCGCCGACGTGATATCGTCGGTAGAGACGGCGAATTTATAGAGCTCGGAGGTGCCGTCGAAATCGAGGTCAGCCTGAACCTGTTCCAGGGCATCCGTCGAATGGCCGTCAATCAGCACGGAATGGGTGCCGCCAAAGTCGTCTTCCATATTGAAGGTCACGTCGGTGCCGTCGAAGATGACGTTGTTGAGGTCCAGATCGTGGTCAATGGCCAGGGTGTCGACGCCACTGCCGGCGGTCACCGTATCGTCGCCGTCGGCGGCGTAGAAGATGTCGTTGCCGGCGCCGCCTTCAAGGGTGTCGTCGCCGTCGCCGCCGTCGAGGAAGTCGTCGCCGTCGCCGCCGATCAAGCGATCGCCCAGACCCTCACCGAACAGGACATCGTTGCCGGCGCCACCGCTCAGGGTTTCCGCCGCCGACGTCCCGGCGATCAAGGCGCCCTCGGCGGTCGGCGCGGTATCTGTCGTCGCGACCCGGTAGGTTTCAACGGTGCCGTCCTCGTCGATATCGAAAGTGACCTCGTACAAGGCATCGCCGGAGACGTGACCCGAGATCGTGACGAAGTCAGTCGTGCCGAACTCGTTGTCGTATTCGATGGTGAGGTTGCCGCTACCACTGAGCACGGCGCCGGCCACATGCATATCGCTTTCGAACAACAGCCTGTCCTGACCGCCGCCGGTGGTGATCGTGTCGTGGCCGTCGGAGACGTAGTAAACATCGTCGCCGGTGCCGCCGGTGATGATATCGGCGCCGGCGCCACCATCGAAGAAGTCGTTGCCGCCGCCGCCGATCAGGGTGTCGACGCCATCGGCGCCAAACAGCACGTCGTCGCCGGTGTTGCCGGTCAAGGTATCGGCGCCCGTGGTGCCGGCGAGGATCGTATTGACCGCCGCGGTCGCCGAGATCCCGGTCGACATGATCCGGGTGATGAGCGTGCCGTTTTCCTCGATGTCCATGGTCACCTGGGCCAGATCGGACCCGTTGAAGTGATCGGTCACCGTCAAGGTGTGGGTGGTGTCGTCGGCGCGGTCGAATTCGATGGTCAGGTTGTTGCTATCATGGACGAAGTCGGCCATGTGGTCGGTGAGCAGGAATTGCAGGGTGTCGTTGCTGCCGTCGCTGCCCGCATCATAGACGTCGGCGCCCTTCGACGCGTTGTAGATATCGTCGCCGGTGCCGCCGGTGATCGTGTCGGCGCCGTCGCCGCCGGTCAGGTTGTCCAGGCCGTCACCGCCATTGATGACCGCACCCGTCGACCCAGTGACGGAGATAATGTCGTTGGCGGTGCCGCCGGTGACGGTTTCGGCATTCGACAGGACGACCGTATTGGCTTCATCGGCCAAATTCACGATGTCGGTACCGGCACCCATTTCGAATGTCGTGCCGCTTAGCCCGCTTTCCAAGGTCAGTGTGTCACTACCGCCGGAACTAACGTTGATGAATTCGATGTCTTCAACGCTCAGTGTATTCGTCCCGCTGGTCAGGGTCAGCGTGTCCGTGCCGGCGAGGCCATCGACACTGTCGCCGCTTTCCGCCAGGCCCGTGAGCACGATGGTGTCGGCGCCGCTGGTGCCTTCGACGTCATCGCGGACACTGGCGGTCAATGTCGCCGAGCCCGTATGGCCGATGGAGCCTTGGAAGAAACCGGTCGCCGCGTCGAGTGTGCCAACGGCAAGACCTGACAGTTCAATCAGCATGTCGATCGAAGCATCGCCGTTGAGGTCGATCTGGAGGAGATCGTTGGTGTCATCGAACGTGGCTTGCGTCTCGTTCGTCACCGTCAGGCTGGCGCCGCCGGTCACATAGGTGATCGAGCCCTGAACCAGGCGGTCGAGATAGATGATGTCGTTTGCGGGATCGAAGTTCGCGCTGATCACGTCCGTGTTGGTGCCGTCCGAATCCGTCGCCGCCTCGTAAACGAAGACATCGGTGCCCGTGGTGCTGCTGCCAATGGTGTCCGCGCCGCCGCCGCCAACGATGGTCGCATTGCCCGACGCAATTGTAATCGTATCGTCGCCGGTGCCGCCGAGAACTTCTTCCACCGCCTGGATGGAGATCGAGTTCGTGCCGTTGGCCAATTGAACTTCGTCGAAGCCCGCGTCGCCTAACAGCAACACACCGGTTTGGGTGTTGGTGATCTGCAGTTGGTCATCGCCGGAACCCATCGTAATGGTCTCGAAGCCGGTCGCCGCGAGACTGTTCGGCCCAAGGGTGCTGGCGACCTTCAATTGGTCGGCACTGCCGCCGGCATCAACAAAGCTGGCGCCGGTGGTGGCAAGATGGAGGATTAGGAGGTCATCCGTGTTCCCCGTATTGACAGTCTCGACGCCGGTCATGGTCAATTGGTTGGTGCCGGAAACCAGGTTCAGCACATCGCCGGTGCCGCCCTGGAACTGCAGACTACCGGCGCTGATGACAGAGCCGAAGGTCAGCGTATCGTCACCGGAACCGCCGACGAAATCGATGATGCCATCGGTCTCGGCGGTCGCGTCGACGGTGGCACCAAACGTGCCGCTAGTCAGGGCCGAGGCGTCAATGGACAGATGCTCTGCCGAAGCGGCATTGAGAGCGTTCAGGGTCAAGTCGTAATCCGCGTCGGTGGCGAGGGTCCAAAACTCGAAGTTGGTAACGCCGACCAAACTGGCCGCCGCAATCGTGCCACCGCCAGTAATCTGAAACGTATCGGTGGTACCGGCGGCGCCGTCATAGACCCTGGAAGCAATAATATCGCTCAGCGCCGTGGCG
>CAZQPC010000008.1:29204-33349 GCA_964595005.1 uncultured Magnetovibrio sp.
GGTCAGGATATCGGTGCCACCACCCAGATTGACGTCGGCGCCCGACGTAAAGACCGAACCAGCCGTGATGATGTCGGCACCGGTGCCGCCGGTGATGCTTTCCGTGTTGGTGACGGTCAGCGTATTGCCGCCGTTGGCCAGAGTTAGGCTGTCGGTGCCGGCCGCGAGGTTTATCTCATGGGTTACCGCACCGAAGGTGTTGGCGCCCATGTCGAGGGTATCGGCGCCGGTGCCGCCGAAGATGTCGTCGATATCGGTGAGGGTCGAACCACCGCCCAGGCTGAGATCGAGGCTACCACCGAAACTGATATCGTCATCTGCGTCCGTGCCGCCGGTGATGTCGGCACCATTCAGGGCCGTCGAGGCATCCATGAATAGCGCTGCGCTGACGGTGTTGTTGTCGCTGTCGATCTTGATTTCATCGACGTTGTTCAAGGTCGAACCGGAAAGAGTCAAGCCGTTGGTACTGGAGATGATATCGGTCACCTCGGTTGTCGATCCGGCGGATATCGTCGCGCCGGCAAAGCCCGTGGCGAGATTGACGAACAAGGTGCCGCCGCCGTCGTCATCAGCATCGAAATTGACCGTGTTGATGTTGGTGATGGCGACGTCGAGCAGGTCCATGCCGTCGTCACTGGCGAGCGTGTCGTTGCCGTCGGAGCCGCCCTGCAGGGAAAGCCCATCGCCGAAGTTGGTCGTCGATGAAATGGTCAGCGTCGTGGTTTCGTTCGCATCCGTGTCAAACTGAATGCCTTCGATATTCGTCATGCTGACGCCGCTGAGATCGGTGCCGGTGGTATAGACCAGCGTATCCGTGCCGCCGTTACCGACGATGGTTTCCGTATTGACGACGCTCAGCGTGTTGGTGCCGTTGGCCAGGTTCAGGATATCGGCCCCGGCATCGGCGCCCAAGTCGATGGTGGTGTTGGTCACGGCGTTGGTCAGGGTCAGCGTATCGCTGGCCGTCGACCCGATGATGCTCTCGGCGATGATCGTCGCCGTGTTGACGCCGCCGGCGATGGTCAATTGATCAACGCCGCCGCCCAAATCGACCGTGTCGTTGCTGATCCCCAGCACCGTCGTCAGGGTGATGGCATCGTTACCGGTGCCGCCGATGATGGTTTCCGTGTCGGCGACGGTCAGCGTGTTGGCGAAGTTGCCCAAGATCAGTTTGTCGGCGGTGCTGTCGTTGGCGAGATCGACAAAGTCGCCGGCCTGGGCGGCGGTCAAAAGCGTGATGGTATCCAGGCCGGAGCCGCCGATGACGGTGTTGACGTTCGACAGGCTTGCCGTGTTGGCATTGTTCGTCAGGGTGACGGAATCGCCGGTGCCGGCGCCCAGATCAATGACATTCGCAACCGTTAGATCAGTCGTAAAGGTCAGGATATCGTCGCCGGTGCCGCCGGTAACCGTCTCAACCGCGCTGATGTTTACCGTGCCGCCGGCGGCGGCAAGGGTAACCGTGTCCACATCCGCGCCGCCGTCGATGAAATCGCCGGCATTAGCGGTAATGGTGTCATTGCCGGCGCTGGCGAAGACCACGTCGGCCAAGGTGCCGGTGATGATCGCGTCGACACCAGAGGTGCCAACGAACACCGTCCGCGCGGTGAATGACCCGCCAGCCAGATCGGTCGAGACGTCGAAGGTTTCCAGGTTGGTGTCCTCGTCGACATCGAAGCGCACCTGATCCAGGGCGTTGGCGGCGTGGTTGCTGACGGTCACCGTATCGGCGGTTGAGCCCTGGTAGAGAAGATCGAATACGATGTCGCCGCCGGCGAAGACCGCGCCTTCGAGCTCAAAGTCACCGTCGATTTCCAGGACATCCGTGCCACTGCCGGTGTTGTCGATGATATCGTCATGCCGCGACGCCAAATAGAGATCGTCGCCGTCGCCGCCGATCAATGTGTCCGTTTGGTTGCCACCGTCCAGAATGTCATTGCCGGTGCCGCCGTCGAGGGTATCGGCGCCGATGGCGCTGGTCAGCACATCATTGCCGTCCCCGCCAAGCAGCGTGTCGGCGCCGCTGCCGCCGATCAGCGTGTCGTTGCCGTCGCCGCCGTCGAGCAGGTTGTCTTGGCCGCCGCCGTCCAAGGTGTCGTTGCCGAGGCCGCCGTAGAAGGTATTGTCGTCGGTGGTGCCGTTGCCGCCGGTCAGCGTGTCATCGAAATTCGACCCGATGATGCCTTCCACGGTGCTTGAGAAGTCGTCCGTTCCCTCGGTGCCGCCGACCGCCTGGGCCGCCGGGTCGGAAGCCGAAAGATCCAGCGTGATCGCCCCCGTGGCAGCCGAATAGTCGACGAAATCAATGCCGGCGCCGCCGTCGAACACATCATCGCCGGCGCCGCCGATGAAGGTGTCGTTGCCGTCGCCGCCGGTGAACGTGTCGTCGTCGGCACCGCCGTCGAACTGGGCGCCGACCGTGCCGGTGACCGTGATGTCGTCGACGCCCGTGCCGCCGGTGATGGTTTCCACACCGGAAACGCTCACCGTGTTGCCGGCGTCGGCCAGATTGACCGTGTCGCCGCCGCTGCCGCCGACCACCGTTTCCGTGCCGGCGACGCTGATGATGTTGGTGCCGTCATCGAGGGTCAGGGTATCGCTGTTGCCGAGCCCGTCGAAGCTGTCACCGGCTTCCGCCGTGCCGATCAGGGTAATCGAATCGGCGCCCGTGGAGCCGGCGATAATGTCGTCGGCATTGGCGGTCAGGGTGACGTTCTGGGTGCCGCTGACGCTGTGGTTGATATCCGGCAGGCCGTCCAGCAGGAAGCTGCCGCCGGTCGCATCCAGGGCCGTCAACATGGCCGCCGAATCTGCGTTGGTCAGCTTGATTTCCATGTCCGGCGTGCCGCCGGAACCGTCCAGGTCGATCTTCAAGACATCAAGGGTTTCGTCGAAGTAGACCTCTGTGTTGATTCCGCCGCCGCTGAAGGTGCTGCCGCCCGTTCCACCCGTGACATAGGTCAGCGTGCCGACGACCAATCCGTTCAGGGCGATGACGTCGGAACCGACCGTGAAATCACCAATGATGTCGCGATTGGCAACGCCCTGACCGCTATGGCTGGCGTCGGAATAGACGAACACATCGTTGCCGCCTTCGCCCTTCAGGACATCGACGCCGCCGCGGCCTTCCAAGGTGTCGTCGCCGAGATCGCCAGCCAGGATGTTGGCATTCACATCGCCGTACAACTCGTCATCCACCGTGCCGCCGCGCAGGTTTTCGATGTTGCTGAGAGTGTCAAGGCCGCCGAACCCATCGGAAATCGTGACATCGACCGTCTGGTTGTCGGTGCCGAGATCTGCGATGACGCTGCCCGTGGCGGCCGAATTCGCTGCCCAGTCTTCGCCGATACCGCCGTCGATCGTATCGTTACCGCCGCCGCCGACGAGGAGGTCGTCACCGTCGCCGCCATTGAGCGTATCGCGACCGCCAAACCCGTAAAGTTCGTCGTTACCGTCGTTGCCGTTCAGCGTGTCAACGCCGGACGCACCTGTCAGCGTATCGGCGCCGCCGCCGCCGGAAATCACCGCCGCCGTCGTATCGCCGACTGTTACCGTGTCATCGCCGGTGCCGCCCGTGACCGATTCCACGCCTGAGACCGTCACTGTCTGACCGCCAAGCGCAAGCGTAATGGAATTCGCGCCCGAAGTGCCGATCACCGTTTCAACACCGCTGACGACCAAGGAGTTGGTGCCGCCGGTCATGGTCAGCGTGTCCGTACCACCGCCGAGATCGACGGTATCACCAGCCGCGAACACCGAATTAACGGCGATGACGTCATCGCCGGCGCTACCGGTCAGATGCTCAACACTGTTGACGATGGCCGTATTGCCGGTTCCGGCCAGAGTCAGACTGTCAACGCCGCCACCCAGATCGACCGTATCGCCGTTGGCCAGACTGGTGGTGACGGTGACGGTCTCGGCGCCGGCACTGCCGGTGATGGTTTCCGTATTGGCGACGCTGAGGACGCCGCCGTCCTGGATGATTACCTTGTCGGCGCCGCCGGCGCCGTCGAAGCTGTCGCCCAATTCCGCCGCCGTGACCAACGTGATCGTATCGTTGCTGCCGCTCGCGGTAATGATGTCATTGGCATTCGTCGTCAGGGTGACGTTTTGCGTGCCGCTGACGGCGATCTCGTTCGACGACA
>CAZQPC010000009.1:0-33037 GCA_964595005.1 uncultured Magnetovibrio sp.
GGGCGGCTTGAGGAATCTGAAAATGCCTATCGGCGTGGATTGCGAATCGTTCCCGAACAACCGGACCTCTTTTACAGTCTCGGCCGCGCGCTCTACGAACAAGCCCGCTGGGACGACGCCGAGGAAGCGTTCCGCAAGACCCTCAGCCTCAATCATGGCTATCCCCTGGCGCATTGGAACCTATCCCATATCATGCTTCTCCAAGGCCGTTTCCGCGAGGCCTGGCTGGAATATGAATGGCGCTGGCACTGCCCCGGATTCACAACGAAAATCCCGCAGTTCGACCGCCCCAAGTGGGACGGTAAGGACATCAAGGGCAAGACCGTTCTGATCTATGCGGAGCAGGGGTTCGGTGACACCATTCAGTTCGCCCGCTACCTGCCGTTGATTGCCGAGGCTGGCGGCGCGGTTGTCTTCCTGTGCCAACCGGAATTGCAGCGTCTGATGGAGACGGTTGCGGGTATCGATCAGGTCGTCACCGATTGGACCGAACTGCCGTCCTTTGATCTGCATTGTCCGTTGATGAGCTTGCCGATGATCATGGCCACGCATTCAGAGACAGATGTGCCCGCCGACGTCCCCTATGCGTCGCCGCCTGAAGATGACACGGACGCGGTGCCGGACGACGGCAATTTCAAGGTCGGTCTGGTTTGGGCCGGACGCGAAACGCACCTCATGGAAGCCCAGCGGTCATTGGAAGTGGAGACCCTTCAGCCGCTGCTTGATATTGAAGGTTGCACCTTTTTCTCATTGCAGGAAGGGACCCGTGGCGATGAATTGTCGGCCGCCGGACTGGACGGAAAGATCACCGATCTTGGCGGCGGGTTGAACGATTTTGGCGACACGGCCGGGATCATCGAGGCGCTGGACTTGGTGATCGGCGTCGATACCGCGGTGATCCATCTGGCCGGAGCCTTGAACAAACCCGTATGGACCGTGTTGCCGAAGATACCGGATTGGCGCTGGATGCTGGAGCGCGATGACAGCCCCTGGTACCCGAGCATGCGTCTGTTCCGTCAGGACCAGCGCGATGACTGGACCGGCGTCGTCAATGAGGTGGCTTCGGCGCTTCGCGAGCAGGTGGCATAATCCCACTGCACCCCGATTTTCGTTCCGGTAGCGCCCGACACCGCCTATGCTTTCCGACGCCATGACCGCCGCTGAACGAAAGTATGCCATCGAGGGCCGCCGCGATGCGGAAACGGATCGCATTGCCCATATGATGACCCACATGGCTCGCAACCGGGCCTATGTGAGCGCTGCCGAAGCGGCTGGCGGCGACCCCGGCGGCGCCATTCTTGCGGCTCATCGCGAGCGCTTTCAATGGTACCGCGATCAATGGCGCGCTCAGCCCCGGGCGGCCGTTGCCGAAGGGCTGACGGGCGCGGCGTTTGAGGCGTCGGGGGCGCCGCCGCTTTGTATCGACATTGAGGTGGCGGCCGTCTGCGACCTGGCCTGCCCGTTCTGTTTCCGCCAGACGTTTGCGACGCCCGACAAGATCATTGCCGATGATCTATGCTTTCGCATTATCGATCAGGCCGTGGAATTGGGGGTCCCTTCGCTGAAGTTCAATTGGCGGGGTGAGCCACTTCTCAATTCGAAGCTGCCCGACTACGTGGCCTACGCCAAGGACCGCGGTGTCCTGGACACCATGATCAATTCCAGCGCGACGAAACTGGATGAGGCCATGAGCCGGCGCCTCATCGAGGCCGGTTTGGACCTGATCATCTATTCCTTCGATGGCGGCACCCGGGAGACCTACGAACGCATGCGGCCGGGCCGGTTCGACGACAACCGGTTCGATGAGGTTTACGGCAATATCCGCCGCTTTGCGGAAATTCGCGGCGATTTGGGCGCGGTCTTTCCGCGCACCAAAATCCAGATGATCCTGACCGAGGACAGCTTTGGCGAACAGGACGCTTTTCATGAGATTTTCAGCGACTGTGTTGACGACGTGACGGTCAAACAATACACGGAACGCGGCGCCGGCCTGCGGGATCTGGACCGCGCGACCCGTGAACAATTATCTTCGGCCTTAATGGATCGTGGATTGCCCGACGACACGCCCTATATGCGCGACATGAACGGTGATTTATATGTCGCGGCGGGTCGACTGCCGTGCGAGCAGCCATTCCAGCGGATGCTGGTCACCTATGACGGGCGGGCCGCCATGTGCTGTTACGACTGGGGTGCCCAACATCCCATCGGGTACGTCGATGAGGCGGCCATCGAGACGGGCGAGATGGCTTACGAGGACATCGTCGAGAAAGTTAGGAATGGCGCCAAGGGATTTGAGCAGATGACCCGGGTCGACATGCCGCGCCGCTTCAATGCCCCGGCGCCAAAAACACAGACGCTGCGTGAACTTTGGTATGGCCCCGAGATCGACGCAGTCCGCACGTGTCACGTCGAAGGCCGCGGCGGAGAAATGGACGTCTGCCGCCATTGTCAGTTCAAGGAAACCTATGACTGGCAATCGGTTGTGGAGTAGGGAAAGCACATGCCTGTAGAGATCATTGCCGAAATTGCCAATGCCCATCAGGGCGACCCTGCCCAAGCTGCCGCCATCGCCGAACAGGCTTTTGATGCCGGCGCCGACGCGATCAAGTTTCACATTTATTACGCCGATGAATTTCTGGTCGAATGTCATCCCCGGTTTGAACACTTCACCAACCAGTCCTTTGGTCCGGAAATCTGGGCCGATCTGATTCCCCGGGCCAAGCAACGCGGCACCGTCTACTGCGATGTCTTCGGCCCCAGGGCCGTGGAAACGGCGGTTCTGCACGGCGCCGACGGGGTCAAAGTACATTCGTCGGATACGGGAAACTTGCCGGTCCTGGAAGCGGTGGCGGCGGCCGGGTGCAAGGTGTTCCTGTCGGCCGGTGGCACGTCGGCGCGCGAATTGGGCGCGGCGGTGCGCATATTCACCGACGCCGGCAGGCGCCCGGTGATCTTGCACGGATTTCAGAGTTATCCGACGGAGGTTCAGGATTCGGATCTCAATCGGTTGGCCTGGCTCCGCAACACCTTCGGCGAAACCTGCGACTTTGGATATGCGGACCATGTTGCCGGCGACGACCCGTTCGCCTACACCCTGCCGGTCATGGCATTGCCTTTTGATATCAAAGTCATCGAAAAACACGTGACCTTGAACCGGGCGGCGGAAGGCATCGACTACTATTCGTCCATTAATGTGGCCGATCTGCCGGCGTTCATTGATGTGGTGCGCCGCGCTGAAAGCGGTTTGGGGCAAGGAACCGGCCACTTCTCGGCATCGGAACAGTATTACCGTGACACGGTCAAAAAGCATTTCGTCGCCGCCCGTGCCTTGCCGAAAGGCCATGTCTTGGCCGCCGACGATTTGGTCATGAAGCGGGTCCCCGATGTGGAAGGCGACGCCGTTGAGATGGCGAAACTGATCGGCCGCGCCTTGGTCGCCGATATTCCTTTCGAACACCGTCTGTGCCGCGCCGACGTGGCCAATCAGGTGTGGGCGCTACCCGTAGCCCGTTCCGCATCATCGCGATTGCCGGGGAAGGCGCTGATGGATGTCGCCGGCATGCCGGCTCTGGGCCACTTGTTCGAACGCTTGAAACGCATTCCTGTCATCGATCGAATTGTCTTCTGCACGACCGAACTGGACGAGGATTTGGTCCTGGCTGATTTGGCTGCGGAACACGGCATGGATTGTTACCGCGGGCCGGTCGACAACGTTCTGGCCCGCATGTTGGGCGCCCTTGAAGGCAGCAACGCGGATGTCGTTTTGCGGGTGACCGGCGATGATATCCTGATTGATAGGGACTACGTGGTAGCTGCCGTCGATCACCACTTGCGGAGCAATGCGGAATATACGGACCTGAAGAAATTGCCAAGCGGCACGGAAGTTGAGGTGTTTGACGCCGATCTGCTGCGTGATATTGCGCGGCTGTGCGCGGATGGCGAAGGCACCGAATATCTGACGTTCTACGTGGTCGACAACGCCGACCAGTTCCGGATTGCCCACGCGCCGGTGGATGCGCGGCACGCCCACGACTGGCGCCTGACCCTGGATACGCCGGAGGATTACGAGGTTGTGCGGCGGTTGCTGGAAGGCATGCGCGATCAGGGCCGCGCCCTTGATTATTCACTGGATGACATTGTTACCTTTTTCGACGCTCAACCCGATGTCCTGGAACTCAATGCCATGGTCCGCCAGCGCCAAGCGCCCATTGACGTGGATACCAGCCTTGATTGGGGCCGCGTGGGCCGGGCATAAACAGAGATGAGCGCCGATACGCCAAGCGTCACCGTCTACGTCATCAGCCACAATTACGGCCGGTTCCTGGAACAAGCCGTGGCGTCCGTGCTTGACCAGGACACGGACGGTTTCGAGGTTATCGTCATTGATGACGGCTCGACGGATAATACGCCGGCGGTGTTGGCCAAATATGCCAATGACGCCCGCGTGCGGTTAATCCTTCAGCAGAACCAGGGCCTGACGGTGACCAACAACATCGCGCTCCGGGCGGCCCAGGGTGCCTACATCATGCGCCTTGATGGTGACGATTTCCTGCACCCGGAAGCCCTTGGCCGGCTGCGCGCGGCCTTGGACGAAGACCCCGGGCTGGGCATGGTATTTCCCGATTACTACGAGGTGGATGAAACCGGACAGGTGACTTCCGAGGTCCGCCGCCATGATTTCGATGACGTGACACTGTTTGATCAGCCGGCGCACGGGGCCTGCACCATGATCCGCCGTCAATGCCTGGAAGAGATCGGTGGATACGATGAATCGCTGGGCTGCCAGGATGGCTATGACCTGTGGATACGGTTCATCGAACATTACCGGGTCAAAAACATCAACGAACCGCTGTTCTATTACCGCCAGCATGGCGCCAGCCTGACCCGCGATGAGCAACGCCTGCTGGATACGCGGGCCGAGATCCTGGACCGCCATGCGCGCCGCCGCGGCCGCCACCTGAATGTCACGGCGGTCATTCCGGTGCGCGGCAAACCGACGGATCCCGGGTCGCCGGCCTTCACCATGCTGGGTGAGCGGGCGCTGATCGACTGGTCCGTGCAAGCGGCGCTGGATGCCAACCGCATCGGTGATGTCATCGTGACGACACCCGATGAAGATATTCTTGCCCACATCGAGACCCAATGGCCGGGCACCGTGATCGGCGTCAAGCGCGACACCGACCTGGCGCGCGCCAATACCATGCTGGCCGATACCTTGCGCCATGCGGTGGATCATTACGAGCGCGATCATGCGCCGGTTGACGCGGTGATGACGTTGTCCATTGAATGCCCGTTCCGCACGGCGCGGCACCTGGACGCGGCGGTCGACGTCATGGAACTTTTTGAGACCGATGCGGTGGTTGGCGTGCGCCCCGAAACGGACCACTTCTACCGCCACAATGGCGCCGGACTGGAACCGGTGCAGGAGAACGTGCATCTCAGATTGGAACGCGATGAATTATACCGCGAAGTTGCCCGCCTGCGCCTGATCAAGCGGAGCCTTCTGTTCGACCATGATGGGCTGCCGGGCGGGCGTGTCGGTCACGTGGTCATTGACCAACGTGGCGCATTGGAACTGCGGACGGCTTATGATTGGGCCGTCGCCGAACATTTGGTCGGACATCCGCCATGAAGGTGGCGATTTTTTCCTCGGAGACCAAACATCATATCCATTTCATCAATCATTTGGCGCCGCTGTGTGACATCGCTGCAATTTTTTATGAGACCGACCACCTGGAGAAGCCTTATCCCACGGGACCGTTCTTCGCCGACGAGGAAGATCAATTCGAGGACCGTTTTTTCGACCCGGCCTTCAACGGAACAGCACCCGGTTTGGATGCCGACACGGCAGTCAAGGTCCGGGTCGTCAGCAGCGTTAACAACCCCGCCGTCATAGAGGAAACGCGCACCCTGGCGCCGGATCTCGGCATCAGTTACGGCATCGGCCGCGCCAGGCCGGCGCTGTTTACCATTCCGCGCTTCGGCACCATCAACGTGCATCGTGGTATCGCCGAGGATTACCGCGGGCTGGATTCCGAATACTGGGCGATCTTGGAGGGGCGGTTCGATAAAATCGGCGTGACCGTTCACTACATCGATGCGCAATTGGACACGGGCGATATTCTGGCTCAGGAAACGATCAACATCGGCGCCGACGATGAGATCTATCATCTTCGTTACAAAACCGGCGTTGTGGCAACCCGATTGGTGAGCGAGCTTATTGCGCGGTTCACGGCTTCCGACGCGCCGCTGACAGGCACGCCGCAGAATATTCCCGGGCCCTACTACACGGCCATGTCCCTTGATGATAAGTTTAAGGCATTGGAAGTATTTGAGGCCTACAAGAGGCAACGGACGGGATGAACGACGGCCCGGATTTCTGCTTCTGAGGATGCAATATGTCTTTGAATTTCAATACGTTGGATAGAACGTGGATTGTCGCCGAGATCGGCGTCAATCACGAAGGCGATGAAGCCGTTGCCATCGACTTGATCGGCAAGGCCGCCGCCGCCGGTGCCGATGCGGTCAAATTTCAGACCTTTCAGATCGAACACTACATTTCCACTGAACAGGCGGAACGCTTTGAGCGGACGAAAGGTTTTCAATTGTCGCGTGATGCGTTCCGGCGCCTGAAGGCGAAGGCCGACGATTGCGGCGTGTTGTTCTTCTCCACCCCCTTCGGTTTGAACGACGTTGATTTTCTTGACGGGATTGCGCCGGTGATCAAGATATCGTCCGGCGATTTGACCTTTCTCGATCTGATCGGCAAGGCTGCCCGGACCGGCAAGCCGCTGATAATCTCCACCGGACTGGGCACCAAGGACGAAATATCGGCGGCCGTGGACCGCGTGCTCAGTGTGCGGCCGGAAGCGCGCGAGGACGGCTCCTTGATCCTCATGCACTGCATATCGTCTTACCCCGCCGATGTGGCGGACGCCAATTTGCGCAACATCGTCTGGATGAAGGAAACATTTGGGCTGCCTGTCGGTTACTCTGACCACACGCTCGGCACCAAGGCCTGCGAACTGGCCGTGGCGGTCGGCGCCGTGGCGCTTGAAAAGCATTTCACCTATCGCAAGGAAGATCAGGCCTTCCACGACCACCTGCTTTCCGCCGATCCCGATGACCTGGTCGAATTGATCGCGGCCGTGCGCCGCGCCGAAGATTACCTCGGCCGCTATGAACGCCGGCCCGCCGAGGCCGAAATCGCGAACTCCGACAATATGCGCCGCGCGATCGGCACCGTGTGCGAAATTCAGGCCGGTGACGTCATCAAGGCGGATCAGCTGACCTGGTTACGCCCCGCCTGGGGGCTGGGGCCGGACGCCATGAATGAGGTCATCGGCAAGCAGGCGCGCCACGATATCAAGGCCGGCAGTCTGGTTCGTGCGGAGGACATTGAGTGAGGCAGGGGGGGACGATGATGAGGGAACGACGATCCTGCAGCCAAAGCCTGGCATAGAGCCGGAGTTGGATGCCAACGAACAGTGTCGGCGCGACGGCTTCGATGTCGTCCGCAAAATCCCCTTCGCCGCGAATAGCTTCTTTGCTTTCGTGCGCCGCGACAATTCGTTCCACTGCTTGGATCAATTTAGCCCCGACATTAAGCAACGCGACAATCTGATGTTTAATGTGTTTTGTGCCCGCGCCGACGAAGATTTGTATCTGGCGTAAAACGACAAACCGAGCGGAAGAAAATTGATCATCATTAACGTTCGTGAAACGACGGCTGAGTTATGATGACCGCTGGGAATGGCGGCAGAACCCGGGAGAAGACCATACACCCCAACTCTGGAAGCGATGAACGCAAGGCCGCCGCCAGCGCGTTATTTGACGCGGGCCGGATGGCCGAGGCGGAAAGCATATGCCGCGACGTCCTTGCCGTGGAAACCGGCGACCGGCATGTGATGCGCTTGCTGTCGCGGATATTGGATGCCCAAGGCCGCCTATCCGAAGCGGTCAATATTCTGCGGAAATTGACCGAACTGCAACCGGCTGACGCGGATACCCACTATGACCTTGGCCGGATGCTACTCGCCTGGGAGGAACAGGAAATTGCGGCCGGGGATGTCTTTGAACCCTACGCCTTGGCTTTTCCGTGGGGTGATTTTCCGTTTCCTTCGCGAGATCATTTTCCGGCCCGTAAATCCTCGGAAGCCGTGGCCGCCTTGCGCCGTGCCGTCGATGCGCCGACGTCACATGCGAAGGCGCGGGCCCTGCTGGGTTTAATGCTGGTTCAGGATCTGGCAACGGTTCGTGACGGTGCTGATCTGGTGCAGGCCACCGTCAGGGAGACTCCGGAGGACTTCCGCGGGCACTTGGCGATGGCCATATTGGGACTTCGCCAAGGCGATTGGACGTTGACGTCGGCGGCGTCGACACGGGCCCGAGACTTGCAGCCCGATGACGGGCGGGCCCTGGCCTTGCAAATCTTTTCCGCCGCCGCGATGACGGATGACATGATTGGCGCCGACATCTTTGATGAATTGGGCGCCGGCACCTTAGTGTATCTTGCCGATTGTCTGGCGCGGGCCCAGGAGGACGGCGCCTTCACAGCAGCGGCCTGGAAAGCGCTTGGTCCCGCAATCAGTGGTATCACCGGGCGGTTGCTGGATGAAGCCGAGACCGCATTGCTGGAAACGCAGGCCTTTGTCCATGGCGCGAAATGCCTCGATCATGCGCGGCGTCTGAACAGGGAAAGCTTTGCGGCGTCGCGGGTTGCCGGGATTCTTCTTTTTCAATGCTCCGCGTTCTCGATGGCCGAAGCGGCGCTCAGTTATGCCCGTGATGGCAATCCCGAGGACGTGCTGGCTCGAAAATATCTGGCGCTGACGCAACTGGTCCGGGATCCGGACGCATTCGGAGCGACGGCGCGCGAGGCGCTGGATGGCGCCGACTTTTTGCAGCTCGCGGATATGTTTGCCGCCCAGCTCGATTTCGAGAACGCCGAGAAGTTCTGCCGGTTGGCCGTTGAAATCGCGCCAGAGGGTTTATCCGCGGCACTGAAGCTGGCCCAATTGATGGGCCTTCAGGGTGATTATGACGGTGCCGGCTCCTTCCTTGAAAAGACACGGGCCGACCATCCGGATGCCACAGAGCTTCACGGTGATCTCGCCAATGCCTATTTATCCGAGGGCCGGCTTGAAGACGCCTGGCCGCTTTACGAGAGCCGGCTCTTGCGGCGGCGCGGCAGCACGCCGAGGCCACCGCCGCCGTTATCACGCTGGCAGGGCGAAGCCTTGCATGGCCGGAAATTATTGATCTGGCGCGAAGAAGGGATTGGCGATGAAATCCGGTTTTCGTCCTGTCTGCCCGACGCCATCGTACAGCTGGACGCGTCGATCACGTATGAATGTGATCCGCGTCTGGTTTCACTCTACACGCGTTCCTTTCCCGGTATCTCCGTCCGACCGGAAGACCGCGAGAATGAGCTCACCTCGGATTTTGACTTTCATCTGCCCGCCGGCAGCCTGCCCATGCATTTCCGGAAAATCCTTGAGGATTTCCCCGCGCAAGGCAAATTTCTCAACGCCGACCGGCGTCGTGTTGAGCGATGGCGGGCACGTTTGGACGCGTTGCCGCCAGGACCAAAAATCGGCATCGGCTGGCGGTCCCTCAACAGCGGTTGGCACAAACTGCCACTGCACAGCAACCTGGGCGATTGGCGGCCCATTGCAGACGTGGAAGGACTTCAACTGATCAGCCTGCAAAGCCGCTTGCAGGAAGGGGAAATAGAGGCCGCGGCAGAGAATTTCGGCATGGTGGTCCACCGCATGGCTGGCTTGGACATTGATAACGATATGGAGGAAGTCGCGGCCCTGATGAGCGCGCTGGATGCGATCGTGTCGTGCCAATGCTGGTTACTGCATCTCGGCGGTGCCGTAGGGGCGAAGGTGTACAGTTTCAACGGTCTGCCCAATCCCTATACCATGGGCCTGGACTACAATCCCTGGGCGCCGCAGACGGAAGTTTTCTATAAGCGATATGGCGACGATTGGACCGGGCCGATGACGCGTATAACAGAGCGCCTGTCTCAACAATTTGCGGTGCGGACATAATTCTGTGGAAATGCCCGACGTCTCCGAAATGAGCGCCCGCAACTTGCTGATGCAGGGAGACTTTCTGCGCTGCGCAGATGTTTGCGCCGCGCTCATCAACAACGGTGTAAAAGCGCCCGGGCCGCGGATCATGCGCGGTCAATCTTTGTTGGCACAGGAAGGTCAGGCCAGCGACGCATTGAACATGTTTGATGCGGCGCTTCGCATTGAACCGGCATCTGGGCCAGCATTTGAGGGCAAAATTTCCGCCGAACTTCGGCTTGGGCAAATCGATGCCGCCGAAGCGGGTCTGGCAGCGGCGAAATCATATGAGTTTCCTGAGGCCACAGCGAACAAGTTCACCGCACTGTTGCAGGCCGTCCGGCATGGCGTGGACCAAGGCGCAGACGGTATGGTGATCGGAAGCGAAACCGATCTACTGTTGTTGGGGCAGGTTTTCAACGCCGTCCGCCGGTTCGATTTGGCAGAGGCCATTCTCAACCGCTCTTTGGAGGACGGCGCCGATGGGCCGGCCAAATGGTTGGCCATGACGCGCACCATGGGTGGGCTTGGGCGTATTGATGACATCATCGAGAATTGCCGCCGGATGCGCGACGCCTGTTGGGACCTGCATCCCAACCGGCGGGCCTACTATATGAACGAACTCATCATGCTGTGCCGCTCTCTCGATCAGGTCCGCCCCGATCATCCTTTGACTTTGGCGCTTTTGGGCAGTGCCTTGGTTGAACAGACGTCAACCGATCAGGATGGCCGCAACCTGATCAATCACGTCAACCGATCGGGCGCGGTCAGCGGCGATCTGTTTTTGGGCGCCGGGATTGCCGACCTGCGCGGTGGCCGGTTCGATAAGGCCGGTCAGTTTTTTCAGAAGGCGGCAGCCGGCATGCCGGATTTCGCCGAGCCGCGGATGTTGATGAATGTCGTTGAAGTCCTCGAAGGCGGTCAGGCAAACATTGGTGATCAGATCGCCCCAGATGTGAACTCGGCTTTGCTGATGATCGCCGAAGGTTTGGGCGCCTCCGGGCGTTACGACGATGCCGTCAATCTATTGAAGTCAGTGGCCGAAAAGGCACCCCCGTCTCTGGAACTGCAGCGCGCATTGGCATCCATGCTATCGTTGCTGGGCCGATCGGATGAAGCCCTCGCGGCCAGCCTGAGCGCTTGTCAGCTTATGCCCGGCGACGCGTCGGCGACGATGGAAGTGGCCACCAATCTGCTGGCCCTTGGACGGCTTGGTGAGGCCTGGGATTTGTATGACCACCGGCTCAAAAACTGGCGCCGGGATTCGGAAATGCGTCAGTTCCCGGTTCCTCAATGGAACGGCGAGGATTTGGCGGGCAAGGGGCTTTTGATTTGGCGCGAGGAGGGAGTCGGTGACGAATTACGGGTCGCGTCACTGTTTCCCGAAATTTCGGAGCGTCTCGCCGGCCGGGTCATCGTCGAGTGTGACCCGCGATGGCGGAGCTTGTTCGAGCGTTCCTTCCCGGGCATTGAGTTCCGGGACGAAGACATTGGAAATACGGCATTCAATGGGGTCGACTTTCATATCCCCCTGATGAGCCTTTTACGGTTTTACCGCCGAGATCTCCGAGATTTTCATCGCATGCCGTTTCTCTTACCCGATCCGAACCGGGTCGATGCTTGGCATCAACGCCTCAGCGAACTGGGGCCGGAGCCAAAGATTGGCATCGGTTGGAAATCCCTGAACCAATCGTGGCGAAAACGGCCGCTGGTGACCAGGTTGGCGGACTGGGACATCATTACCGGGCGCCAGGATCTGATCATGATCAACCTGCAGTGCGAGAACCATGCAGATGAAGTGGCGGACGCCAATCGGCGATTGGGGCGGGAAATTCACGTATTCGATGACTTCGATATCAAGAACGATCTGGAGGAGGCGGCCGCGTTGATGGCCGCTCTGGACGGCATCGTCGGCGCGCGTTGTTGGGTGCCGTCAACGGCCGGTGCCGTCGGCACAAAGGCATTCTGCGCCACACCGAAACCCAATCCGTTCATGGCTGATCAAAATTACGATCCATGGTCATCGGATACGGATATATTCTATCGTCAGTTCAAAGACGACTGGGCCGGGGTGGTGTCGGAACTCAATGAAGCCTTGAGCGACTATTTGGTATCGCGGGAACGGGGCCATGGCACGGCGTCAGGTCCGGGAGCTAAGCGATGACGGAAATTCTTTGTATTATACCGGCGCGGGGCGGGTCGAAGGGAGTGCCGGGCAAGAACTTACGGCCCCTTGGCGGCCGGCCGTTGATCTCACACGTCATCGAAACCGCGATGAATGTTCCGGCAATTACAGAGGTCGTGGTTTCCACCGAACACAAGATGATCGCCGAAATCGCCGCCAGCTTCGGCGCTTCAATCCCCTATCTTCGGCCGCGGGATATCGCCACCGATAAGGCGGCGTTGATTGACGTGGTGCGCCAGGGATATTGGCATTTCACCAATCAGGGACGCAAATTCGACGGGGTCTTGTGTTTTCAGCCGACCGCGCCTTTTGTAAAATCTTCAACAATCAGCGAAGCCATTGAATTGCTTAATGAAAGCGGATGTGATAGTGTGACCACAGTGTCCGAAGTTATGCAGGGACACCCCTATATCGCGAAGCGGATGGAGTCACAGAACGTGATAACCAACTTCTGCGATCCGCCCCCGGGGGCCGACATTTCATCCCGACAAAGTCGGGAGACGGCATATTTCCTGACGGGCGGATTTTATTTACGCAGCATCGGTTTGGTCGAAGACCTGACCCCGACCGGTCATGTGCTCGGCAATGACAGCCGGGCCGTTTGCGTTTCCGAAGTTGAGGCCACGGATATCAATACGGAACTGGATTTCAGGTTCGCGGAGTTCCTGTTGAAAGAAGGTCTGGTGCAATGAAAATACTGATGGTCAACGCCCGCAATGATACGAATGTCTCTCATTCACGCAAAGGCATGTACGTCCCGCTGGGGATCCTCTCCGTGGCCACCTACGCGGAAGCGCAGCTTCCCGGGCAATTGCAGATCGACGTTGTCGATGAAGACGTTGAGGACCTGCGGACCGAACGCCTTGGCGATTATGATGTCGTCGGGTTCTATGCGACGACCTTCAACTACGGTCAGTCCATATCCTACGCGAAGTTGGTGAAAGAACATGGCGGTGTGACCGTCATGGCCGGGCCCCACCCGACGGCCGTGCCGGAGAATGTTATCCGCAACAAAGAGTGTATCGATTACGTCATCGCCGGTGAGGGCGAACGGCCGTTCGTCGAATTGCTCCGCCATCTGATGAACAAAGGCGTCGGTTCAATTGACGCTGTCCCGCACCTGACCCATCGCCGTGACGGAGATGCCGTGCGGAATTTGGCCAGTCATGAAAATGATCTGACGGCCCTGCCGATCCCATCGCGCGAGTACGTGCCCATGGAACGCTATATCGAGAACTATCAGCGCGCCTATCCGCAACACCAGCATCTGCGCCACGGCTCCATCCTGACCTCCAAGGGCTGCCATTGGCGTGATAAGACCGATGGCGGGTGTGTGTTCTGCGCGCGTCATGATGACGGTTTGCGGTTCCGCGGCATTGATCAGCTGTGGGAAGAAATCCGAATTTTGAAGTCCGAATACGGCGTCAATTATATCTGGGACGCCGCCGACGACAGCTTGAACGACACCGCCTGGTTCATGGAATTCGTTGACCGCCGGCCCAAGGATTTGGATGACATCGGGTTTTTCATTTACAGCCGGGTGACGCCCATTCGCCCCGGCATTATTGAATATTTCAAACGCCTGAATGTCGACGAGGTGTATCTGGGCGTCGAGAGCGGCGATACCGCTGTGCTGAAAAGTGCCGTCAAGGGCCAGTCCCTGAAATCCATCCGGCGGGCCCTGCAACTGATCGGCGACGGCGGCATGCGTTACTTCCCAAGCTTCGTTCTCGGCCTGCCGGGGGAAAGCATCTCCAGCCTTGAGGCGACCTACCGCCTGTGCGAGGAGATCGTAGAACAAGGCGCCCTGGACCGCGCATCGGCGACCATATTGATGCCCATCCCAGGCTCACCATCCTTCGCCAAGCTGCTGCAGCGTCTGCCTGGTGAGGGCGTCCCCCTGGACAAGGCCGATGAGATTGACCTGCCGGCCCTGGAACGCTATTGGGCTGATCACTTTACCGAAGTCGACCATCAGACCTTGGTCGAATACAAAGAACGGATCGACGATTTGATGGCTGGCACGGCGGTCACATTCGGCACCGCGGAAGAAGGCCACGATATGGTTGCCGCGGAATAAGGCATGATAGGTTTCCACCAGCGGAGTATGACATTTTGAGCGACGATCTGGAATATACAGAGGCCGTCGAGAAGGCCTATTTGGCGCTGTTGCAATCGGATCCGGACCAGGCGCTAGAGCATTGCCAGGGAGCGGCACGGACCAAACCGATGGGGTTGGAACATCTCTATCTGCTGGGGCTGATCTCCATGTCCTTGAAGGATATCGGGCGCGGCATAAAGTTCCTCGAGGAGGGCCACCGCCGCGCGCCCAACAACAAAGAATTTGCGGAAGCCCTGGCGGCCTTGACGGCGCGGGTCGGGAATATGAGCGACAGTATCTATTACTCGAAACTGGCGCTGGTTACCGACAGCGATGAGAAGATTGCGAAGTTCGCACCGGCGGAGTTCGAGGAACTTGAGCGTAATATCCAGCACGCCGGCGTGTCGACCTATTTCGTTGATGCCACTATTGCCTTTCACGAACGTGACTACCCGGGGTGCGTCGATCTCTGTGGTAAGGAATTGGTCGTTCATCCCGATAACGCCGAATGCCACCAGTTGTTGGGCCGGGCATGGACGGAGGTTCATGAATACGATGAAGCGGTGACGGCGCTCCGCCGGGCCGCGGAGTTGGCGCCTGGAGAGGAACAGAATTTCGTCTTTCTGGGAGATGCCTTGTTGTCCAGCGGCCAGTTATCCGAGGCCAACGAGGTGTACCGAGAAGGAATTGAAAAATGTCCGGGCTCCGTCGAATTACGAAACCGGCTGATCGATGCGTCAGCCTTCGGGTCCGAGGAAGCGCGTCTGAGCGGGTTGGAGGAAATCGCGCCCTTGTCGGAAATTTTGGTTTCGGATTCGAAGGAACTTCCGGCACGCAGTTTGGCGTCGCCGGCACCGGACAATCGTGTGATTGTCGGGTTCTTGATCAATGAAACGGTGCTGGCGGAATCCGTCGGTTTTGTCGAAAGTATTTTTCGTGCCTACGACCGGGAAAAAATGAAGTTTGTCGTCTACCAACAATACAGCCAGCCTTATGCGGGAACCACCGCCCTACGCCAGAAAGTCGACGACTGGCGTCAGACCTACGACATTGACGACCAAACGCTGGACCTGATCATCCGCAATGACCGCGTCCGGGTTTTGGTGGATCTATGCGGTACGCGGCCCGGTCATCGCCAACCTCTATTGTCCGGCAAGCCGGCGCCGGTTTGCGTCAACTGGCTGGGCTTCCCATTCGCGCCCGTGCCGGCGACGGCCGACGTCATCCTCGTGGATGACAATATATGGGATACAGTCGCGGCTTCAGGGACCGATGTCGATCTGGTCAGCCTGGGAGCGGGAATGGTTGCCTATGGGGGCGGATCGGTGGAATTGGAAACCGGCATGGATGCGCCGCCGCCCGTGGAACTTAGCGGGCATGTCACATTTGGCGCTTATTTGGACCCGCAGCGGTTGGTCGGTTCGGCGGCGCTCTGGGCAACGGTGTTGAAGAACGCGCCCGCCGCGCGCCTCCTTCTCGGGGCCAACGGTGAAATCTACCCGGGGACAAAATCGTTTATATATCAGTTGTTTAGCGACCTTGGCGTGGCCGACAGAGTTGACATTCCCGGGTCCGGAGATGGCGCCGAAGGGCGCAGCGGCTTCTTGGCGGCGATCGATATTCTGCTGGAAGCCTGCCATGTCTGTAACCCCTCTCTCATGTGCGATGCGCTTTGGATGGGGGTCCCTGTTGTCGCCTTGGACGGTGATCGGCCATCGGCACGCATCGCCCGATCGGTGTTGTTGGCGGCGGGCCGTGCGGCCTGGGTGGCGGGCGGCGCTGATGACTACAGGCAGATCGCTGTCGATCTCGCGACGGATACCAAGGCTTTGAAAAAAATCCGCGGTTCCATGCGCGATGACTTAACGACCAGTTCCCTTTGCGACGAACGGGCCTTCGCCAACCGCTTCAAAGACGCCATCGAGAAGCTGGCCGAAGCAGCGCCGGCCGGCGGGCAAACCTGAAACGGCGGTATCTATTTTAGAGAATAATATTGACGGCCGAGCCGGCAGGGACCGAGTCTGGATCAAATAACTTCTGCCCCAGCTGATCGGCAATGACTTGGCTTGATTCAAAGGCCAGCGACAGTGTGTTCAGCAACTGCGCGAACTCTTCGCGGATCTTGGCGATCTCATTGGCTTTATCTGTTTGATCGGCAATTTGAGCTGCTTGGATCTGCAGGATCACGGATTTCAAATTTTTATCCGAATTGGCCCGGATATTTTCCGCGCCTTCGGCTTTCAAAAGCACCACCTGGGCGATGTTGGCAATTTGCGATGTGGCCGCATCAATAGCCGCCTGGGCCGCCGCGTCGTCGGCGAAATCGGCGCGTGAAGTGGCGGCCACGGTGGTACCGCCCGAATCGGTGCTGACCAAGCCCTCGCGGCGCATTTTCGTGATCCCGTCATCGATGAAAATGCCGACGGTGGTGCCATTGGAAACATGGGTGTTGCCGACGGCCTGATTGATCTCGCCGAGGATCGTGTTGAACTCATCCGTATCATTGTTGGTCAAGGCCGCCTGCAGGTCGTCCAGGTGGGATGCCAGCCCGCCGGCGGCATTGATATTCCGGCTGTTATCGAAAATGAAGTTACCAAGATCGTTCTGGAACCGGGTCAGCCGTTTCTCCGAACTGAGGAGAAAGGCGTCAACCGTGTTCTCAAGCCCATCGTCGGCCGTCACTTCGTCGATTTTGTCGTTCAGGCGCCCGATGATGGTGTTTTGCAGGACGTTGAACTGCAATTCAAACTGCGGGCGGGCGACTATTCTTGCTGTTTCGGCGAAACCTTTTGCAAAGTTGCCGCCAGCAAGGATGTCAGCTGGGCCGACCATTGATGCTTCTCCATTCTGGTTCTGCACGGTCCATCGGTTCTATAGCACAAAAAATCAAAAAAATCCAGTTGTTTCAGTGCGTTCGCTAATATGAGGCGGGGTAAAATCAACTGATTGAGCCTAATTTTCGCAAAATTGGCTGGATTCGTGAACGATCGGCGATCCTGGCCGATTACGCCATGACCGGACGCGCATTTCGACCTAGTTGGCGACCTTTTTCTTCGCCCGCTTTTTCTTTGGCTCCAGGGTTTCATAGAAATCCAAGACCACGCCGGCAATCCGGATGGTTTGGTCGATGAACTCCTCGCGGACGATGTCCAAGTACTTCTGTTTGTTTTCCCCGGCATTGAGGACCCGTTGATAATAGAAATAGATGGCGGCCATGGACATGAAGGTGGAGCCGCGATAGTAGTGCATTTCGCTGGTGGCCAGGCCCGACGACGGGATGAAATCGCGGGTGACTTCGCAAATATAGGTAAATGGGAAATCCGATTCCCAGGATTTCTCTTCCTTGTCCAATTCCAAAGCCTGATCTTCGTGCATATCCGTATCACGGGCCGGCTTGATGTCGTATCCGTCTTCGACACCGCCGTGGGTCAGGCGCGGATTGATCCTGGGCGCCCCGCAGCGGGTTAGGATAAGGTCGCGGAAGCGCTTGATGCGGCGCACCGGATCTCGATCTTTCCAGGAATTCTTGAAATGCTGCCGGGTGTAAGGCAGGAAATTTGAAACGATCTCTTCCACATCGTCTTGCTTGTTGCCGCCTTCGGGCAACTTGATCGTCGATGACAGCTTCGGAATGGCGCCGCTGATGCGGACCCCGTCGCTGCAATTGAAGTACGTTCGGTTCGCCGTGAAACGCCCCAGCGCTTCTTCCAAAGTTGCCTTTGCCCACAGATAAATAGTTTCGGAGAAGACGTACCCGCCGAAGTTTGCCGGCGCCGGCTTGTCGATCACCGTGTCGAAAGCGACTTCCCCGACATTATAGGCGGCATCATCAGCGTGGTGTTTTTTCGGATCGCGCGCGCCCAGATCAATACCGAAAAGATAGGTATTGCGAAAACCGCAATCCTGGGAGAATGCGAACCCAAGGTTGGCAATGTTGGGGGTGGAGCATTCGATTGCCGACGGATTGCCTTGATAGAACAATGGATAGGAGGCAAGACCGATGCGGAAATAGAAGACCGTGCGGTCAAAAAGGTTTTGCACGCCGGGGTCAATGGTGCTGGTCGCGACCAGCGTGATCCCCGACATGTCGAACTTATCCGCGACAATTTCCATCAGTTCGGTCACCGCCGGGACGTTTTCAATTTCCACCTGGAAGTCGGGTTTGATGCCGTTGGCAAGCAGTACCCGAATGGCAGTGCCGCACGAGATGATGATCGCGCGATCCTGGTTTTCCCGAATAAAATCCAAATCCGCGTCGAGCGAAGGGCCGGCGCCGATGACAAAGGCCGGAAAAGGCCTAACGGAACTGTCCGGCAATTTGTTGTAATAGAAGCCGTCGAATTTCTTCAGATTGTGATAGCTGTTGCGGACCATATCGATCTCATCTTCGAGAAAACCGAGGCCGGTGAGAAACAGATCCTTTTGTTGCAGCATGAGATCCAACGCGGCTTCCATAACCGAGCTTCGATAAGCGACAAAGAAGTAGCTGCTGTCCATGAAACTGGGGTTGATGTAGCGCATCCGGTCGCGGGTCACTTCAGCGATTCTTTCGTGGCGTTGCTCAATGACGAAGGAGATTTTCCGGTGCCGGGTGACGAAAGCGCCATAAAGGCCAGCCCAGTCAAATACGTACATCGACCAATACAGAAATTCGATGTTCGGCTCGATCAAGACGACGTGCTGGCTATCGCACATCTTCATCAGGCCCTCGATGTGATCTCCAAGGCCGACACCGAAAATGACCATTTGGAAACATGTGTCGTCGTTGGGCTGGGTGGCGAATTTCATTCCCGCCTCGACACATCGCCGGACCATGCGATGCACCGTGGTGTTGGCGTCCGTGTCCAGATTCCGGCTGTCCGGGGCCGACAAGATCAATCGTTTCGTCCCGATGTTGGCCTTCGGGTTCTCAAATTTTTCCTGCGCCCAGTCCCGGCTGGCCTTTTTGTACAGCCGGGCCCCCCGAAATTCGATATCGAAGCCGCCATCACCATCGGTGACCAGACGTGAATGCAGGGTTTCGATGCTGTTAATATGGTTGGCAAGATAGGGTTGGAATCGGCGGAAGACTGACAAATTCCGTTCGAACAGGTCGTGGTCGAGGTCCGCCTGATCCACCGGCAGGAACACCAATTCCTTGGCGTCGCCTTTCGCCTTGCCGGATTTCTTTTTCTTTTTGGGGCTTTTTTTCTTTTTTACTTTCGTCTCGCCCATCGCCGCAACTCCAGTTTGCTATAAACCCGCAAACGCCAGCCGGTGGGGCCGGGTTTGGTCGAAGATTCGCTGTTAGAATACCGTAATCCGAAGATCGGGCCAATGTCGCACGGCGTTCGCATTTGCCCTCACTATTAGAAACGGCCTCACTTCAATACGAGAAAAGAAAAGGGGGAGGGCCAAGCCCTCCCCCTCGGGATCATCCGATCAAGTCTACCGATTAACGGAAGAGACCCAAGATCGACTGTTCGGACTGACCGGCGAAGGCCAGGGACTGAATGCCCAACTGCTGACGAGTTTGCAGGGCCAACAAGTTGGCGCCTTCCTCGTTCAGGTCGGCCAGGGTCAGTTTGCCGGCACCGGCGGTCAGCGTGTTGACGTAGCTCTTCGTAAAGTCGAGGCGCGTCTGCAGGACGGCCACGTTGGCACCCAGGGACTGGGACCGCGAACGAAGCGTTGTCAAAGCACTGTCCAGGTTGGTGATGCGGGTATTCAGTTCGGTCGTGTAACCGATACCGATGGTCCGCTTGGCGTCCGTTTCGGTCACCGACAATGAGGTGCCCGTGATTTTCAGGACGGAGACGCCCGCGCTGCCAAGCACGGAGAACCGGTTGACGCCGAGGCTGAGGCCAGTGCCGCCCGTCTGCGCCGAAAAACCGGAACTAGCGGACTGTCCGGAGATGAAACCGGTGACGACAACGAAGTCGATGGTCGTGCCGACGGCATAGGTGCCGGCCGTCACATAACTGGTTGACAAGTCACCGCCGTTAGCGGTCTTACTGGTATAGACGTTGACGGTAAAGGTGATGCCGTCATAAGCCAGCGTAAAGGTATCACCCGCAGAGATGATCGTCGTCGTCTGGCCGCCCACGGAAACCGTAATGGAGTCCGGACCCGGCGCGGCGGACAGGCCACCGCCGTCGGAAGCGAGCAGGTTGCCTTCGCCGGAGACCGTGCCGCCGGAGACGAATGCCTGGTTGAAGTTGATGCTCTGGGTACCCTGCGTAAGCTGGGCGACGTCCAGGCCATTGGTCTTCACCGTAATATCGACGGAGTTCACCGTCAGCACACTGCCGGTATCATTGGAGAAGTTCACCGTGAGCGTGCTGCCCGTGCCGTTCACCAGATTGAGGCCCTGGTAGGTGGCATCCGTGGTCAAGTTGTTGACCTGGGTCCTGAGATCGTTGAACTGGGTGACGATGTTGGAAATTTCCGTCGAGGTCGTGGCCGATTTCGCGTTGGTCGCCAAACCCTTGAGCTGTTGAACCAGATTTTCAATGGCTTCGATGGCATCGGTGGCCGAGGTCAGGGAACTAATCCCCTGGTCAATGCCCTGTTTCTTTTCTTCAAAGTCACTGGCCCGGTCGGCGAGGCCCTTGGCTTGGAAGAAGGCCACCGGATCGTCGATCGCGCTGGCAACACGAAGACCCGTCGACAGACGGTTCTGTGTCCGGTTGATCAGATCAGTGGTGTTTTTAAGGGAAAGAAGGTTCTGCCGTACAGCAGCTGTAAGACTAACGTCAGACATTTTGTCACTCCATTCTAGAGCTAAAATTCAAGGGGCCAGTTCTTGCCCCTTTCACCGCACAGAGGAGTTTCTACCCCGCATATACAGTGGCACCCGGTGAACCATTACACCTGGATGCAGGGCGTTAATAGCCCGTATCGAACCAAAATGCAAGAGATTTCGTCGCACGGCATAAAAAATATATCTTTAGTCATGTTTGTTGACGTCCGGGTATCTACGGCGCCGGAAAACACACCAAAATCCCGGATAGGCACGGTGAACACCGATGCTGATCGAGACTTCATCAAAATCGAAAGCCGCCGCCAATTCCCGAAGATAGGCGCGGCTGTGGGCGAATTCGCCGGGGGTGACGGCACCGATTCGCACATCATCGCCGGCCGGATCGACGCTGAACACCAAATGGCCCTCAGCGATCAAAAGACGTGCCGAATGACGAAAGAAATTCGAAAGTTCTGGATGATGATAAAGTGCACAACTGCATGTTAGGACGTGAAATTGTTCATTGAGGGCCTCCATGCCCGGTATCATGTCCGCTTCGATGAGATCATGGTATTTGCCGCTTGCTTGCGCCTGCGTGAGCATGCCTGGCGATAGATCGATGCCGACTAGGCGGGAAACCTCCGCCGTCAGATTGTTACCGACGGCACCGGTGCCGCAACAGACATCCAGAAGTGATTCGATCCGGTCGCCGCCGGCGATGTCGTGAACGATGCCGGCTGTCTTTTTGCCCCAGGTCTGCTGCATCGGGTTGGCGTCGTACGAATTCGCCAGACTGTCGTATGTCTCGCTAAGATTCTCAGCTGGCGGATCGTCTTCGTCTTCGACGGCCTTGGTCCACGGTGTCAGTCCTTTGGAAAAACTTGCGACGGCCTCTTCCATTCGGCCGTCGGCCAGCAACGGAAGGCTCCGGTTTCGATGTCCTGTGGCGTTGTTGGGAAAATTGCGAATAGCGCGATCGAACGTGGCCAGGCTATCGGCGGTCCGGCCGGCGTTGAATTCAAGCAGTCCATGCGCGTTCAACAACAATGGATCGGGCGGACACACTTTGACCGCCGCGCCGCCGGCTTTCAGGGCACCGTCAAGATCTCCGGTTTCTTGCAGAAACTGGATCAGCCGAGTGTGATGCCGGGGTTCGGCGGGGACGCAGACAATAAGACGTCGCTGCAGGTCGATGGCCCGTCCGCGATCACCATGGCGCCAAAAAACGCCGGCCGCCACATATAAGGCTTCCGGATGGTCCGGCGCCGAATTCAAAATCTGTTCGCTGAGTGCCACGGCTTGTTCGACGTCGCCCTGGTTGACCAGGGACGCAACCATGCGAACCGCTTCGTCCAAATTAAGTGTCCGTGTCGGGGATTCGCTCATCGTATGTGGATATCAACGCGCAACTGAAATCCGGTGTTGGTCAAAATCGCTGTCGTCGGCAATGATTTGACGGCAGACGTAGCATACGGTGCCCCGGTGGAGCTGATGAATATTGGCGGAAAACAGGCTGTAATCCTGTCTGAGCATCTCATCAAGTTGCCATCGGTCCTCTTCGGAATGAAACTCCAAGTAGATGACCCGCATGGCATAATTTGCGATCAGGTCTTCGATGATCGGAATTTCACATCCCTCTGTGTCAATTTTTGCAACATCGACCTTCGATATCCCCTGTGATTTCAGATAGGCGGCGCAGGCCTTGAGTTCGATCCGATCGGTGGTGCGGTTGTCCGTTGCCGTGTCTGCGATACTGGCCGTTGCGTAATCGTGATCGCCGACAAACAGCTCGGCGGTCTTGTCTTCCGACCACAGGCCCACATTGTGGGCCTGAATTTGCGGATAAGGCCTGGCATTTTGGACCAGAAGTTCGTAGGCGCCGTGCCCCGGTTCAAAGGCGTGAATCTGCGCTTGCGGATAAACAAAATGAAAGAAAATTGTCGATGCCCCAATGTTCGCGCCAATATCGAGAATGTCGGTGACACCTTGGACGAATTCCACCGGCGCGTAGCACTGATCTTGAAAGACTTCTCGGACGATGAACCCATTACGGGGAAGGTATGCAATTTCCACCGGCTTACCGTGGATTTCGAAAGAGAAAATTTCGGGCGCTGACAACCTGTGTTCCTTCAAACTGAGGCGTGGACCGCGTCGATCAACGGCTTGATGCGCTGCGCCCATGTATGATGCACGCCACATTCGTATTGCGCTGCCGCCGCGATTGCCGACAGGGCGGCCGGATTGGCGACCATATCACGAAGCCGGGCCGAATTGGAGGCTGGATCCGCCAGGGTTAATGCCAAGATGTTTTCACCGTCGGTAAAGGCGTTTCTCAAATAGGCATTCATTTCAGCGGCAGGCGCGCAGCCTTGTTGGATCGAATAAAACAATCGCATGACAGCCGCATCGCGGAAATTGATGGTATCGTAAAACACGACCTTCGTATTGCGAAGGTAGGCTTCGATCTCATTGAATGGCATGGCGCCGTGAAAGACGCTGTTCGGGTTTGTGGCCTGGAATGCGCCGTCCACTTTACCGATATAATGAATGTTCAAATCGCGAAGGCCGCCCAGCAGGGCAACGCGGCGTATATCCCGGGTTAGCCGGTCCAGTTCCCGGCACAAGGGCGCGATGGCCATCGGCGCGGCGTCGAAAACGCCCGGCTGGGCGATATGCTCGACGACGGCGGCATACACATCAACCGGTTCCTCGATGATCGCGGCGATGGCCTTTTGAAGACCAACCATAACAACAGGGTCGGAGATTTCGTTTCGTGTACAGAATTTTTCAAACTCCTCAACGTCATTGATTGTCCCGTGAAAGGCAAAATCCACTGATCTTTCTGTCATGTCCGGAACATTCTCCGGTGCCGGCGGGCCGGCCTGCCGCCAACGGAAAATCTGGTCGCGGCCGACACCCATATCGATCAGGAAATCCATATGCCCGGAATCCATCACACCAATGAAAAAGGGCGGTCTGCCGAATTGTTGGTCAAACTCCTGCGTTTCTTGAATGGTTTCTGCCCAGTGCACGGGGTGATCCCAAAGCAAAACGATATTCCGCACCGGTAGGACCGACGTCATGCGGACCTGACGGCCCTGGTACATGGCCCAGCGGCCATTGTTGAAATTCCAGGAAATGGCGAAAGGCGGCAACGCCGACGGATCGAAGGACAGCGTGGTATTTTCCCGGTCATGAAGGCGCAGCGGCTCGCAAGGCACGCCGCCGGCGCTCAAGGCGCTGCAGATATCACGGACGGTCACATTCCAGTAGCTATCGGCGCCTTCCAGTCCGTATATGTCGATGCCTTCGAAAAAAATACCGGGGGCGTTCACGAGCAGACTCTCCAATTGCCGACGGTTGATCATCCAAGCTGGCGTAGGTGACGTCAATATTCGGCGAGACGATTGTCGCGAGACGCATCGTCGGTGAGTTCATCAATAGCTTTGGCGTCACGGTAGATGCAATGTATCAATGAGAAGCTGCGACTTCGGAGAGATGCGGATGGGCGTCGATGACGATCTGGCGAAAGCGGTGCGGTTGCATGAGTCCGGAGACTTGCTGGCGGCCGGCAACCTGTACCGGGAAATCCTGGCGGTGGCGCCCGACAACGTTGATGCCCTGAATCTGTTGGGTGTCGTCATGCATGCGGCCGGTGACATGGAGCTGGCAATTGAACTGATCACCCGCGCAACCGAATTGGCGCCCGACTATGCCGCCCCTTATATCAACTTGGGCAATGCCCTGCAGGCATCCGGGCAGCTTGCCGACGCCGTTGAACAATTCGACCGCGCCCTCCAATTGGAGCCCGACGCCGGCATCGCCGCGTGCAATCTGGCCAGCGCCCTGAATGAGTTGGGCCGTCACGAAGAAGCGGAACGGGTGGCGGAACGGGCGATCCGACTGGTCCCGGGACTGCCCGACGCGCAGGTCAACCTGGGCAATGCCCAGCTTGGGTTGGGGAAGATAGACGGCGCCTTGATGGCCTATACGTCGGCCCTCGAGTTAAACCCCCGTCACGCCGGCGCCTGGTTTAATTTGGGGAACGCCCATGCGGACCGGAACGATTTCGGGGCGGCCCTGGAACCCTACCGCAAGGCCGCTGAATTCGATCCGCGGAACGCCGCCTGCCATTACAATTTGGGCAACGCCTATCAACAGTTGGATCAATACGGGCCCGCCATCACCAGTTTTGAACAGGTAATGGCGCTAAATCCGGCTCACATCGATGCGCCGTGCAATGTTGCCAGTGCGTGGCAATCCTTGGGCCGAACGGACAAGGCCGTGGCGATCTTGAAAGAAACCCTCGCACGAGAAGCGCTGGCCGGTGATGAAGAAAGCGTCGATCTGCATTGGAACCTGTCGCTGGCCTTGTTGCAGAACGGCGATATGGAAGACGGATGGCGCGAATACGAATGGCGTTGGCAAACCCCGTCCTTTGCCGATTTCAAGCGTTCGTTCACGGCGCCCCGATGGGCCGGCGAAGACCTCGGCGGCAAGACGATTTACATTCACGCCGAACAAGGCTTCGGCGACGCCTTGCAGTTTGTCCGCTATGTGCCGTTGGTGGCCGAGCGTGGCGGCCGCATCATCCTTGAATGCCGGCCCGAGCTTCGACGCCTTTTCAGCGGCCTTGATGGCGTCGACGCCTGTGTCGATTTGGGCGCCGCGGTGACCGGTTTTGACCTACAAATTCCAATGCTGAGCCTGCCTCACGTGTTCGCCACAACCTTGGAAAATCTGCCCACGGATACACCCTACCTGAACGTACCGGCCGACGTCTCCATTGATGGCCGGCTGCGCAATGGTGACGGCTACAAAGTCGGTATCGTCTGGTCCGGCAGCCCAACCCGGCCCGACAATCACAAACGATCGTGCGCGTTGTCTTTATGGGCGCCCATCCTGGCGGTGCCCGGAGTGCGGTTTTTTAGCCTGCAGGTCGGCGCAGACCGGGACCAGTTGCAGGCCTTGGAGGGGTCCGCGCCGCTCACCGACCTGGGCCGTGATTTCGGCGATTTCGCCGATACGGCGGAGGCCGTGGATGCCCTGGATCTGATCATTTCCGTGGATACATCCGTCCTGCATCTTGCCGGCGCCTTGGGGAAACCCGCGTGGGCATTGCTGTCACAACCGACGGGCTTTTTGTGGATGAACGAACGCTCCGACAGCCCCTGGTATCCGGACATGCGGCTGTTTCGTCAGTTGGCGCCTGGTGATTGGCAGCCGGTCGTTGAGGCCGTTGCCGCAGCGCTTGCTGACGCGGCCGGATCGGGCGGCCCGCCATGAAGGTTGATTTCATCCGCGATGGCGATCATCTGCGCGTTGACGACGCGACGGCCGCTTACTTCAACGAAATGGACCATCACGAGGCGCACGCCGGCTATCACACGATCTGCCGGAGCGTTTACCGCGCGGCGAAAGGCGTGCCGCCGGCGCTCGGCGGCGATCTCATATCTCAAGGGATCGACGTTATTCGAAATTGTATTGAGCCGGGCACGGGGGCTGAATTTTCAGCCAGGATCGACGCTGCGATCGGACAATCCACGCCGCCCAATACGACGGTGCCCTTGAATGACGAATTTCGCGCCGATCTCGGGGCGTTGCTGCACCAGGTTCTCTCGGACGCCGTCGTCGCAATGGTGGAACACTATATGGGCAGCCATTTCCGTGTCGTGCAGTGCCAGTTGTACCGGACGGAGACAGGGGGCGAGCCCCACGTTTCGTTTCTGTGGCACCGTGACATGGAACCCATGGCGCAGGTCCATATCATGGTTTATCTGACCGCCAGCGGGCCCGATGATCCCGGTACGGCGTTCTTGTCCGTTGAAGATACCCGGCGTCTGGCTGATAACGGTTACGCGTTTCCCCAATTTGCCGAGCGTATTGCGGATGTCGCGCAGGCGTTGCCGCCGGGCGCCCAGGCCCCCAAGGTCATACGTCCGGATCTTGCCGCCGGCGATGCAACCATTTTCGGCGCCCCGCGTCTCCTGCATCGCGGTGTCGACGGACGCGGCGGCAAACGCGATGTGTTCTTGGTTAATCTGCTGCCCAGCCTGGTGCCGTGGCACCATGATATCTCGCGTTTCGGCACCGGCCATTTGTTTTGGGACGACGCCATTTCCGATACCCTGCTGACGGACCCCTTCGCTTTGATCCTGAAGCCGGCGCCGCGGTTTTCGGGAAAACCCGTCTCGGATTGGGTAATCAAGGGTAATTTGCTGCCCGACGGTTTCGACTAGCCCGACAGTTGGGCGCCCAGTTCTGACAGTGGTGCCTCCCAGTCGCCAGACGTCGATTGGCGGAACAGCCGGGCAGTCGGGTACCAGGGACTATCGTCGCGGCCCAACAGCCAGCGCCAGTCCGGTTCCTTCGGCAGCAATATCCATACCGGTTTGCCCAGCGCGCCGGCCAAATGCGCAATCGCCGTGTCGACGCTGATGATCAGATCCAACTGGGAAATGACGGCGGCGGCGTCGACAAATTTGTCCGGCCCGGCGCCCAACCTTGTGCCCAAATGGGTGAAGTTCGTAACGCCGGTGAGGTCCCGCACCTGATCCTCGCCGGGCCCGACCTGCAGGCCGAACCATTCGGTCCCGGGCACACCGAACAACGGTTCGAACCGGGACAGAGGCACGGACCGCAGCGCGTCACGGGGCTTTTCCGGATTGCCCTGCCAGCACAGCCCGATGCGCCGCTTCGAGGTTGGGCCGAGGCGTGCTGCCCAGGCGTCAATGAGCGCCGGCTCGGCCTTCAAATAGGGGATTGGCGCGGGGATCGTATGCAGCGTCGCACCGAAAAGCGCCGGCAGGTCCATGAGCGGCACTTCGACGGCCAGACCGCTGGCCTGATCGCCGGGTTCCAGGATTTCTGGCGCGCCATCAAGGTTTGAAAACAGGCGTTTCATGCCGGGCAGGGTCAGCACCGCCGGTCGGCCTCCGCGGGCAATGATCTCCGGCAGGTAGCGCAGGAATTGGATGTTGTCGCCGGCGCCCTGTTCGCCGCGGACCAGAATTCCTTTGCCGTCCAAGGCGCCGCCATCCCACGCGGCAAGCTGTTGGGTCTGGCCGTGCCGGCGCCATCTGAATTCCGGCCAGCCAACCTCAAATTGGCCGAGCAAAAGCAACACCATGCCAAGGTTCATATGGGCCTGTGAATTTTCCGGGTCGTGATCCAGGATGGCCCGGTAAAGCGCCATGGCGTCTTCGTAGCGGCCCTCAAGATGGTGTTGTAACGCTTGATCCAGGGCGTCGGACAAGGACAGGGACTGGTCAAGGACAATACCCATGGCGGCCCCTCAACCGACGACATTCACCAAGGTCCCGAGCGGCAATCCATTGCCGCTCAGCGCCGAGATCAGGCCGTCCAGGCTTTGGCCGGTGAAATTCCCGGTATTCAGGGATCGCTGCAAAGATTCCAGGCTGAGCACCCGGCGCTCGGCCGTGTTGATGGCGGTGAGAATCCTGGCCTCGGCGTCCTCGGCGCCTTCTTGGCTGAGCAGCGAGATGGCCACAAGGTTCAGCCCGGTCGTGTCCAACGCCTGCGGCGTCACTTTGATGGCGCCGCCGAATTTCGACGTTTTGATCACGATCGGACCGCCATCGGAGGAAATGAAATTGGCATTGTTCAATTCCGTGCCGGCGACCAGACGGTCAATGAGGTCGAGGGCGCGGTTGGTATCAACGTGCAGGTTCAGTCGCGACACTCTGGTGCCGCCGATTTCCAGGTTGGTGAGATTGGAAATCAGTGATTCGTGCTGAGCCAATGAGGCTGATGAGCCTAGTGCTTTCAAAGCGCCGACGATACCGTTTCCGGCAACCACCGCCAGCGCCAGCCCGGTCCGTCCTTCGGCATTGGAAAGAACAATGCGGACTTCCGTAAAAACACCGGGCGTCAGCGCGCCATCAAGCTCGACGGCGCCGACCCGCCGTGCCCCGCCAAGGCTGCCGGAACGGAGAACGTTCTGGGCATCTTGGGTGACGGATATGGCGGAACTGATGGTGAGAAAATCGACCAAACGTCACCGACCTTCTGTCTCATTGCGTATGTCAATGTAGGGCGGGTTCTCCGCCAACTGGCAAGTCTAGCCGATTATTTCCCGCGTTGACGAGTCGAAATCAGGTCTCAGCATAAATTTATCATTTAAAAACAATTGATTGGTTCGTGTGGTGACAGCCGGTTCCCAGTCATGCTAGGCATTAACCATACGGAAAGGCATTTGTGGCACATTTCATAATGCCTGCGCCATGAAGGGGTTTCGCGGCGGGGTCCCGTGCCGGCCCGATGTGAGGAGATGGATGATGTCGGATTCCGACGAAACCGAGGAATTGAGTGACGAAGAGCAAACGGCGGTTGCCGTCGAATGGTATCTGGCCATGTGGGACGAAGCCCTGAAGCGCGGTGTGGCACCGGAAACAATGGTGCTGGTGGCGCTGTCGGCAACAACCAACAAATTAAGCGAGATTTTCGGTCCCGAGCACGCCGGCCTGCTGATCAAGCAGACGGCAGATAACATTACCGAAGACTCCCCCGATGCGGACACAGAATCCGGTGGTCACGGATAAAATTGCTGGCGCCGCCGATCTTGCTCCCCGGTCTTCATGCGCGCTATGATCGCCGCCTAACGTATTGTGATCTATCGATTATTCATGCGCGTCCTTGCGACTTAGCAGGCTAATAACAGGGGTAGAGCCGTGGCGTCCGATCGACAATATCAACAATCCAGATCCCTTGACGGCCGGTCCATCCTGATCACCGGCGGCACGGGGTCCTTCGGTCAGCGGTTCGTCCAAATGGTCCTTGATCGGTATAAGCCGAAGCGTTTGGCGATCTATTCCCGTGACGAGCTTAAACAATACGAAATGCAGCAGAAGTTCGATCCCAAGGAACACCGCTGCCTGCGCTATTTCCTCGGTGACGTGCGCGATTTGGACCGATTGAAGATGGCACTTCGCGGTATCGACACGGTCGTTCACGCCGCCGCCCTGAAGCAGGTGCCGGCGGCCGAGTACAATCCGACGGAATGCATCCATACCAACGTTCTGGGTGCGGAAAACCTGGTCATGGCCTGCATCATGGGCGGCGTCGAACGCCTGGTGGCGTTGTCCACGGACAAGGCGTGCAACCCCATCAACCTCTACGGTGCGTCAAAACTGGCGTCGGACAAGATTTTCACCGCCGCCAACCAATTAAGCGGCGAAGGCGGCACCGTGTTTTGCTGTGTGCGTTACGGCAATGTGGTCGGCTCACGGGGCAGCGTCGTGCCCCTCTATCAGCGCTTGGTTGACGAAGGCGTCAAAGAACTGCCGGTCACCGACGCCCGCATGACCCGGTTCTGGATCACCCTGGAACATGGCGTTGAGTTTGTGCTGTCGTGCCTGGATATGATGCGCGGCGGCGAGATTTTCGTGCCGAAAATCCCTTCCATGAAGATCACGGACCTGGCCGAAGCCCTGGCGCCAGGGACCAAGTACAAGATTATCGGCATCCGCCCCGGCGAGAAATTACACGAAGTGATGATCACCGAAGACGACGCCCGCAACACGGTGGAATTCCCCGACCGTTATGTCATCGAGCCCAATCCTGTCGCCTGGACCGGGCACGTGCTGCGCGATGGCGCGAAACCCGTCGAGGACGGATTCCGCTATTCCAGCGACAACAACACGGAATGGCTGGACGCCGATGGCCTGCACCAGTTGGTGGCCGGGTCGTCGAAGACCTGAGCCATGACCGCCGACCGGCCCTTCCTGCCCTACGGCCGCCAACGCATCGATGATGATGACATTGCCGCCGTTACCGACGTTCTGACCAGCGACTTTCTGACCACCGGCCCGGTTGTCGAGGCCTTCGAAGCCAAATTGGCCGGCGTCACCGGCGCCGCGCAGGCCATCTCATGCTCCAGCGGCACGGCGGCGTTGCATCTGGCGGCCCTGGCTCTGGGGCTCGGGCCCGGCGATAAAGCCGTGGTGCCGACAATGACCTTCCTGGCGACAGCCAATGCGGCGCGCTATGTGGGGGCGGACGTGGTGTTCGCCGACGTCGATGCGGAAACCGGCCTGATGACCGCCGACACCCTGGCCGCCGCCCTGGATGTCGCCGGACCGGCGGCGAAAGCCGTGTTCCCGGTGCACATCAACGGCCAGACCTGCGACATGGCGGCGCTGAAATCCGCCTGCGACCTGCCCATGGTCGAAGACGCTTGCCATGCCCTGGGCGGCGCCCATCAAGGGCCGGGCAATGACATGGTGCCGGTTGGCAGTTGTGCTTATGCGGAGATGGCGATCTTTTCCTTCCATCCGGTGAAAACGGTGGCCATGGGCGAGGGCGGGGCCGTGACCACCAACGATGCGGGCCTGGCGGGGCGTTTGCGGCAATTCCGCAACATCGGCATGAGCCGCGATGCCGGCGCCTTTCAACTCGCCGATCAAGCCTTCGACGATGGCGGCACGGCCAACCCCTGGTACTACGAGATGCCGGAATTGGGGTTCAATTACCGGGCCAGCGCCATCCATTGTGCGCTGGGCCTCAGTCAATTGGGCAAGCTTGAGAACTTCAAGACAGCCCGCGAGAGGTTGATGGCGCGCTACGCCGATGTCCTGGCGCCGCTGGCGCCAACGATGCGCTTGCTGCCTCAGGTCGCCGGGTGCCAGCCGTCCTGGCATCTTTGCGTGGTGTTGATCGACTTTGCCGCCGCCGGCACGGACCGGGCAACGGTGATGCGGGCTCTGGCGGACCGCGGCGTCGGCACCCAAGTCCACTACCTGCCGGTCAACCGCCAGCCCTATTATCGAAAACTTTACGGCGACGCGGCGTTGCCCGGTGCGGATGCCTACTACGACAAAATTCTCACCCTGCCCCTGCAGGTCGGCATGACCGATGACGACGTCGACTATGTCGTCTCAAACTTGGCCGGCGTTCTCGGGGCCGGCGGATGACGACGGTCTGTATCGTCCAGGCCCGCATGGCCTCGACGCGCTTGCCGGGCAAGGTTCTGTTGCCGCTTGGCGGGACGACCATTCTTGACCATGTGCTGCGCCGTTGCCTGGCCATTCCCGGCATCGACGGGGTGTGCTGCGCGATCCCCGATACCGACGATTGTGACCCGGTGGCCGCCGAAGCGGTGCGGGTTGGCGCCGACGTCTATCGCGGCGCGGAGGACGACGTGCTGGATCGTTATTATCGGGCGGCCAAGTTCATGGCGGCGGAGACGGTGCTCAGGGTGACCAGCGATTGCCCGTTAATCGATCCCCAGGTATGCGCCGATGTTGTCGCCCTTAGGGTTCGCGAAAATGCCGACTTCGCCTGCAACAACATGCCGCCCAGCTGGCCGCATGGCCTGGATTGCGAGGCTATCTCTTTCGCCTGGCTGCAACGCGCGGCTAGGGAAGCCACGCAGAAATTCGAACGCGAACATGTCATGCCCTACGTGCGCAATCACCCCGATGCCCGCAAGGTCGGCCTGGATGGGCCCGGGGCGCATACGACGGGACATCGTTGGACCATCGACAATGACCGCGATTACGAATTTTTCCAGGCGCTGTGGCCGCGGCTGCCGGAAGGCCGGGCGGGTTGGGGTTATGAGACGGTGCTGGCGATTGTCGAGGCGGACCCTGACCTGGCGGCCATCAATGCCGGTCAGGACCGCCTGGAGGGCCTGAAGAAATCCATGCGGGAGACCTGAGCATGGCGGCGAAGCGTGCCCTGTTCCGGTTCGACGCGGACGCCGCCATCGGCGGCGGCCATGCCGTTCGATGCCTGACCTTGGCGGCAGCCATGGAAGACGCCGGCTGGTCCTGCCGTTTCGCGGTTTCCGAGGAAAGTATGAAGACGGTAAATGAACTGCAGGCCCGCGCTGCCGACTGTTTGCGGCCGGACGACATGTCCGGTGCCGGCCCGTTCGATGTCATGGTCATCGACCATTACGGCTGGCGTGCGGAACAGGAAACGCCGTGCCG
>CAZQPC010000010.1:0-32473 GCA_964595005.1 uncultured Magnetovibrio sp.
ACCACTCCTTGCCAGCGGACCGGAGATGGCGTCTCAGTGATTTCATATCAACGTGAAAGGCTCTAAGGGAAAGCCTACCCGCCTTCGGCCAATGCGGTCGATGTCAATCCAATCGACGCGGCTTTGATGACCGCCTGAGTTCGATTGCTTGCCTCCAGCGCCTTCAACAAGGCGGTGACGTGAAGTTTTACCGTCCCTTCGGCCAATTCGAGCTTTCGGGCGATTTCCTTGTTGGAATGTCCCTTGGCCATGAGATCCAATACATCGTGCTGGCGGGGCGTCAACCGGGCCTTATCGGAACCGCGGCTCATATCGCGGCTCCGGTTGCGGCCACGGCCGTCGGAATGGTCCGCGTTCAGCAAATTCGGTGGCAAATAGACACCGCCGGAAAATACCAATTTCAACGCACTGACAACGACGTTGCTGTCGAGGGTTTTAGGAATGTAGCCCGAGGCGCCGCAATCCATGGCTTGGCGAATCTCACTACCGCCTTCCATTGCGGAAACTACGACGACAGGCGCACCGCCGACCTTTTCGCAAACCGCTTCAAGGCCGGCGAAATTGTCGAGACCCGGCATTGCCAGATCCACCAGCGCTAAGTCGAAAGCCATACCTCCATCGAGAATTTCGATGGCCTGTGTGTAGCTGTCCGCCTCGACAATCTCACCTATTTCTTCCAATTCCGAAAGGATGTGCTTCATACCTTCACGAAACAAAGCATGATCGTCCGCGAGAAGAATTTTCATCGGTTTTGGGCTGGTCACATCAGGCTCCCAAGATTACGCATTCATAGCAACGGCGCGTCAGCATGAACAAACCCATATAAAGCTGAAGCCATATATCTCGTCAGTACGTCCAAAGCCATAAGTGATCATAGGCGAATTTGCGCAAGGATACCAGCCATTTGGCATGGGCTGTCCGCCTATACCGGCAACCGCAAGCGAACGCGCAACCCGCCATTTGGCGAATCGGCAAGTATGATCTCGCCACCATGACCTCGGACAACATCGCCGGAAATCGTCAGTCCCAACCCGACGCCGCCGGTTTCGGGATTTCGCGAATCCTCAACACGAAAAAATGGTCTGAACACGTCAATCCTAAATTCGTCGGGAATTCCTGGCCCATCGTCATCGATCGTAATCTCATATCGGTCATCACGCAGACCTGCACGAATGGTGACGTGTTGACCGTATCGGATGGCATTATCGACGAGGTTTGTCAGACACCTCTTGAAAGCCGTTTTGCGAAGCGGCATTTCAAATTCGCTCTCGACATGCAAATCAATCAACCCGCCTTTCCGGCGCCCTTGCACGGCAACATTCTCCAGCAAGGGCGTGAGGTTGGTCTGCTGAGGCTGTTCCGTTCCTTCGCCCCGGGCAAATGCCAGATAGCCTTCCAGCATATGCTCCATCTCGGCGATATCACTTTTAAGGTCGCTGGCACCGGCAACCGTCTCCAGCATTTCGACTTGCAGACGCATGCGGGTCAAGGGTGTACGAAGATCGTGCGAAACCCCAGCCAGCATGTCGGTGCGTTGACGAATTTGCCGGACGATGCGTTCGCGCATGGCCAGAAAAGCCGACGCTGCCTGTCGCACCTCGGTCGCGCCTTCCGGCTTAAACCGTGAGACGTCCCGTCCCTTGCCGAAATTCTCGGCCGCATCGGCCAGACGCCGAATAGGTTTGACCTGATTGCGCATGAAAATGGTCGCGACGGCGAACAGGATGAGCGACGTACCTACCATCCAAATGACAAATACGTATGTTGTCGAGCTGAAAAGACGCTTGCGCGACGTGACGACATGAAGCACGCCGTCAGGAAGTTGTACGTCGATGAGGACATGCCGAGGTTCGCTCTTCGTGTCGATATGAAAGGGCTTGCCGACAGATTCCTGAATTGCACGGATAAGCATGCGCGACATCAGGTCGTCGCCCGCGGGCGGCGCATTGGCCAAGACGGCCTTTTCCCGCATGGATACGGCCAGCTGCATGGTACCCGAAGCCAAATCGAATATCCGTTCGCGGCCCACCTTGTCCGGGTTTTGACGGAGCAAAGAAATCACTGCAGATACGTCACCAGCAACACCGCGTGCCAGCCGCAACGTTACCTTGTCCCAGTGGGTTTCGTAAAAAATCGTCGCCGAGACGACCTGCAAGAGAATCAGCGGTGTGACAATAATCATCAACGACCGGCCAAGCAGGCTTTTGGGCAGAACTTTTTTGATGTACGCGGCCATGTATTTCCGGTTCCGTCAGTCTGGAATTAGAACGTACCCTTTCCCGCGTACTGTCTGCAAATAACGTGGCATCTTCGGATCGGCCTCAATCTTTCGGCGCAGCCGTGTAACCTGCACATCAACTGCACGGCCGCCGCCACTGGCGCCGGTTAAGGATATCAACTCGTCGCGGCTTAATACCTCGCCCGGCCGGTGGGCCAAAACTGCCAGCAACGCCGCCTCAACTTCGGTAAGGCGGACGGACCGGCCGGCGCGTTCCAATTCGCCACGAAGCGGTCGAAACAGGACGTCGCCCAAACCAACTTCCTCGGGGACTTCATCGGGCTCCGGGATGCGTTTGAGAATATTGTTGATGCGCAGAACCAATTCCCGAGGCTCAAATGGTTTGCCCAGGTAATCGTCGGCGCCATGCTCCAATCCACGAATCCGGTCCTCCGATTCGATCATCGCCGTCAGCATGAGAATGGGAATGGTGCTTGTTTTTCGAATGTGGTTGGCAAAAGCCAGCCCACTTTCGCCGGGCATCATCAAATCGAGAACGATCAGATCGAAGGTCAGTCCGGCCATCCGCGCCCGGGCGTCCGCTGCGTTGCGCGCGCCGGTAACCATAAATCTGTTGTCGGTGAGAAATTTTACCAGCAAGTCCCGCAATCGTTCGTCATCGTCGACAACCAGGATATGCGGCGCGTCGCCGCTCAGAGCCGTCATCCGATTAATCTCCGCCGCCCCATATCAGGCTCGCCGTCGACGCGCCGTCCGACACGCTGGCGGTCATCTTCATCAATGATGGCACGGAGAATACTTCGAAATCCGGCGACTGATCCGGCGCCGGCCGCCGCATAGGCACGCGTGATGCGGGCGCTTTGCCGTTGGGTCAATTGCCATTCCAATTCTGCGCCTTTTTCCGACAAATGCAAAAGGCGGCGGCGGCGATCGATCGGATCCGTATCTTGGCGAACGTAGCCTTCGTCAATCAGCTGCGTCAAAACACGGGACAAGCTTTGTTTGGTGATTTTCAGGATTGCCAGAAGATCACTTACGGAAATTCGCGGGTTCCGGCCGATAAAGTAAATTGCCCTGTGGTGAGCCCGGCCAAACCCAAAATAAGCCAATACGGCATCGGCTTCACCGGTAAAATCACGATAGGCAAAAAATAAAAGCTCGATTGCCTGACGCATTTCCTCCTGGCTCAGATCCGAAGAATTGGGGTTCAGATTTTGTAGGCTGTCAGACTCAGGCATGAACTGGACTTCCTTCACAATCGCCAATAAAAATACGACAGTAATATTGACTTATATGCACGGAAATGGTAGCAAACGCAAGAACCTTTGGCGCCACCACCATTCTACGAAAGAAAATTACGATGGACAGCAACGCATTTGACGATCGTGACGGCCAGATTTGGTACGATGGAGAATTAGGAACCTGGCGCGACGCCGACGTCCATGTTCTTACCCATGGCCTTCATTATGCTTCCTGCGTTTTCGAAGGCGAACGGGCTTACGGCGGTAAGATATTTGAATTACGGAAACATACGAATCGCCTGATCAAATCGGCGACGATCCTTGGTTTCGAAATTCCTTTCTCGGCCGATGAAATTGACGCCGCATGCATCGAAGTGTGCCAAGCCAACGCCATTGTCGATGGTTATATCCGGCCTGTTGCGTGGCGCGGCAGTGAGATGATGGGTGTTTCAGCGCAGCAAAACACCATCCATCTGGCGATCGCCGCTTGGCCGTGGCCGTCCTATTTCTCACCGGAAGCACGGATGAAAGGGATTCGACTGAAAACAAGCGCATGGAAGCGCCCGGCCCCGGACACGGCGCCGACTGATTCCAAGGCGGCTGGACTTTACATGATTTGCACCATGTCAAAGCACGAAGCCGAATCGCACGGATACGATGATGCTCTGATGCTCGACTGGCGCGGGCGCATCGCCGAGGCGACGGGCGCCAACATCTTCCTTGTCTTTGGTGACGGCCGGCTGCACACCCCGACGCCCGATTGCTTCTTGGACGGCATTACCCGGCAAACTGTGATCGGGCTGGCCAAGGCGCGGGGGATCGAGGTGATCGAACGGGCCATCTCGCCGGATGAACTTGGCGATGCAACGGAGGTTTTTCTGACCGGCACCGCAGCAGAGGTCACGCCGGTGGGAGAGATTGACGGTCATTCGTTCTCGGTCGGCGAGATTTCCCGCTGGATGATGGACGACTACGACAAAACCGTCGGCAAAACACCTGACGAGGCAGCAGCCTGAGTTCCTCTCTGCAATCAAACGTGCAAAGGCCGGGTAGAACCCGGCCTTTTCTTTTGCCTCGGCATCGCCGATCCACCCGCGGTCACAAAATACCGCCCGGCTTCGTGATCGCATTCTCCGTCAATTGGCCGACGATGTATTCGAATGCGTCGTCGACAGAGTCAGTTATGTGGAACAGGTCCAGATCGCTTGCAGATATGGTCCCATACTTCACCAGTGCGTCCAGGTTTAAGACGTCATCCCAGAATTCCTTGCCGTAGAGAACGATGGGAAGCGGTTTATTCAGCTTCCGTGTCTGAATCAATGTCAGCGATTCGAACAATTCGTCCAGGGTACCGAAACCGCCGGGGAAAGCTATCAGCGCCTTCGCCATGTAGATGAACCAGAATTTTCGCATAAAGAAGTAGTGGAATTCGAAATTCAATTCACGGGTAATGTAAGGATTGTCATGTTGTTCAAATGGCAGGGATATATTGAATCCAATATTTATACCGTCCGCTTCAGAAGCTCCGCGATTTGCGGCTTCCATAATTCCGGGTCCGCCACCAGAGCAAACGAGAAACCGGCGGCTCGTGTCCTCCAATCCCTTCGACCATTCGGTCATTTTGGCCGCCAAGGCGCGGGCGTCTTCGTAGTAGCGGGACATGGCAAGACCCCGTTCAGCCGCCGCCACATCACCGCCATGATTCCGCGCTGCCTCCAATTTTTTGCTGGCATCGTCCATGGGCAGGAGGCGGGCCGAGCCAAAGAAGACAATTGTGTCGCTGACGTTGAAATCGCGAAACCGGGTCTGCGGCTCGATGTATTCGGCCAGGATGCGAAGCTCCCGGGCATCCGGGCTATTGATAAACCGTTCATTCTTATATGCTCTGCTAGAACCGCCGTCGCTCATGCTTTATCTCCGCAGAAATCAAATTAAAATCTACCGTATGCCCATATGAGCAGCCAGACCCGCCATGTCTGAAACAATCGTCACGCCTTCCGGAAACGGATTTCCCGAGGTCGCTTCCACGCGACCGATGAATGGCACCTTGGTCGCCATGGCAGCACGATAATCGGTCATCGTGTCGCCGACAAAAAGGGCCTCTGGCGGCGTTAAACCGTGATGGCGGAGAACATCTTCTACAATTTCCTCCTTGCCTCGGGGTGATCCGTAAATCGCTTCGAAGTAGCCGCTGATCCCGCGACGGTCGGTAATACGTCGCAGTTCGTCTTCTGGCGTACCCGAGACGACGTAAAACCGCCGGGCCCCCTTGTTGTTTTGCAAAAGCTCTTCGGCGCCGGGAACCGATTCACAAACGGCGACGGCATCTTCGACTAACTTTGCGTATCGACCGGCAAGAACGTCAACTGCGTGCTCGCTCAACTCAATTCCTAAAAATATGCGGTGGCAATCGCGAATCTTGACGACCCGGGAAATCCCACCGTGTTCGGCATGATGGGCAAGCACCTTTGAGACCACATCCTCACCGTGGTTGGCATACAAGCCCCGAAAGGCGTCGATCTTGATGCTGACCGATTCAACGATCACGCCGTCGAAATCGAAAAATATGATTGCCGGGGAAATTTCGGCTACTCCGCCGCTTCTGATGTGTCTTTGTCCGGTTCATGGGCCCAGCGGGCAGCGGCGACATTATCCGAATTTCGGGCATCCACCCATTGGCCACCATCTGGCGTATCTTCCGATTTCCAGAACGGTGCCTTGGTTTTCAGCCAGTCGATCAAAAAGTGACACGCGTCAAAAGCGGCTTCGCGATGCGCCGATGCGGCGGCGACCAGTACGATCTGATCGCCCGGTTCAAGGCGGCCATAGCGATGAATGATCAGCGTCGATTCCAAGGGCCACCGTTCGTTGGCCTCGGCTTCAATGGCGGCCAGTGCCCGTTCTGTCATGCCGGGATAGTGCTCCAAAGTCATGGCCTTGATGACCTGATCAGTCGACGCCGTGCCACCCATGTCCCGGACAAGCCCGACAAACGAACAAAGTCCGCCAATCCGTGGGTTGGCTTCCGTCAGGCGTGCCAATTCAGCGCCAACGTCGAAATCCTCGGATTGAACCTGGATGCTCAGATCAACCTCCTGTCACCGGTGGGAAAAACGCCACTTCGTCGCCCTCAGCCACCGGTTCATCCAGTGTAGCATACTCCTGATTAACGGCGACCCGCACCAAACCGTCTTCGGAAAAAGCAGCCGTGAATCCATCGCCTCGTTCCTTCAACCACGCCACCAGATCACGGGCAGTCGACACACCTTCCGGCAAGGGAACCGTTTCCTCACCGATTCCCGTCTTTTCGCGCACCCAAGCAAAATACAACAGCTTCATTGCAGCACCTCGTTGAACGGCAGGAAATCAACCATATCGCCTGGCGCCACTTCTTCGATATGTTCGGCGAGTTCCACCAAACCATCCGCCGCGACCATGGAGGTCAGAATTCCGGCGCCGCTTGAACGAAACTTTTGGGCCGAAAGTTCGCTGGCAGCATCACCGGATAAAATCGCCCGCACCCATTCCCGGCGGCCGATCTTCTTCTTGTAGTCGAAATCCGCCCGCACGGAATACCGCGGCGTTTGATAATCGGCGGCTCCGTTCAACATCTGTAGCATTGGTCTGGCGACCACCATGAACGTGACCATGGCGGCAACAGGATTTCCCGGCAGGCCAACGAAGGCCGCATCGGCAATCTGACCAAGCGCGATGGGCCGGCCCGGTTTAATCGCCAATCTCCAGAAATGGATACTGCCGTTCCGTTCAACCGCGCTCTTTACATGGTCTTCCTCACCCGCCGATACGCCGCCTGATGTCACCACCACATCGTGCTGTGATGCGGAACCGATCAAAGCCGCTGCAATCTCTTCCTTGTTGTCCGCCAAAATTCCAAGATCGGTCACCAAACAGCCCAGGTTCTCAAGAAGCGCCATGATGGCGAATCGATTGGAATCGAAAATGCATCCGTCCGGTGCATCGCCGGCCGGATCCCGAATTTCGTCGCCCGTGGAGAACACCGCGACGCGCAATCTGCCTTGGACCGTCAATTGATGACGGCCAACGGATGCCGCCAATCCCAATTCCTGCGGCCGCAACTTCTGACCGGCCCGCATAATAATGTCGCCTGAGACAATATCCTCGCCGCGTTTCCGGCGGTTGGCCCCGCGCTTCAACCCATGGGGCAACACGACGACGCCAGCCTCCGCCGAACAATCCTCCTCCATGAAAACCGTATCCATTCCGTCCGGCATGGGGGCGCCGGTAAAAATTCGGACGGCTTCGCCATGGTTCGCTGGCCGGCCCAAGGGATGGCCCGCCGCAACGCGACCGCCAACAGGCAGGCGCGTTTCCCGATCGGCGTTCAGATCATCAAAATAAACGGCATAGCCATCGACCGCACTGTTGTCATGGGGCGGCACATTGCGGGGCGATACGATATCTTCCGCCAGAATTCTGCCGAGCGCCGAACGAAGTGGAATAGGCTCAAGCATGGTCACGGTGGTTAGCCGTTGGCGCAACAAGGCCAATGCGTCGCCCAGGGGCATCAACTCGCCGCCAAAAGCAAAGCAGTCGTCCTTAAGCTGCGCCACTATCGGCCCTCCGACCCAAGCCACAGTATTCTTGAATGAAATCAGCAATGCCGGCAACGTCGTCAAGATCGATCACCGTCACGTCAATCCGAGGAAGCGTTTCATCGCTGGCCACCGCGACGATACTTTCGTCATTGGCGGCTAGCAACGGCTTGCCGACGGTTGGGCGATGTACTTCCATCTTAGCGTGGGCATGGTCTTTAAACCCTTCGATCAACACGAGATCGACGTCCTCCAAACGGTCCAACAGAGAACCAATATCTGGTTCCGGGGCCGCCCTGTTTTCATGCAGGATCGCCCAACGCCTGGAGCCGGTGATGAGAACCTCGTGGGCGCCGGCTTCACGGTGCATGTAGGAATCCTTCCCAGGTTTGTCGATATCAAAGTTATGGTGTGTATGTTTCATTGTCGAAACCCGATAGCCCCGCCCGGTCAATTCCGGCAGCAATTGGCGCATCAAGGTCGTCTTCCCACTGCCGCTCCAACCGACCAGTCCAAAGATTTTCATTTCAGCCATCTTCGGCTTCCTTGGCGGATTTTTCATGATGCCTGCCAGCCGGGGCTGTATCCGTTTCACGAATATGACGGAGCCCGGCGACCAGATAATCAAGCCCGGTTATCAGGGTCAAAAGTGCGGCCGCCCATAATCCGAAAATCCCAATTTCCAATGTTGAGATAATCCAGAAATCGGGCCCATTCGGCCCGACGAGCAAAAATCCCATCGCCAACATCTGGATGCCGGTTTTCCATTTCGCGAGGCTGCTGACCGGCATGCTGACACGGACTTCCGCCAGGAATTCCCGCAGCCCGGAGACAAGGATTTCCCGGCACAGAATAACGGCTGCCGGCAACACCTCCAGGCCATGAAAGCGGTCGATCCCGACAAGAACCAGCAATACACTGGCGACCAGCAACTTATCGGCGATCGGATCGAGGAACCGGCCAAATGCCGATTGCTGGTGCCAAGCGCGCGCCAGGTACCCGTCAAAAAAGTCCGTGATGCAGGCGTAAGTATAAACAGAAAAGGCTATCCAGCTGCCCTTCGGATCGTCGACAAACAGAAGTATTCCGACCAACACCGGAATGGCGATGATCCTGGAAAACGTCAGAATATTGGGCAGCTTCGTCAACATGCGCGGGCATTCTACGTCACTCAGCCCGCCACGCAACTATCCGTCGGCGTGAAACCAATCGTAAATTTTACCGGCAAGGGATGAGCTTATCCCGTCCACCGCCTCCAGGTCCAACTTGCCGGCCTGGGCAACGGATTGAGGGTCACCGAAATGATGCAACAACGCCTTCTTGCGGCGCGCACCAACGCCGGGAACTTCGTCCAGCATGGATCGGCCGACAGCTTTGTTCCGCCGGCCCCGATGGGCCCCTATGGCGAAGCGGTGGGCCTCGTCGCGGATACGTTGGAGAAAATAGGAAACCGGGTCACGCGGCTGCAGGGATATGGGATTGGCGGCACCCGGTTGGAAAATACGCTCTCGGCCTGCGTCACGGTCCGGTCCTTTGGCAATGGCGGCCAGATCAACACCGTCGATTCCCAGTTCTTCGAAAACTGCAAGGCCAATACCCAACTGGCCCTTGCCGCCATCAAGCAAGACCAAATCCGGCCATTGTCCGCCGGTCCGGTCCGGATCTTCCCGAAGGGCGCGGGAGAAACGTCGGGTCAACACCTCCTTCATCATGGCGTAATCGTCTCCGGGGTTGAACCCTTCCTTGTCATTTTCCGGTACTGTCGTGTCGCGTGCCCCCTTGATGTTGAATTTGCGATAAGCATTGCGGATGAACCCTTCCGGTCCGGCGACAATCATGGCCCCGACCGGGCGGCTACCGGAGATATGGGAATTGTCATACACTTCGATCCGCGCAGGCGCGGCGTCCAATCCGAAGCGCGCCGCCAATCCATCCAGTAATTTGCGCTGCGAAGCGCTTTCCGCCAATCGGCGGGTCAGCGCCTCACGGGCATTGCTAATCGCGTGAACCATGAGCTTTCGCCGGTCGCCGCGCTTCGGAATACTGATATCTACCTGGCGATCAGCGCGGACAGCCAGAGCACGGGCGACCAGATCTCGGTTGGGCAGATCCTCGCTGAGGAGAATTCGCGCGGGTGGTAGAATTCGTGCATAAAACTGCCCAATAAATGCCTCAAGCACCGTTGCGGCATCCTCTTCCTTGGCATGGCTGGGAAAATATGAGCGGTTTCCAAAATTCGCACCTGAGCGGAAAAAGAAAACCTGAACGCAGGTCGCTCCGCCGGCCTGATGAACAGCGATGACATCTGAATCCTTCAACTTTGAAAGGTTAATGTCCTGATGGGCCTGAACGCGGGTCAGCGCACGTATTCGATCCCGGTATTGGGCGGCCAGTTCAAATTCAAGATTGTCACTGGCGCCTTGCATGTATTGGGCGAACCGTTTCTGTATTTGCTGGCTGTCGCCAGTCAGAAACATCTGCGCGTGGTGAACCGAATCGCGATAATCGCGACGACTGATCTTTCCAACACAGGGCGCGGAACACCGCTTTATCTGATGCAACAGACAAGGACGGGTGCGATTCGAAAAAACGGAATCGGCGCAGGTTCTCAGCAAAAAGGCGCGCTGCAATACGGCCAATGTCTCGTTAACGGCCCATACCGAGGCAAAAGGGCCGAAATATTCACCGGCACGGTTCTGGGCGCCACGGTACTTCAATATCTGTGGAAATTCGTGGTCCTGCGTCAGCAATATAAATGGAAAAGATTTATCGTCGCGAAGCAAGATATTGTAACGCGGCGTATAGCGCTTAATGAGATTGGATTCCAGCAACAACGCTTCCGCTTCCGTATGGGTCGTAACGAATTCCATCGAAACGGTTTCATTAATCATCCTGCGGATTCGGACCGTTTGCCGTTCAGGATGGGTATATGCGGCAACTCGTTTTTTCAAACTCTTCGCCTTGCCGACGTAAAGGACTTTCCCCTCCCCATTGATCATCCGATAGACACCCGGATTTCCGGAAAGCGTTTTCAGATAGCCGCCAATAACAGATGCACCCGATTGCGGTCCGCCGGGGGCTTCCAAATCGTCGTCAGATGACATTTTCTCTGGCGTGTCGTCGGTCAAAAATAGAGTTCCCTCGTCGTCCGAAACGCAAATTACCATACCATCGCCGCCTATTGGCAACGCCGTCAGATTTTGTCACAGAAGATAAGCCAATTTCTATCCACTAATCCTGTGGACAAACTTGTTGAAAAGCTGACCGCGCATCGCTAGGGCGCGGAAATTGTGAAATATTTGCAGAATGCCTAAATTTTAAGCAAAAATATAAATCATTGAAATAAAACAATTTTTTCCAAACTAGTGACCAATGATACGGATCATGAAACGTACTGAAATATTTGCATTACAAAACTGTAGCATGTGGCGGCCTGTGCAAAACTATCGCACCCAACACCTAATGAACAACTCAGTCGAACTGTATCGAGTTCTCTATCCGGGCAACTCTATACTTCGCGAAATCTTTCAATTTCGACACCGACGCTTTCCGCATTCTCAAGAATGTCGAGTTTCTCAATACGGACCCGTGCAGAGTCCACGCGTTCGTCTTCCAGACACATGGCGGCGATGCGCTCGGCGAACGTTTCGACCAGATTCACATGCCCCTCTTCAGCGATACTGACGATCGCCAGCGCCATGGTTTCGTAATTTACGACGTTGCGGATGTCATCAATGATCGGGTGCTCACCTTCATCTACGGCAAGGTCAAGATTGACGCGGACCCGCTGCTTTTGCTCCTTTTCATGATCATGCACGCCGATAAGAACTTCTACCATGAAATCGCGAATGAAGACGTGACGGATGGCACTATTGGCGTCGGCAATCCGTAACGACGTTGCAGATTTGACGATGTTCGCGTTCATTCCTGGGCGCCCGGTTCCAATAATACGTGCCGCATATTTACTCTTTCCTCGCAGGATATTCCACCGTCGGCGAAAGACCCCCCATGTGCTGTCCCGCATCGATCGCAATCATCTGCCCGGTCATGGTCGGCGCATCGAGAATGAAGCGAACCGCCGCAGCCACGTCATCGGGGGTTACATGCCGCTTCAACGGCATTGCTGACCATTCTTCGGCAAATTCTTCGTCTGACTGATGTACGCTCGGAAGGGTCGGGCCAGGGCCAATTCCGTTCACCCTGACTTGCGGCGCCAAGGCGCGTGCGAGAATTTGCGTCAATCCCCACAAGCCCGCCTTACTGAGCGTATATGTGGTGAAATCCGGTGTTAGGTTCCATACGCGCTGGTCGATGATGTTTATGACATTCCCGGCGATCTTTTCGGGTAATTGGCGGACGAAGGCCTGCGTCAACTCAAATGGAGCCCGCAGGTTCACCTCCATGTGCCCGTCCCAACTGGCACGCGTCGCGGTTAAAACCGTATCGGATTCGAATGTCGACGCATTGTTTATCAGACAAGTCAGAGGGCCGAGGGCCTCGACGGCATTCTCCATCAAGTTTTCAGCCGCGCCGGCTTCGATCAGATTTGCAGACAAAGCAACGGCGTCGCCCCCGGCATCTTGAATCCGGCGAACAACCTCGTTGGCATCGTCGACCGAACCATAATAATGCACGGCAACCCGCCATCCATGCTTCGCAAGATCAAGTGCAATGCGTCGACCAATTCGTTTTCCGGCGCCAGTAACGAGGGCATTGCGGGGCGCTTGATCAGACATAGGCGTGAGAATGAGCGATCAATTGACTTCGTGCAAGGCGCCGAACTGGAGAATTCCGCTAACCGACTTGCGCCAAGGCGTCGGAAACGCCATAGGCCTGAATCCAGATGTAGCCGACATATGCCAACAGAAAGATCAGCCCGGTCATTCGCCCAATTCGCCAACCAAACACCAAAACCGGCAACAAAAGGATCGACGACCCGAGCATAATCCAAATATCAAAATCCAGGATTTGGCCGCTAACAGGCAAAGGCGCCGTCAGGGCGGCCACGCCGGCCACGCCAAGGATATTGAAAAGGTTGCTGCCAACGACATTTCCAATTCCCACGTCGGCGTGGCCCTTCAATGCTGCAATCACCGATGCGGCCAGTTCCGGCAGCGATGTGCCGAGGGCAAACAGCGTCAGGCCGATGACCTCCTCCGAAACTCCAAATGCGCGCGCGATCTCCGATCCGCCCCGAACAAGGAATTCAGAGCCGACGGCCAATCCCACCAATCCGGCAAAGACGGCGAAGGCAATGCCGCCTGTCGTCGTCGGCCAGCCCTGAAGATCTTCGACTTCTTGGACGTGGTCCGCCGACAATTCCGGGTCGCTGGATTCCCGCCAATAGGAGACGCCAATGAAACATACGAAGCCGATCAATAAAAGAATCCCCGCCTTCGTATCCAGGACCCCGCCGAGGCAAAGCCCGACAAACAGCAACGTGCCAATCAGAAAAAACGCGCCATCGCGTTTGAGGGCGGCCGGACGTTCAATGATCGGCGACAAAATACACGCAACGCCCAACACCAGAAGAACGTTGGCAATGTTACTGCCAATGACGTTCCCGACGGCAAGACCGGTCGCGCCTTCAAGTGCCGCATTTACGGAAACCACCAGCTCCGGCGCGGAGGTGCCGACAGCAACCACCGTCATACCAATGACCATCGGCGAAATGCCAAGCCGGCTGGCGAGGCTAACAGCGCCGCGCACCAAAACCTCAGCGCCGCCAATAAGCACCACGAAGCCGATCAAAACCTGCACATACATCATGGCTGCGACCGTACCTTCAGCGGAATTTCAGAAAATTCATCCACGACACACTCGTAAATCGCCTTCTTGAACGGAACGATCAACCCTGGAAGCTCTGACAACTCTGCCCATCGCCATGAATCGAATTCCGGTTCGTCGTATCTGTTCAAATCGAAATCAGTATCCGTTCCCTCGAATTGCAACGCAAACCACTTTTGCGCCTGTCCACGAAACCGTCCCCCCCAGACGACGCGACGCAGATCGCCCGGCAAATCGTAGGTCAGCCAATTTCGGGTCTCGGCAATGATTTTCGCTCGCTCCGCACCGGTCTCTTCAATAAGTTCACGAAGCACCGCATCTGACGGCTCCTCGCCGTCATCAATGCCGCCCTGAGGCATTTGCCATTCGTTTTCCAGCGCGCGGCCGCTTTTTGGTATCCGCCGGCCAATCCAAACAAGGCCGTCGCGATTGAAGAGAACCGCGCCGACGCCACGCCGGTACGGCAATTCGGTCTCACTATCTACCGTTGACGAAGAGTGACCGCCGGCGATCATTCGATAAACTGCTTGTTGGCGATGGCGGACACGGGCACCAAGGCCAATTGCTTTTCACTCAAAGTTTGGGTCCAGGCGACAAGGCTGTGAATGCTTGCGGGATAGGCGCGAATGGTCGCGATGGCAGTGGCATTTTCCTTGATCATTTTTTCCAACTGCTGAAGTTTCCGGGAAATGTTTCCGGGTAACGGCGTTTCATCCAAGGTCAGATTGCTTTTCGCCCGGGGAAGGTCGATTTCCGCGGCAATTCGCGGCGCGACCGATCTTGCAATTGCACCGCCGTCGACAAACATCAGACCGCGCTTTTTTAGCTCCGAAAGAATCGGCTTTAACTGGCCCTCCGCCTTGGAAAATTTAGATCCCATTGACGAGACAACGCCCACATAACCGGAAAAACTGCTGAGCACGCCATGCAGGCGCTTAATGTTATCGGCAACCTGCAAGGTCGTGGTCAATGCCAGGGGCCCCGGATCCTCGGCGGGGAAATTTTCACTTTCCATGGGCAGTGAAACAAAAACTTCGTGCCCGGCCAGCCGTGCCCGCAATAGCCAATCGTCCAGATCTTTTGCATAAGGGTCGAATACCAAACTGACTTCGCCCGGTAATTTTTTAATGGCCGCCATGGTCGCGGCGCGGCTTAGTCCCAATCCCGTGACCAGCAAGCCGACCCGCTGGCCTTTCTCATTTCCTGTCAATGGACGGGCATATACTTCCCAAGGTATTCGCCGTCCATCCTTGCTGACTGACGGAAGTGGTCCGCCCAGGCCTTCGACCTTCTCCAGCAATCGTCTATCGGGCGCACTGGCCAACGGTGTCGCCTTGGCTTGGTCGGGAACTTTCTGATAAGAAGCCAGGGTCACCGACGGAATGATAATCCCCTGTCCGGCGGCCCCGGAGCCCGCCAAGGAATTTAACGAAGACGACCCAAGGGTTGCCGCTGAAGAAATTTGATTTTCCGTTGTTGGCTCTGTGGCCGGCGCCTTATCGTCATCGGCCTCCGCCGAGCCAGGCTGGCTATCGGCTTGGTTGTCGGCTTGGCTATCTGCAGGGTCGCCTTTCTGTTCTGGTGCCGGCGTATCATCTTCGCCGGCACCCAAGGCATTCAATGACCCCGAGCGCGGCGGCAGGGCGACCTGGACACCGCCCGCCAATTCAACATCATTCTTGGCAACCGGCTTTGCTGTATCGTCACCCAGAAACCAAAATACACCGCCACCAACAATGCCCAGCAGCAGCACGCCAACACCGGCGGCAATGAAAACCAGTTTTCGCTTGCCGCCGGGCTCCGCGTCGTCGTCATCATCATCTTCATCATCGTCATCGAAATCGAAATCGTCGTCATCGTCGTCGTCAAACTCGACATCGTCGTCGTCGGTACCGTCATCCGTGTCGAATAGGTCGTCGTCGCCATCGTCGTCGTCAGTGCCGAAAGGATCGTCGTCATCGTCGTCGCCGGTTCCACTCCCCATTTCGGGTTGCTCATCATCGGCGCTGGGGTCATCCTCAAAATTGCCGCCGTCCTCATCGTCATCGTCTTCCATGATGACTTGAGTTCGTGGCGTATCATCGTCGTCTTCGTCATCGTCGAAGCCGTCGTCGTCGGACGACCGATTAAAAAGTTTTTTCAGGAACTGCACCCGTCAATCACCCTCTTCCAGATGTCATCATGACCGGCCCCGACGATGACAACTCAGTTTGTCTGTCTGCCAAGATGCTCGGAATAGAGGGAAAGGCCGCGCAGAAGATCAAGTGCCCGGGCTAGTTGATAGTCGACCGGGGCTGCGTCCTTTCCATCCGCCTTGGCACCATCTCGATCGTCACCGGGCGTGGCCTTTCCTTGCTCATCCTTGGCATCGCCGTCTTTTTTCGCCGGCGTTTCCTTTTCATCCGAATCTGGATTTTTCAGCGCGCCGCGGAGGTCTGCCTCCCGGCGCTGGGATTGCGGCTCCACGGCCTCGATTTTGGCTTGTTGGACGAAGATATCAGGATCGATGCCCTTGGCCTGTATGGACCGCCCGGAAGGCGTGAAATACCGGGCCGTCGTGAGACGCATGGCGCCATGCCCGGGCAAAGGCATGATCGTCTGGACCGACCCCTTGCCAAACGACCGGGTGCCCAAAATAATGGCACGGCGGTGGTCCTGAAGCGCGCCGGCGACGATTTCCGAAGCCGATGCAGAACCTTCGTTAATCAACACGACAACAGGTTTGCCCTTCGCCAAATCACCGAGTTTCGCATTGTAGCGTTGCGTGTTCTCTGGATCGCGTGAGCGCGTCGACACGATTTCCCCTTTGTCCAGGAACGCATCAGATACCGCCACGGCCTGATCCAATAGACCGCCGGGATTATTCCTCAAATCAAGAACCAGCCCTTCAATCTTGTCGCCCAATTCCTTATCGAACTTGGCGACCGCTTTTTTCAAACCTTTCTCGGTTTGCTCATTGAAACTGGTGATCCGCACATAACCGACGTTCTTCTCCAACCGGGACCGGACCGACGTGATCTTGATAACGGCCCGGGTTATTGTGACATCGAACGGCTCGGCGACATCCTTACGACGGATCGTCAATTTGATATCCGTGCCGACCTTCCCGCGCATCTTGTCGACGGCCTGTGACAAGGACAGCCCTTGAACTGCTTCGCCATCCAAATGGGTGACAAAATCGCCGGCCTCGACACCGGCCCGGTAGGCCGGGGTGTCGTCAATGGGCGAAATGACCTTGACGAATCCGCGCTCCATGGTGACCTGAATGCCGAGGCCCCCGAATTCACCCCGCGTATTCACCTGCATATCCTGGAAGTTCTTCTTCGTCATATAGCTGGAATGCGGATCCAGGGCCGTCAACATACCGGTTATGGCCGACTCGATCAGTTCCTCGTCGGTGGGCTTCTCGACATACTCTGCCCGCACGCGTTCGAATACATCGCCAAACAAGTTGAGAAGCTGATAGGTATCGGCGCTGTTCTGCTTCGCGTCGGCGGCGATGACAGGTCCGGCCATCCAACATGTGATGGCAATAATTGCGGCGGCGCGAACCGCCTTGATGTGTCGAAATTTCATCCGCTTACCTTACCCTTGCGTACTGCCAACCAGGGCAGTGGGTTGATGGGTTGGCCCTTTCTACGAATCTCTAAGTAGAGTGCCGGCTTCCGAGCGCCCGTGCGCCCCATGATCCCGACCGGTTCGCCGACAAGGACCCATTGCCCAACGGCAACATCAATACGCGCCATTCCGGCAAGTAGTGTATGATATCCGCCGTTGTGTTCGATGATCAAGAGTTGCCCGTAGCCGCGGAACGGACCGGAGAACGCAATTTTGCCCTCATAGGGGGCGATAACCTGCGCTGAGCGCGCCGTTTCGAGTGTTAAGCCCTTGTGGGTACGGCCTTTGGCGATCGGTTGTCCGTAGCGTGCCGCGACGCGGCCAACAACCGGATAGGGGATTTTTCCCTTGCCCGATTCGAAAGAAAGGCCGCTGAAACCGGTTGGCGGCCCGGCGGGTACCGGCGCCGCACGCGTCGCGTTGTTTCCCGGCGCAAGGCGAAGCGATGCCAGGCGTTGCTTCTCCCTTTCCGCGGCCACCCGTGTCGTTGCTTCCCGTTGCACTCTGAGCGCGTCCAAGCGGTTAACCAGATCAAGCAAGGACGCGGCCTTCTGCGACAAAGCCATGGTGCGGCGTGACGCGCGATTGGTTTGCAGCACCGTACGCCGGCGCAATCTTGACTTTCGTCCAAGGAGCCGCTGCAGAACAACCCGCTGACCTTCCAGTTTGGTCATTTCGTGATCAAATTCGCGGCGCCGTTCCTCGGCTTCGATCCGCGCCGCCGCCAAGGCATCCAAATCACGCCGCAGGCTGCGCGCGTCGCCTTCCAATTTGGGAAGTGCCGAGCGCAACAAAATGGCGCTTCGCACCATGTCGGCCGGCGGCACCGGTTGTGCAATTAACGATTCCGGCGGATTGCGCGCCATGCGCTGCAGGGCGGCAAGAACCAACCCCAATTGGCGGCGGCGGCGATCAAACGCCGCACGGATTTGCATTTGGCTCGCATCAAGGGCATCGATCCGCTGCCGGATTTCGCTGACCCGTGCTTCGTGGTGTTGAATGATTCTGGCTGCCGCGACGAGCCCGTCACGTATGCGAACGATGTCTTGCTCCAGATCCGCGGCCTTGTCCTGGAGCTTCCTGGTCTCATCGCGTGCCTTGTTCAGCGCGCTTCGGGTCTGCTTGAGTTTGTCCGTCGTAACATTGGGTTTGGCCGCCGCGTCTTGTTGTCCGGTGGCCGGCTGCGGAAGTCCGATGAAGAGCGCAAATAGTGCGACAACGCATAAGAACGCCCGACGTCGACGGCTGATCCCAACCGCCATCCTATTGCGCGGCAACGGGTTCGGCGATTTCGCCGTCGGCCGCTTCGATTAATGACTGGCCTGACATTTCAACTGGCTGCGGCAACCCCATCAGCGCCAACAGGGTTGGCGCCACGTCGCTTAGCCGGCCGCTCCGCAGCGCCTCTACGCCCTCGGGTGCATTGAGCAAAAGCACTGGTACGTCGTTGAGGGTGTGCTGGGTATGTGGCTCGCCGGCATCCGTGTCGGCCATCTCTTCGCAGTTGCCGTGATCTGCGGTCACCAACAGGACGCCACCAACTTGGGATACGGCATCCTCCAACCTGGCCAAACTGTCATCCAGCGTTTGCACGGCAATTTTGGCGGCATCCAGAATACCTGTGTGGCCGACCATATCGCCATTGGCGAAATTGACGACAATGAGATCATAGGTTCCGGTCTCAATGGCGCTCACCAATCTGTCGGTGACTTCCGGCGCCGACATTTCGGGTTGAAGGTCGTAAGTCGCCACCTTCGGTGACGGCACCAGGATACGATCTTCGCCGGGGAACTCCGCTTCGCGGCCGCCATTCAGAAAAAACGTCACGTGGGCGTATTTTTCCGTCTCGGCAATACGCAGTTGCCGCAGCCCGGCCTCGGAAACGACCTGTCCGAGGATTCCGTTCAGGGATAGTGAGTCGAACAACACCTCGTAGTAGGTGTTCAGGTGCTGTGAATATTCGACCAGACCGAGGTGCGCGGCGAATGATCTGATGCGTTTACGGGGAAACCCATCAAAGTCGGGATCCGCCAAGGCCGCGAGGATTTCCCGCGCCCGGTCAGCCCGGAAGTTCGCCATCAACAGACCGTCGCCATCCGCCATGCCGGCGTAGCCGCCGATGGCCGTCGGCAACATGAACTCATCACTCAGGTCATTTTTGTAGCTGGTGGCAATGGCGGACAAGGGATCATCCGCCGCAGCGCCGTCACCGTCGACCAGGACGTCATATGCCTTCGCCACGCGGTCCCAGCGCTGATCCCTGTCCATGGCATAGTATCGGCCACTGACCGTTGCCATGCCGACCCGTTCGAATTCCGCGACATCCGCCAGGAACTGTTCTACATATCCACGCCCGGCCCTTGGCGGCGTATCCCGTCCATCGAGGAACGCGTGGACCTTGACGGCAATTCCCTGTCCGGAGATAACGCCGGCCAGGGCCGCCATATGGGCTTGGTGGGAATGAACGCCGCCGGGCGACAGCAGCCCCATCAAATGACAATCGCCACCCGATTTCTTTAACGCGGCGACAAACTTGGCAAGCTTCGGGTGTTGTTGCAGGCTGCCGTCCGCCAAAGCCGCGTCGATACGCGGCAGGTCCTGCATGACCACCCGCCCGGCGCCCAGGTTCATGTGGCCAACTTCCGAGTTCCCCATCTGGCCCGCCGGCAAGCCCACGTCCTGGGCGCAGGATTTCAGATGCGCCATTGGTGCGTTGGCGACATAGCGGTCCCAGTTGGGGGTTTTGCCAAGCGCGATGGCGTTATTCTCGACCTCGCTGCGCGCCCCCCATCCGTCCAGAATGCAGAGCACGACAGGCCGGGGCGGTATGGGTCGGGACGCCGAATCGGACATGCCGATAATATAGGCTGAAATGCCGGTAAATAAACAGGGCCCGGGCAAGATTCCGGGTAACAACACCGTCAGATGATGGCGTGGCGGACCTTTGCAGAAACCCATTCGCTTAAGATCACCGTGGCGATGATCACCAACAATATGACGCTGACCTGTGTCCAGGCCAGATTGGCGATCGATGAACTCAGGTGCAGGCCAATGCCGCCGGCGCCGACCAATCCGAGAATGGTCGATTCGCGGATGTTGATGTCCCAGCGGAATACGGAGATGCCGGCGAAGGCTGGGAGAACTTGGGGGACAATCCCATAGGCCAGAATTTGCGGACCGTGTGCGCCCGTCGCCGTCACCGCTTCAACCTGGTTCTCGTCGATCTCTTCGATCGCCTCGTACAGCAATTTGGCGCAGAACCCGATAGACCTGAGCCCGATGGCGATGACGCCGGCGAACACGCCTGGACCGACGATAGCGACCAGGATCAAGGCCCAGATCAACGAGTTGATGGACCGTGACGAAACGATGATGAACAGCGCGATGGGGCGAACGAAGGTGACGCTTGGGGTCGTGTTGCGGGCGGCGCAAAATGCCGTCGGTACAGCCAAGAAAAGGGCCATGACCGTGCCCAACGTGGCGATGTTAATGGTATCCCAGATGGTTCTCCATAGCGTGTTCACGTATCCCCATTTTGGCGGCACCATACGCGACGCCATGTCAGCGGCCTGACGCGGCGCGTCCCAGAAGAATTCCCATATCGTTTCCTCCGACATCAGATGCCAACACCAGGCGAAAATCGCCGTGGCGACGAAGTACCCGCCCCAGATTTTCAGTTGTTTCTCGCGGTCGCGCCGTTGCCAGACCTTCAGGTCGCTGTGTTCCATGACCGGCATCTCACTGCACCATCTTGCGGACGTAGCCCGATGTATACTCAACCAACATGACGATGCCGATGATCACCAGCAACACGGCCGCCGCCGTCTCATAATCGTATTGGTCAAAGGCATTGCCCAGCACCACGCCGATACCGCCGGCGCCGACGATCCCGACGACCGCCGATTCCCGGAAATTGATGTCCAGACGATAAAGCCCCAAACCAATCATCCGCGGCATCACCTGCGGCTGGACCGAATAGTTGATCCATTGGAACCAGCCACCGCCCGTGGCTTTCACTGCTTCCGCCTGCACAGGGTCCATGTCTTCAATATCTTCGGCCAACAGCTTGCCGTAAAATCCGATGGTCGCGATCACCAGGGTGATGAAGCCGGCCAAAGGACCAAAACCGAACAACTTGACCATGAAGATGGCGATGATAATTTCCTGGAAACTCCGGGTTACGGCCAGTATCGCGCGGCAGACGTAATAAACCGGCGCCGGCGCCAAGTTCTTGGCGGCGCCCAGGCCGATGGGAATGGATAATGCGACGCCGATCACCGTGGACGTCACGGTCATCCAAATGCTTTCGTAGAGACCATTGAGAATTTCATCGATATTGGTAATGAAATCCGGCGGCAGAAAGCCGCCGACAAAGCGGGCACCGCGCGGAATGCCTTCAATGACCCGGCCCCAATTGACTTCCATGGTACCGAAGGCCGCCGCCAAATATATTCCGGCACCCAACCATAAACACCAGCGCAACAACGGGCTAGCGACCAGCGGCGGCTTTTTCCAGCGCCTATGGCTATTGTTTTCGACGGTTGCGGCGGTCGTCATCGTCGTTGCCTCACGTCATCCCGGCCATGCGGTCGTGGTCCAACTCGGGACCTTGATGGTCGCCACCCGCCTCTCCCGAGCCCTCGTTTTCGGCCTCGCCGTATTCGTCCTCTTCTTCAACTTTCTCAATCGTCGCCTCCCAGTCCTCCTCGCCGTAGATCTGGGTCAGCACCTCGGGCGTCAGGCCGCCCGGCGGGCCATCATAGACGATCTCGCCCAACTGTAGCCCGACGATGCGCTGCGCGAACATCTGCGCCAACAAGACGTCGTGGATATTGATGATCGCCGACAATTTTCGTTCCTCGCAAAGCTCACAAACCAGGCGCATGATCTGGCGCGAGGTTTTCGGGTCCAGGCTGGCCGTCGGTTCATCGACCAACAGCAATTCCGGATTTTGTATCAAGGCCCGGCAGATACCGACCCTTTGGCGCTGGCCGCCGGAAAGTTCGTCGGCCCGTTTATCGACCATGTGATCGAGGCCAACACGCTCCAACAAGCGAAACGCCTCGTCGACATCGCTCTGCGGGAATTTGCGGAAATAACTGCGCCAAAATCCAACATACCCCAGGCGCCCGGATAAGACGTTCTCCATGACACTGAGGCGTTCGACCAAGGCGTATTCCTGGAAGATCATCCCCATGCGGCGACGGGCAGTTCTGAGCTCGCCCTGGCCTAAGGTCGTCAATTCAAGATCGTTCAACTGGACTTTCCCCGACGTCGGCTCAACCAGCCGATTAACACATCGAATGAGCGTCGATTTGCCGGCACCGGACGGCCCGATCAGGGCCATGACCTGACCGTCCGGAACCTCAAGGTCGATACCCTTCAGGGCCTTGTCGCCAGTCTTATACTGTTTGACCAGAGCATCGAGACGCAGCATGGAACCTCCGGTATCAAATGAACTGAGTTTAACCTACCAAAAACAACTCAGGACCGGAATACCCGGTCCTGAGTTGCGTAATGATCACCTGCAGCTTATTTGCAGGTATATGTGACGCCGTTGGCCGTATCGATCTTGCGGATCACGGCCCAGTCGGATTTGTGGTGAATGCCGATAAATCCATCCGCCTGCTTGCCGAATTCCTTCTGCAGGCCCGAACCTTCCCATTTGAAGGTGAAGAAGGCTTGTTTGACCTTCGCGGCCACTTCCGGATGCAGGTTGTGGGCATATCCATAGCCGGTCGTCGGGAACGTTGCCGACTTATAGATTGTCGTAATCTTTGCCGGATCGACCTTCTTGCGGTCAATCATGCGCTGCAGTACGGAATTGGCGATGGGGGCGACTTCATAGTCACCGTTGGCGATGCCCATGATCGAGTTGTCATGTTTGCCGGAAAAGTTGGTCTTGAAGTCCTTGTCTTTGACCAAACCGAATTCCGACTTCAACAAAGCCGACGGCGCCTTGTTGCCGGAGTTCGATGTCGGTGAGGTGAACGTCAGGGTGTGTCCCTTGATGTCCGCGGGCGCCTTGATCGGGCTGCCTTTGGGCACGATGATCTCCATTTCGTAGCCGAACTTTCCGTCGGCCTTTGCCATCATCGCGAAAGGCACCATGCCGGCACAACTCACGGCCACCGGATTGCCGCCGGTGTTGACGCCGGCGATGTGCAGGCGGCCCGACCGCATGGCTTCGTACTGCGCCGCGTAGGACTGAACCGGGAAAAACTTAACCTTCTTGCCGGTCACCTTCGCCATGTGATCGATGAAACCCTTCCAAACTTTCGCATACACGGCCGGATCTTCGACCGGCGTGTAGGAGAAGATGATGGTGCTCGGATTGACCCAGTCTTTCGGATCCAGCGGCAGGTCAGCGGTCTGATCGCGGTTGCGGTCACAATACTGCTTGTCCAGCGTGCCGCGATAACAATCCGCCGCGGACGCCGATGTCCAGGTAAAGGCAACGGCGGCGACGCCGGCCAGGGCCGCCGTCATGGCGTGTCTCTTGATCGATTTGATGGTCATTCTTTCACTCCCCGTGATGTCGTTATCTGTTTTTATTCAATTTTCCGCTGGCGCGCCCGGCAACAGGCCACCATCGGTCTCCATTGAGCATCCCGGCCCAAATGAATAGCGCGGTCATGATCGGGCTCCCGGCGAACTGGAGTCAAGTGCTAATGATCGAATTCGAAAATCTGCCTCCAAAAATCTTTCGCATAGCGCGATTTCGAAAATGTGATAGAAATCATTCAAATCGAACGTCTCGCGGACCAAAATAATGAACTCGACCCTCAATCAACGTCAGCAGCAAATCATGGACATGGTGCAACGTCAGGGGTTCGTCTCCATCGAACCGTTGGCCAAGCACTTTGACGTCACCGCGCAAACGATCCGCCGCGACATCAATTTCCTCTGTGACGGCGACATGCTGCAGCGCTACCACGGCGGCGCCGGCCTGCCGACCAGCGCCGCGAACGTCGCCTATTCGACCCGTCAAGATCAGCACCATACGGAAAAGCAAAACATTGCCGCCGTTGCGGCGGCTCAAATTCCGGATCATGCGTCGCTGTTCATCAATATCGGCACCACCAATGAAGAAGTGGCCCGCGCGTTGATGGGGCACCAGGGGCTTCGTATCATCACCAACAACCTCAACGTAGCCCACCTCATGAGCGCGAAACGGGATTTCGAGGTCATTGTCGCCAGCGGCGTGGTCCGCAGCGAAGACCGCGGCGTGGTCGGCGAAGCGACCATGGATTTCATCAGCCAGTTCAAAGTCGATATCGGGATTATCGGGATCAGCGGCATCGATGAGGACGGCACCTTGCTGGATTTCGACTATCGCGAGGTGCGGGTGTCGCAGACCATCATCAAACACTCCAGGCGCGTCTTCCTGGTCACCGACCATACGAAATTCGGACGCAACGCCATGGTCCGTCTCGGCGGCATCGGCGAGGTCTCGGCGGTTTTCACGGATCGCCCGCCGCCGCCGGAGATCGCCGATATCGCCGCCGCCGCCGGGACCACCATTCATATCGCCCCGTCTCCCTAGACTGCGCCCTTCACCATATCGTCGGTAAGTTTTCAGTTTCGGAATCTTTTCGACATGATATGTTCAATTAATGACATATATTTTCATTATTGAACGTTTCTAACGGCACCTGGAATGGCCTTGACGCGCATTTTCGACGCCATTGTCATCGGCGGCGGCATTAACGGCGCGGGCATCGCCTGCGACGCCGCCGGCCGAGGGCTGAGCGTCCTGCTGTGTGAACAAGGCGATCTTGGCGCGCGCACCTCGTCCGCCAGTTCGAAGATGATTCACGGCGGCCTGCGGTATCTTGAACACTACGAGTTCCGGCTGGTCCGCGAATCTCTGGCCGAGCGCGAGGTCCTTTTGGCCAAGGCGCCGCATCTCATTGAGCCCCTGCGCCTCATTCTGCCGCACGCCCATACGCAGCGGCCGGCCTGGCTGATCCGTCTCGGCCTGTTTCTTTATGATTCTTTGAGCCGCCGTCAGAGCCTGCCGGGCTGTGAGAAATTTGCGCTCGCGGAACATCCGGCCGGCAAGGTGCTCGACCCCGGTATTCGAACGGCCTTTGCCTATTCCGACTGCCGGGTTGACGACGCCCGGCTGGTCGTCGCCAACGCCCTGTCGGCGCGCGACAACGGGGCCCAAATTCTGACCCGGCACCGCGTCATCCACGCCGAACGTAAGAACAACCGCTGGCAGGTCACCGTGCGGAATATTGAAACCGGCGAAACTGTCGACGTCGCCGCCCGTGCCGTGATCAACGCTGCCGGTGCCCAGGTCGAAGAGGTTCTGGGCAAAACTGAAATGGCGCCGAAACGCAGCCGCATCCGGCTGGTCAAGGGAAGCCATATCGTCGTGCCGCGCCTTTACGACGGGCCCGAGGCATTTCTTCTGCAGAACCCGGATGGCCGGGTGATCTTCGTGATTCCCTTCGAAGACCGTTTCTCTTTGATCGGCACCACCGATGTTGCCGTCAAAAATGCCGATGAAGGCGGCTCCATCAGCGACGCGGAAACGGCTTATCTGTGCCAGTCCGTCAGCCGTTATTTCCGCCAGCCCCTGAACCCCGCCGATGTCGCGTGGTCCTTTGCCGGCGTCCGGCCGCTGTTTGACGACGGCAACAGTGACCCCTCCGCCGTCACCCGCGATTATGTCCTGGAGTTGGACGCGCCCGGAACCGGCGCGCCCTTGCTGTCTGTGTTCGGCGGCAAGATCACCACCTACCGCCGCCTGGCCGAGGCCGCCCTGGCCGAATTGGCGCCGCACTTTCCGGAAATGGGCGGGCCGTGGACGGCCACGTCAGTACTGGCCGGCGGCGGCACAGACCCACGCACATTGTTCGATGAGCTGTCCCGTGACCATCCGAAAATCGATCCGGACATCATCCTGGGGCTGGTCCGCCGTCACGGAACCGGGGCCCGGCTCATCCTGGGCGAAGCGCTGACCACGAAAGACCTGGGCCAGACCTTCGGCGCCGGCCTGACGGCCCGGGAAGTGGACTACCTGGTGGGCGAAGAATGGGCGCGGACCGCCGACGATATCCTGTGGCGCCGCACCAAGGCCGGCCTGCATTTGACGCCCGATAAGGTCAAAGCCCTTGAGGATCATATCGCGGCCCGGGCCCGCACCGCCGCGTGATGGCGCAAACGTGAACCTGTTTGGCCTGGAAATCTTCGCCATACCGCCCATATTCTTGTCAACACATCCTGACCAAGAGAGGCCGCCATGTTTGCCTTCATGTCGAAAACGAAGCCCGAAATGCCGACCGCCGCCGACGCCCTGCCGGGACGTCCCGCGGCCCTGGCCGTCACGGAGCCGCATTACGTCAATGGCCGGCCGCTGACACCGCCTTATCCGGACGGCATGGCGAAGGCGATGTTCGGGCTGGGCTGTTTCTGGGGTGCCGAGCGCATGTTCTGGCAACTGCCGGGCGTCTACGTGACGGCGGCCGGATACGCCGCCGGTCCGACGCCCAACCCGACCTACGAAGAGGTTTGCTCGGGCCGCACCGGCCACAATGAGGTCGTGCTGGTGGTCTACGATGCGGAATTGATCTCTTACGATGAATTGCTGCGGACCTTCTGGGAAGGCCACGACCCGACCCAGGGGATGCGCCAGGGCAACGACGTCGGCACCCAATACCGCTCCGGCATCTATTGCTATTCCCGCGAAGATCTGCGCGCCGCGGAGGCCAGCCGCAAGGCCTACGCCGACAAGCTCAAGGCCGCCGGCTACCAGCCCATCTCCACGGAAATTCTCGACGCGCCGGAGTTTTATTTCGCCGAGACCTATCACCAGCAGTACTTGGGCCGCAACCCGGGCGGCTATTGCGGCCTGGGCGGAACCGGGGTCCGCTGCGGCTGAGACCTAGCGCTTGCGTTCCGCCGTCGGCACCAGCCCGGCGGCGCGTTTCATGTCACTGCTGTTGAACATGTCGGGATGGTCGAGATAGTCCAGCATCATCTCGAAGGCATCGTCGCCCCAGAAGATCTCGCCGTTGACGACAAAGGTCGGGACCCCGAAGGCGCCTTCGGAAATCGCCCTCTCGCCGTTCGCCACCAGCCGCGCCTTGATCTGCGGCTCGCCGACCAGCGCGTCACCGTCCTCAACCCCGGCGGCGGCCTGAATGCCGGCCCAGCCCGCGTCGTTGTCGGGCAGATGCCCATCCACCCAGACGGCCTTGAAAATCGCCTGCACCGCCTTCAGATCACCGTCCAGGGCCTCGGCCAGCCGCAAGGCGCGCAGCGGATTGAACGGATGGTTCGGCGGCAGGTTGAAGCCGACGCCGAGGCGCCGCGCCCGCCAGGCGCACTGGCGGAAGATGAAGACCTTCTTCGGCGCGATCTCCGCCGGCCCCAGATGGCCCCAATGGTTCAAATAGCCGGCGAACAGCGTCGGCTTGATCGAAAGCTCGAGATCATCGGGCAAGTCCGCCAGGCGCATCGCCTGCAAATAGGCGAAGGGTGAGATCACGTCGAAATACCACGTCGCTTGCGTCATCGGGGCCTCCCGTCCAGTCATCGGCATATTAGCTGACGTTTACGTAAACGGAAATTTCGAATGTTTGCTGCCGCTGACGGGCTCGCCCCAGGATCATGCCGAGAACATGGTGGGTGCCGCATCCGGCGCCGCTGTTCGCATGCGTCGCCGGCACATCGGGACTCTCCGGGGCCGGCATCACATCATGACAATGCCGCGCACGCATCAGCAGCGACGTCTGGTTGGCGGCAGAAAGCCGACCTTTCGCGGTGACGGGAAAATAGTCGGAGAATAGCCATGAACGGACATTTCGGAGTTTGGACAAACACCTGTGAACTGTCGTGGTGACATTTGTCAGCCACAATCCCCAGTATTTCTTAGTTTGCGCAGATGAACTGAATTAGATTGTTAAAGCCTTCGGTTTAAAGAGACGAGAAAGTCACGGCGATATGCCAACATCTAACGCTCGGCCCGGCAGGTTGGACCAATTTCTGCCGTTCCAATAATGAGTGGCTCCGCTCGCGTCGGACGACACCGCAGTGCCGCTCGGACCGGCGTCGATCTTAGACGAATTACCCGGCATCTGTTGCCACGCTTTGCCACCCCATTTGTAGATACCGTAATCGTTGCCGATCTTATCGTCACCGATGCGCCATATCGTGCCATCGCTTGAGATGCTGACCTCTCTGGCCCGATCGGGCAGGTTTGACCACTTTCCGCCATCCCAATAGTGAATGGCTCCACTGGCGTCTGATGCCACTGCGGTGCCGTTCGGGCCAGCGTCGATCTTGGATGAATTACCCGGTATTTGTTGCCACGCCTTGCCGTCCCATTTGTAGATACCATAATCGTTACCGATTTTACCGACACCGATGCGCCATATCGTGCCATCGCCTGAAATACTCACTTCCCTGGCCCGGCCCGGCAGGCTCGACCACTTTCCGCCACTCCAGTAGTTAATGGCTCCGCTGGCGTCAGCTGCAACTGAAGTCCTGTTCGGTCCAGCGTCGATCTTCGACGAATTGCCCGGCATCTGCCTCCAGTCTTCTCCAACCCAGCGGTATATACCGTGATCGTTGCCAATCTTACCGATATCGATGATCCATATATTATGATTGGCGGCGGCTTTGGTCCGCGCCCGTTCATCCTTTAGCTTCGCCTCAGCTTCGCGTTGTTCCGCAGCTTTACGTTGCTCCTCTGCTTTGCGTTGCGCATCAGCTCTACGTCGGACCTCGGCTTTGCGTTCCGCTTCCGCTTTATTTTTAGAGATTTTTGCAGCCTTAAGTTCTGCTTTTGTGAAAACAGCGAACTGCTGTGCTGGAGTATCCGCACAGTCTTGCAGCTCCAACAAGCCCCCTTTATTGCCGTCCTTAGTCGCCCCTATACAAAGACCACTATTTAAATGACGCACGTATCCGGACGATGTAACTCCCCATCTTTGCCGCTCAAAAGCAGCCCCCCTACTATTACAGTTCCATAAAATAAGTGGCATACCTACTTTCGCATTGGGGTTTTCAATATCGAGGCATAGGTTGTTACTAGAAGTAATTTGGCGTTTAAATGTGTGGCCCCATAATTGTCGCTTAAGTGTTACATTACAGGTCCATACCCCAACCTTACCCCCTTTTGTAAGTTTCCCACTAATCTCATCCGCGCAAACCTTGCGACTATTAATAATTTGCTTCGACTGAAAGGTGATTTCATCTCGTTCACCGAGACTTTTAGATGCCTTTAAGTTCGCTAAATTAACTTTTTCGTCCGTTAAACTGATTTTTAGCTTATTAACGTCCTTTTCAATTTCTGCTAATTTACCTCTCATAACCCAAAACTCTTTTTGGTTTTTAGCTAATTCCTCTTCAGGGCTGCCACCTAAAAGATACCGAGGATGTTTGAAACCTTTGGCGATATCAGATTCAAGCTCTTTCATCCATTTCATTTTTTTCCTTATCTCGTTGTCCAAATGGTCTAAATCTTTTCTTTTCCAATATAAATTATGTTCAATTTCCCTTACCCCATTTTCATGTTTGCTGATCTTGCGGTTCAACATATCCGCAAACTTCCTATACACATTATTTTGGTCTCCCATCAGTCGCTTGCTGATAGCGCGGGCCAATGGAATCGCTGGGAATGCGCCCAACGGATCTGTCCAGATCGGGCGGGTTTCGATCACCAGCGGATCGACATCTTCGCCAAACAAACGCATGTTTATTTTAAGGGTAACCGGATTTCCTTTGACAAAATCAACCAAACTGCCTTCGAAGGTAGCCCCATTAATATAGAGTGGGACTAAGCCCTTAACGAACATTGTAACTACGTCGGGGATACCCAACAGTGGCATAATTTCTTTGGTGAGTATTTTGTCGATATTGGTAATCGTCGATGCCGTTACGACAAAATCTTTGGCCCGGAATAGGTCTTCGCCAACCGAACGAGCATCGACCCGGATTTTCAGAAGTTCGCCCAGGTTTTTGACATAGAAGAACCCGATTTTGTCATTGGAAAGTTCGATATCAAGTATTTGTGTATCACCAAGAAAATCTACGCCACCTGTTATTTTGAAATGCGGTGGCTTGTTCAAGCTGGCAGCAATATCCAAGATGCCGTCATCAACCTTCAGCGGCCCCAGTTTCAAGCCCGGTATTTTACCGTAAACCTTCAATCCTTCGGCCATGGTCAGGCCAAGGGCGATTTTCGGCAACTTGATTTGTTGACCTATTATGGAAATTACGCCTTGCCCTGCAACTTTGATGCCCATGCCGCTAAGGGTTTCTTCGCGACCCGGAATTGTAGCCCCCGGCGTTGCGAAATAGAGATCTACATCATGAAAGTCCACGTTAGGAATTGGTATATAATCGAGCAGGAATATGTCGATCAGGCTTTTCGTTTTAAGCTCTCCCTTTAAGGTTTGAACCGCTTTTTTAATCCCCTTTTCAGGTATCAAATTTACAACTTCGGTTGCCAAAGGTCCGGTAAGAACACCACGGAACAAAGAGTCTGCAATTTCCAAAGTCGTCAATTGCCCGAATTTGTCCGCTTTCAGACGAACTCCAAGTTTAAGCGGTGTCGGAACCGGAACCCCCGTGACCATAGTGACTCTGGCCTGGAGCATAAAATCACCAGATAATTTCAGTGTCTCGTTGTTGCGCGCTTTGAATGTGGTGGTCCCGCCAATCCCGATCTCCACCGTCGCACTAACTGGAGCCCCGACCCCAGGCCCTATACCGATGAGAAAAGCCGGATTGGAAAAAGAGAAATTGTTGAGGCCAAGCGGATTGGTCCATGTCCCCAACATAGCCCCGTTGACTTTGACGATGGCAGCAGATGCGCTTTCGATAGAAAGTGAAAGTTCTCCCCGGAAAGCCAGAGTGTCGACTTTCTTCGCATCGTCCAAACGAGGCACTCGAATTTTTATTTGACCCCCTGCGCCAATTTCAATTTTACGCGCCAACGGGATAAATCGAAGGAAAAAATCGACGCCGACCTTGTCAAAGGATACGACCGAGCCCAGTGGCTGGTTCTTGGGGAAATTCAATTCCGGCAATTTGGCCGACAGGGCAATATTCGGGCTGCCACTGAAAACGCCTCCCACAGCGCCCGCTAATACCAGCGGAGAATCCAGAGACTCAAAAACGCCAATCCTTTTCATTTCATCTCGTAAGGGCTTCGGTACATCATTTTCAGAAAGCGCGCCGAGCAATGTCAGCCCTGAGAATACGGGCACATTTGTCGTATCGTTAGTTATAATTCCTTCAAAAATGCCATCGAGGTCTTCCGGTAATTCCGCGAGAGTAAGTGAATTTAGGGTTTTGTTTGACAAGGCTAATACTGCTGCCGGAAATTTGATCGATGCCAGTGGTTCCGGCACATCTTTAAGTAATGTGCCCACTTTCAGGTTTTTAACCCGCAAAAACGCCGAATATTTTCCGTCCACTTGCGTAATTGTGGCCTGCGCACCCAGATTGCCTAGTTTCTTGATGATGACTTCTGCGGACAGCGATTGAAGACTAATGTTCAGGTTTTTCGACGTGAACTCCTTGACCCCAGGAATCACACCGATACCTGGAATTTTACCCAGATCGACTTCGCCCGGAACACGCAAACCGATATCCGTAATTTTCCCATTCTCAATAACCAGTTTGGTTTCTGAGTTGATGGTCTGGCTACCCAGAACCACGCCTGATTTAAGTGCCAGACTAAATGACTTTTTCCCTTTACCGTCATTTTCAAGGCCACCCACAATACCGATGTTGTTGAGGGCCAGGAATGGGATGCCAAAAGCTTGTTTCCAGTCGATATCCGATTGGCTTTCAAGCTGTATTCCAATGGCCCTGCCAGTCCCTTTCAACAACGTGATCTTGCCTGTTGATGAAAGTTTTAGCCCTGGCAATTTTAAGCCGATGGTTCCGTCAATGACGGTGGTCAGATTGACTTCATCGTTATCCGGATCTCTTTCACCACGGATGGAGAAGGCCGGTTTGCTTACGCTGAGGATATTGGAGATGCCTGG
>CAZQPC010000011.1:0-31783 GCA_964595005.1 uncultured Magnetovibrio sp.
GCCCAAAACCAGATCCTCGGCATCGATGAGATACCACTTTCTCTCAATCTCCGAGGGTTTCGCCGAGTAGGTGTTCATGCCGTCCTCACAATTCATTCCGGTTTCAAGACCAACGGAAAATGGGCGGTCTCGAAGCGCGCGGAGTATGCCAGCAAAAATCGCCGTGTCAACCGGCAAAACACCAAATAATTCCGTGCGTTATGAGTGCGGTATATTAATACCGCAGATGGTGAATCAGGCCGTTTGCGGCGGTATTGAGTAGGTGCCCGTGGCATGCGCCACGGGCTCGTCATGGCCTTCGGAATGGATCGTCACGTCGACGACGGCCAGGCGCTTGCCGACTTTCAAGGCGCGGCCCTCGGCCAACAGGGCGCCGGGATGGGGACGGTGCAGGAAATTGATATTCAAATTGGTGGTCACCGCCATCTTGACGACGCCAAGGACGCTCATGACCGCGGCATACATGGCACAATCGGCCAGGGCCATCATGAACGGCCCGGCGACGGTGCCGCCCGGGCGCAGCATCGCTTCGTCATAACCGAGCGCGATCACCGCCTCGCCGTCGCCGATGGAGCGCGCCTCCATGCCGATCTCAAAGGCCCAGGTCAGCTCGTTCTCGATGATCTCGTTGAATTGTTCGACGGTGATGGCGGCCATGAGCCTAATCTTTCGGCTGCAGGCGGAAATCATAGCCCTGCTTGCGCAATTCCTCGCCCAAGGCCTGCAGGTAGTCCTGATTTGCCGGCTGGTTGGCCAGGGGCGCCAGCAATTCATTGCCGACGGCGGTCAACTTGAAGGCGGCCAAGGTGAACAGGGTGCTTTCCGGGTGGCGGATGATCAGATCGGCGCCGGCGTAGTCCAGGTTGAGGCCGTTGGTGGGGGCGTAAAAGGTCACGCTCAGGTCTTCCACTTCCTGCATCAGGCCCAAGGCCTGAAGCCGGATCAGGTCGCGTTGGCTGAGGCCGAACTCATCAAACTCCGTCCGGGTACCGAGCTTCATCATGTATCCCGTCGGGAAGGTCAGGCGCCCGGCGCGCTTCCAGGTCTCCAAATCATCGGCGGTCATTTTGGCCAGGGCGTCCAGGGCGTGGATGGAAAAGGTGCCGGGTTCGCGCGCCTCCTGAGCCAGAACCTGGCCCCACACCTCCTGCATGAGCGGGTTGCCGATATCCTGCACGTGATCGATGAACCTGGCCATCCAGTCTTCGTCAAGGCGCGTCGGGGCGGCGACGTCGGGACGGAATCCGGCGGCCTCATAGGCGGCGGCGGCAATGGCTTCGATGTTGGTCTGGCGGCGCATCTCCAGGGCCACCAGGCGGTTGTTGAGCCGATCGCGCCGCGCCTTGGTCTCGGCTTCATCCGCCTCGCCATCGGGGACATAGTCACCGCCCAGCAGGCGTTCCATGGAATCAGCGATCCGCCGGGCCGCTTCCGACAGCCCGGCGCCACCGACAGGTGCGCCCAACATTACATCATCGCCGCCGGCAGGTGCGCCCAACATGACCTCATCGTCATCCACCGGCGCACCCAACATTACATCATCGTCATCCATGACCCACCGCCACCCAAATCCTGTTGACGACCATTATTTTGCCTCCGGGGCGGCGGCGCAAGCCCGCAGGGGAAGGCCGAAACTCCTTGCCATCCACGAATTGACGAAACAACATGCGCAACACCCTTACCGGTGGGAGTTTTCCCCATGAGTGACACCGCCCTGACCAACGACCCCGTGCTTCTGCGATCCGATGACGACGACGGTGTCGTCACCCTGACGCTGAACCGGGGCGACAAGTTCAATGCCCTGTCGACGGCGCTGATGTCGGAGGTCCAGGCCCAACTGGACAGTTTCATGGATGATCCGTCGGTCCGCGTCGTCATCATCGCCGGCGCCGGACGGGCCTTTTGCGCCGGCCACGATCTGAACGAAATGCAGGCCGATCCGGGGCCTGAGGCCATGAAGGCCCTGTTTGACCAGTGCAGCCACATGATGACCTCGCTGACGAAGATCCCGCAGCCGGTGATCGCCAGGGTGCACGGCGTTGCCGCCGCGGCGGGCTGTCAATTGGTGGCCCAATGTGACCTGGCGGTCTGCGCTGACGAGGCGAAATTCGGCACATCGGGGGTCAACATCGGCCTGTTCTGTTCGACCCCCATGGTTGCCGTAACCCGCAACCTGGGCCGCAAACAGGCCATGGAAATGCTGATGACCGGTGATCTCATCGACGCCGGGACGGCGGTTCAATACGGGCTCGTCAACCGGGCCGTGCCGGCGGATCAACTGGACGGCGCGGTCAGCGAATTGGCGGCCAAGATCAGCGCAAAATCACCGATCGCCGTCGGCCGCGGCAAGCGCCTGTTCTACCGCCAAATCGAGGACGGCCTGGAGGCGGCATATAAAGAAGCCACCGACGTCATCACGGCGAACATGCAGGACCAGGATGCCCGCGACGGTATCGACGCCTTCGTGAAAAAACAGCCCATGCCCGAGTGGAAGGGCAAGTGAGCGCCGCCATGCCGCTTGCCCCCTTGATCTACGACGACGCCGAGATTACCGAAATCCTGCGCAGCGTGCGCACCATCGCCATGGTCGGGGCCAGCGCCAATTGGGTGCGACCGTCCAACTTCGCCATGAAATACCTGCAGGGCAAGGGGTTCCGGGTAATCCCGCTCAATCCCGGGCAGGCCGGCAAGGAGATTCTGGGTGAGCGTTGTTACGCGAACCTGGGCGAGGTGCCCGGACCCATCGACATGGTCGATATATTCCGCTCCTCGGAAGCCGCCGGCGCCATCGTCGATGAGATCCTGCCCTTGGCGGGAGAGAAGAAGATCCAGATCGTCTGGATGCAGTTGGGTATTCGCAACGACGCCGCGGCGGCCCGCGCCGAGGCGGCCGGCTTGACCGTCATCATGGACCGCTGCCCGAAGATCGAATACGGGCGTCTGTTCGGTGAGCTGAGCTGGAGCGGCGTCAATTCCAGGATCATCACGGCGAAGCGGCGGAAGATGGGATAACGCCATGGCTGACCGCAAACGCCGCAACGCGCCCCACGAATACGGCTTTGAGACGCGCACCATCCACGCCGGTGCCCAACCGGATCCGGTGACGGGGGCCCGCAACACGCCGATCTACCAATCCACGTCCTATGTCTTCGACGATGTCGATCATGCCGCCGATCTGTTCAACCTGCAGACCTTCGGTTTCATCTATTCGCGTCTTACCAACCCGACGGTCTCGGTGCTGGAAGAACGCGTCGCCAACCTGGAGGACGGCCGCGCCGCCGTCTGCGCCTCGTCGGGCCACGCGGCCCAGTTCCTGGCCTTCTTCACGCTGCTTGATCCCGGTGACGAGTTTCTGGCGTCGCGCAACCTGTACGGCGGATCCATCACCCAGTTCGGCATCAGCTTCAAGCGCCTGGGCTGGCAGTGCCATTTCGTCGACCCGGTTGATCCGGAAAACTTCCGCAAGGCCCTGACGCCGAAAACCAAGGCCATCTTTATCGAGGTTCTGGCCAACCCGGGCGGCGTGGTGGTTGATTTGGAGGCCGTCGCCGCCATTGCCAAGGACGCCGGCATTCCCTTGATTGTCGACAACACCCTGGCGACGCCCTATCTCTGCCAGCCGCTGCATTGGGGCGCCGATCTGATCGTCCATTCGACGACCAAGTTCTTGTCCGGGCATGGGACGTCCCTGGGCGGCGCGATTGTCGAATCGGGTAAGTTTGACTGGGCGCAGAACGACAAGTTCCCGACCATGACGGAGCCGGACCCGGCCTACCACGGCCTGACCTTCGCCGAGACCTTCGGCGACTTCGGCTTCACCATGAAAGCCCGGGCCGTGGGCTTGCGCGATTTCGGGCCCTGCCTGTCGCCGCAAAACGCCTTTTACACCATCACCGGCATCGAGACCCTGCATCTGCGCATGGAGCGGCACATCCAAAACGCCCAGGCCGTGGCGGAATTCCTCGACGGGCACCCGGCGGTCGATTGGGTCTCCTACGCCGGCCTCAAGTCGAGCCCCTACAAGGCCCTGGCCGAGAAATACATGCCGAAGGGTGCCGGTTCCGTCTTCACCTTCGGCGTCCGTGGCGGCTACGACGCCGGGATCAAATTGGTCGAGAACGTCAACCTGTTCTCGCATCTGGCCAACGTCGGCGATACGCGGTCGCTAATCCTGCACCCGGCGTCGACCACGCATCGCCAGTTGACCGACGAACAGCGCGCCGCCGCCGGCGCCGGCGCCGACGTGATCCGCCTGTCCATCGGCCTGGAGACCGCCGATGACCTCATCTACGACCTCGATCAGGCCCTGACGGTGGCCGGTTGACAGCAATCAATCGTAGTTGGACACCTCAATGAGGTTGCCGTCGAGATCGCGGAAATAAACCGATGTGATCGGGCCCGTCGCGCCGGTTTTCGGCCCGGGGCCCTCGATGATCTCGACCCCTTCCGCGTTGAGATGGGCGATGACCTCGGCGATGGGCGTTGCCGCGATGAAACAGACGTCGCCCGAGCCGGGCATGGGCTGGCGGGCTTTCGGGTCGAATTCATTCCCCGCCGGATGCAGGTTGATCTTCTGGGCGCCGAACCTGAGGGCGACGCGGCTACTGCCGAAGGTCACTGTCTCCATCCCCAAGACCCGGCGGTAATATTCACAAGTCGCCTCAATGTCGCGCACCGTCAGGACGAAATGATCGAGACGGTCGATGGCAATGGGTGCCGTCATAGCTGAACTCTCCCTATTCGGCCGGCTGGGCCATGGTCGCCTTACAAGGCGGCCATCAAGCGGCGCACGGTGGACCGGTAGGCGTCTGCGATGGCCGCCTCGTCGGCATGTTGGCGGTCACGGATCGCCCAGTTGCCGCCGCAAAGTACATGCTTAACCGGATTGGCGTTGCCGCTGAAAATCAGCGAATCAATAAGGGTATCACCGTGACGCCCCGCCAACTGCGGATGCATGGTGTCCAGGACCAACAGATCGGCCCGATAGCCCTCGGCGATGGCGCCGACCCGCCGGCCGAGCGCGCGTTCACCGCCGCCGGTTGCATCCCCATAGAGGCGCGCCCCCGTCGAGCCGCCGGTGCCGGGCGCGGCGACGTTGCGGGTCCGGGTGATCAAACGCTGCCCATACTCCAACCAGCGCAATTCTTCCATGGGACTGACCGACACGTGGCTGTCGGAGCCGATCCCCCACATGCCGCCCGCCGTCAGGTAGGCGCCAAAGGGAAACAGCCCGTCGCCCAGGTTTGCTTCCGTCGTCGGACACAACCCCGCGACCGCGCCGGATCGGGCCAAGGCGCTGGTTTCGCCGGCGTCGAGATGGGTCGCGTGCACCAGACACCAGCGGCAATCCACACCGGCGTTGTCCATCAGCCAGGCCACCGGCCGCGCCCCCGTATGATGGAGATGTTCGTCGACATCGCGGATTTGTTCGGCGGCGTGAATGTGAATGGGGCCGGCCGTCTCCATACCATGAAAACCGGTCAGGGCGTCGGCCAAGGGCGCCGCCGGGACCTGGCGGACACTGTGCGGCGCGATGCCGATACGGGTTTGCGGATCGCCGTCATATTGCTTCGACAGGCGTTGAACGAGATCGAGAAATTCGTCGACATTCAACATGTACCGGCGCTGCCCGGCGTTGGGGTCCACGCCGCCATAGCCGCCGACGGCATACAACACCGGCAACAATGTAAGCCCGATGCCTGCCCGCTCCGCGGCCCGGACAACGGCGTGCGACACCTCGGCGGGGTCTGCGTAGGCTGCACCGTCCCGGTCACGGTGCAGATAATGAAATTCCCCGACCGACGTATAGCCGGCCTTCAGCATCTCCACATAAAGCTGCGCCGCGATGGCTTCCGTGTCGGCGGGGCCGAGGCCCGTCACAAACCCATGCATGACTTCGCGCCAGGTCCAGAAGCTGTCATCCCCGCCTTCGGATACGCGCCGCTCCGTCAGGCCGGCGGCGGCGCGCTGGAAGGCGTGGCTGTGCAGGTTCGCCATGCCGGGAATGACGGCGCCTTTGATCCGTTCCGCGTCGCCGGCCTGAGGCGCCGCCGCGACATCGGTGATGAACCCGCCGGCGTCGACCTCAAGGCGCACGCCGTCGGCCCAGCCGCCGGGCAGCCATGCCGTCTCGCACCAATAGGACCGCGTCGTCGTCATGCCCGGCACCCTAGCATCTTTCACGGCCGGCAAAAGATTGGCCAAGCACGGAGCCCGGTTGCGAAATCAAGATGACGATTGGCATCCGTTGGGCCGTTAACGGAGGTGTGGCTTGCAGCCAGCCGCTGTTGGCGTCAATCCGGAGGTCATTTCGGCATGCTGTTTAGGACCGGTCATGATCCCTTACGGACGTCGAACTTTCTCACTCGGCTTGGACATCTGAACGCACACGGTCGATGAACCCTTTCAGGAACCCAAGCTGACTTCCACCAGGATTTAATACTGACCAAAGGCTGGAAATACCGGTGTCAGCAGCGACTGGCTATCGAATTGCGATTAGCGCTATGACGACAGTGGCAATTATTGTCAAAATCATAAAAAATAGCATCGTATAGCGTTCGACGTTCCGCTCTCCACGAGATTCAAGATGGTTAACATGTCGAGAAAGCGTCGAGAAATGCTGTTCTATACGTCTGATACGCCTAATCTCATTGAACTGCCACATCTGATGCATGATTAAGATGAAAATGGTTCCACATGCGAGAAGGATGCACGCCACGGAGATCAAATTGATGATCGATTGAAGCTGTGGACTCAATGTGACCAGGATGACGGCAGCGAAAAGTAGTGTCAGAGCAAACCCGACGGCGAACCATTGGACAGACTTAGCAAATAAAATGGCTGACGAAGCATTTTGGTGCATCGTGAGCAATTCCTGATGAGTCAAATCATCAAGATCAGATGGCTCATTTTCGAAATCGGTCTTTGCCATTTGCACAATCCGGAAATTGCAAGATTAAGGCCTAAATTGAAGTATCCATAATGGTACCACACGAGCACCGTAACCGTGAAATGAAGGCGACTTTCGGGCTCGTGGCACCAAGAAAATTTTTAGTTCCGCAAGACCCACAATGGCGGTCTTCATGCCGGTCCGCGGCTGACGACCCTCGTGCGCCCGCAAAAACTTCGATGCCGCGAACCGGAATTGCCGAGCGGCCCTAGAGTTCGATGACCAGCCCGTCATAGGCGCATTCCTCGGGGACGTCGTCCTTGTGGGCCATCATTTCGCGGCTGAAATGGGTCAGCACCGTGCGCTTCGCCGTCAGTTCGTCCGCATGTTCCTTGATGTCCGGATAGTTCATGTGAAAGCGGATGGGCTTTTCATAGAAATAGCACTCACAGACGAACAGATCGGCATCGGCGGCCAGGGCCGGCATGTGTTTGGTCCAGGCGCTGTCGCCCGTATAGGCGATGACCTTGCCGGCAACCTCGATGCGCACCGACGTCGGATTGGTTTCCCCCGTATGCGCGGCGGGAAAGGTGGTGATGGTCAGATCGCCCACCCGGGTCGGTTTCATGACGTCGATTTCAACGTAATCGAGGGGAAATTTCGGTTTCATCACGTGCATGCCCGGCATCAGGGCTTCGCAGACCGTGCCCAACCTTGCCTCCGTTTCACGCGGCCCGGCGATGGTCAGGGGGGTCCGGCGCTTGGCGCCCAGCATGGCGTCGGTGAGCATGAAGGGAATGGCGCCGCAGTGATCGCCGTGCAGATGCGTGAGCACGATCATGTCGATGGAATTGTGTTCAACGCCCATTTGATTGAGCGCGATCAAGGACGAGGCGCCGAAGTCGATGACGAACCGCAAACCGGGTGCATCGACCATGATACAGGTTTGAAACCGGCCGCCGGCGCCGAAGGCATCGCCGGAGCCGACGAAAGTCACGGTGACGGACATGGGCGTCTCCTCACGGTTGGCGCCGGTTTACCAATGAGATCAGTCATCTAGCGACTTCGAACAACAGTCTTCCTGAAGAAACTGCGCCAGTTCATCGACCGCCGCCGTATTCGCCGCATAAATCAAGGACCGGCCGTGGCGCGTGCTGTCGATCAAGCCGGCCTGTTTCAGCTGGTTGAGGTGGAACGACAGGGGCGCGCCCGGCAGCCCCAGCATCTCACCGATTTTTCCGGCCGGCAGGCCGGCGGGCCGGTATTCAACCAAGGTTCGGAAGATATCGAGGCGCGATTCCTGCGCAAGCGCGGCAAGGGCATCGATGGCGGCGATTTTTTCCACGGCGGCGCTGGCCTCTTAGACGTTGTTTCGACAACGATGGAAATAACGTCGCCCAGGTGATGATGTCTGTCAATGGTTGGCTGGTGATTGGTGGCATGGGCTATCGTATGGCCCGATCCGGCACGCGGCTGCAATTCGCTTGGTCGCTTCCGCACACTGAGATAAGTTGCCGCCGATAGAGGTGTGGCGCCCAGCCGCGCCGCACGTCCAGGAAACCGGAGACCCCACCATGGCCATCGCACCCAACTCCGCCGAAGCGCGGGATATCGCCTATCACATCCACGGCCAGACGGATTTGAAGGCGCACGAGGAAAAGGGCCCGAAAATCATCTCACGGGGTGATGGGGTGCGGGTCTACGACGACGACGGCAATGAGTTTATCGAAGGTCTTGCCGGTCTGTGGTCCGTGTCGCTGGGGTTCAATGAGCCGCGCCTGGTGGATGCGGCGACCAAACAACTCAAGGAACTGCCCTATTATCATACCTTCGCCCACAAGACGGCGCCGCCGGTGATCGATCTGGCCGAACGCCTGGTCGGGATCGCGCCCGAGGGATTGACCAAGGCGGTGTTTCAGAACTCCGGCTCGGAAGCCGTCGATACCGCGGTGAAATTCATCTGGTACTACCACAACGCCATCGACAAACCGGAAAAGAAGAAGATCATCGCGCGCGTCAACGCCTACCACGGCACCGGCATCGCGTCGGCCAGCCTGACCGGCCTGGCCCGCATGCACGCCGCCTTCGATCTGCCGATCACCGACCGGGTCCTGCGCACGGACTGTCCGCACTATTACCGGTTCGGCGAAGACGGTGAGACGGAAGAAGAGTTCGCGACGCGTTGCGCCGACAACCTGGAAAAGCTGATCTTGGACGAAGGCCCCGACACGGTCGGCGCCTTCTTCGCCGAACCGATCATGGGGGCCGGCGGGGTCCTGGTCCCGCCCGCCACCTATTTCCAGAAGGTGCAGGCGGTTCTGAACAAATATGACGTGTTGATGGTTGCCGATGAGGTGATCTGCGGCTTCGGGCGGACCGGGAACATGTGGGGCTGCGACACCTTGGGCATTAAGCCCGACCTGTTGACCTGTGCGAAGGCCCTGTCGTCGTCCTATCTGCCGATCTCCGCCGTGCTGGTCAGTGAAAAACTCTATGAAGCGGTGCGCGACAAAAGCGGCGAAATGGGCGGCTTCAGCCATGGATATACCTACTCCGGTCATCCCGTGCCGGCGGCCGTCGCCGTGGAAACATTGAAGATCTACGAAGAACGCGACATCGTCGGCCATGTGAAGCGCGTCAGCCCGACATTGCTCGACGGTCTGAAGGCGTTTGCCGATCACCCCTTGGTCGGCGAGGTTCGCGGCGCCGGCCTGCTGGCCGGCGTCGAGGTCGTTGCCGACAAAGCGTCCAAAAAGGCCTTCGACCCGGCCGCGAAGGTGGGGCCGGCCATCCAGGGGTTTGCCGAGAAAAACGGCCTGTTGATCCGCGCCATGGGAGATTCCATTGGCTTCTGTCCGCCATTGATCATTGATGATGCGACCATTGGTGAAATGTTGGACCGGTTCGGAAAATCCTTGGACGAAGCGCTCGATTGGGCGCGCCGGGAAAACTTGGTGTAGACCGGTGAGCCGATCGCCGGGGCGTTCGCAACATATGGACACATAATGCCTGTGAATTGACATACTCCCGTCAGACTGCGGTGCTATGTTGCCAAGGTTGTTGACGAAGGCGTAGGTGAATTTCATTGATGCGACATTGCATACATCTCAGTTTGGTTGCGGTTCTTCTGGCCGGCATCGGTGCACACTTTGGCGCCGGTTTCGTGCCCGCCGCCGAGGCGTCGTCGACGAAGGATGGCGGCAAGCCTAAAAAACAGCAGTCGCTGCGCGACAGATACGCCCTGCCTTCGCATATTCAAATGCGGCCGATGATGGTCCCGATCATACATCCCTACCAATCCGTGACGCCCATTTCCCTGTTTTTGGAAGCCGTCGATCGCAAGGAAGTGGGCGCCATCTGCAAAAAGGTGCCGCGCATCCGCGATGCGATCCTACGGGTGTTGTCACGCCAGCCGGTCCCGACGCGCCGCGGTAAGCTCGTTTTGACGGGTATTTCGGATCAGCTGATGGGCCCCATAAATCGGGCCCTGGGTGAAACCGGGGTCAAGTCCGTGCATGTCGAGCCCGGGATCGTCCGGCTCAGCGACAAGGGCGGCGTCGCCCGCCTTCCCTTCGCCACCATCAACGGCTGCAAGGGAATCAAGGAAATCGAACTGGAGATCGTCAAGGAACAGCAAAAGCAGAAAGAGAAGGATAAGTAGGCGTTTATAGATCCAAAAACCGTGCTTTCTGTGGCCTTGCGGTTGACTTACGGCGAAAATAACCCAAATTTCCAGGTAGGGACTGGCGGTGCGACATCGGCCGCCAGCCCAGGCGCCTTCGCAAGAGGGGCCATACGACCCGTACTCGCTCAATTGACGGAGGAGCACGCCATGCCGCGCATGACCGCCTTCAACAGCCCGCTGTTGCTGGGTTTTGAACACCTGGAACAAATTCTCGACCGCGCGTCCAGGACATCCGCCGAGGGCTATCCGCCCTACAATATTGAACAGACCAGCGAGAACGGCTTGCGTATCACCCTCGCCGTGGCCGGTTTTTCCATGGATGATCTGAGCGTCACCATCGAAGACAATCAGCTGATGATCCGCGGCCGCCAAGTTGACGATGATGACCGCATGTACATCCATCGCGGCATTGCGGCGCGCCAATTCCAGCGCAGCTTCGTCCTGGCCGAGGGCATCGAGGTGAGCGGCGCCGATATGGACAACGGCCTTCTGCATGTCGATCTGGAGCGCATCGTGCCGGAGCCCGAGGTTCGGACGATCGAGATATCCAACAAGGGCGGAAAGGCCAAAGGCGGCCCCAAAACCATCGACGTGGAAAGTGAGTAATCCTGAAATCCTGGTGCCCTTTGTCCCCAGCGAGAAGGGCCGCAATGGAGGTTCAAATGACTGATAATTATCCCGACACGCAAAGCAATCCGTCATCGGCGGCGATGACGGCGGAAGCCTTCGCCCAATGGGGCATGGAGGATATCGCCTATGTCAAACGCGCCAACCTGAACGGCGCCGTGGTGTATGCCGTGCATGCGGCGAACGGCGAACAATTGGCGACGGCGCCGGGCCGCGATGTCGCCGCGGCCTTGGTGGTGCAAAACGACTTGACGCCAGTCGACGTCCATTAACAAGTCGACGTCCATTGATCCGAACGCCGCCCCGCCACAGCTAGTCGATCCATCACCTCCCTTGGCCTGCATTTCCCGCCTATGATAGGCTTCAAGCAGTAAGGGAGGAATATGTGATGGCGCGTCTTCTCGGTATACTCATGCTTTTCTGGGCTTTGTCGGCGGTCCCGGCGACCGCCCAGCAATCCGGATATTCCCAGTGGAAAGACCCGGCCACCCATGAGCGCGGCGAAAAACTGCAGGAATTCATCGACAAGCTGAATGATTTGGTTGACCGGGCCGAGAAGGCGAAGGCCGCGGACCCCAATTTTCTTCGCGATTTGCGCAATCTTGCCGGCAATTTTGACCGCCCGTGGCAGGTCCGCCTGTTCCATGACGATTTTCTGGATGGCAATTATACGGACAATCCAAGATGGACGGTTGTCACCGGAAAATATTGGGTTGAGCGCGGTTGGGGGCTTCGCAGTTCCACCGGCAATGATCAGGGCTCGAACGCTGGAACCCAAAATTCGGACACCCTGTCGGGGGAAGAGAAAGCGGCTCAAATATTCGGACAAATTCTCGGCCAGGTCCTGAACAAGGGAAAAACGACGACCCAGAATTCTACAGCCGCGCCGGCGGGCAACGCGGTCATTGTCGCCAACACGACGATTTCCAATGCCTTTTCCATAGAGACGGACGTCAGTTCCTGGTCGAAAAAGGGACGCCTGCATCTGGGCGTCTATCAGGGCGAATTCCGAGGCCCCCGGACGCCCGGATACCGGCTGGCCTACACGCCCGGCGGCGAGTTTGAACTTCTCCGTGTTTCCGGACGCGGCATGCGCACGGTGGAAACGGCCACAGGCCCCTATCCCCTGGAAGACAAGAAGGTCCACCGCATATCCTGGCAGCGCCACGGGGACGGCCGCATGACCGTCTCCGTCGACGATAACAAGGTGCTGGAAACGGCGGACCGGGGATTCCGCGACCCGTTCAGCGGCATCGCCATGATCAATACGGGTGGCGACTATATCGTCAAAACCGTCAGCGTTATGGGAACCCGGTAGGCCTGGGCCGACGCCGAACGCGCTATTCGACCCGCCTGTAATAGTCCGCGTCCAACAGAACCTGTTCTGAAAGGGTGCGCATGCGGCTGGTATAGCCTTCGCGGACAACTTGATAATGTGGAATCGAAACCACCGGGCTGCCGGTTCCGGCGACGATCCAGACTGTCGTCGGGTCATCCGTCTTCACGAACCGGTCGCCAATGTCGACCTTATTTTTATTTTTCTTAAACACAGCGCTGGACCCTCCAGGATTTCAGATATCCCATCGGCAATGGACATAGGCCGAAATTTCCGGGATCGCAAGGGACCAGAATCACTTGTTCACAATTTAAGGGCTGATCGCCGGCATTTGCCGAAATTGATATATTCCAAAGGTCTTTGTTTGTCATCTTGAAGCCTGTCATGAGCCGTCCAATAGGGGCCAACCTTGTTCAATGATGGCTTCAATTTGGCGCCGTTCGGCGGCCCGGCGTTCCTCCTGGCGGCGGCCTTGCGATCGCCGCTGATCGTCGCGGCGGTCGCTGAGCCGGCGCTCGATACCATCCCAATCGATCCCTGCCGCCGGCTCGCGCCGTTCCGCGTCGCGCCGGTCATCATTGCGCCGATCGAGATCACGGCGATCATCGTCGCGCCGTTCGCTGGGCTCGCGGCGGTTCTCATCAGCCGTAATCTGCGGGGGTTTGGGTATGTCGGTGCTCAAGTGTCTGGCGTCCCGTGGTTTCGTGGGAGCATAGCACGCCAGTCTGACTTCCCAAGATGACAATACCCTGAGATTAATTGCGCAAAGATCGGCAAAACCAGACATGACAAAACCAGACATGACAAAACCCCGCCGATTTGACGACGGGGTTCTTTCTAGTGCTCTCGGCACCGCTCAATCACATAGGACTGAGCCTAAGTTTCAAAGGTTCAATATGTCCTTTGTCTGGTCCGGTGGGATCATCTTTGTACCCTCCAGTCTGGAGCCTCGTGAAGCATCTGATCCACCCAAGATTTTGAGGACTCTCGGGTGAAACCAAGTTGATCGGTCCTCCATTAGTTCCAAGACACAGTCTAGCACAATCGACAGCCGCTTTCAGTAGGAACAGCCTCAATGTTGGATCAATAAATCCTATCGGGCCGTCGGGCGGCCACGGAATGGCGGATAACCCTGTGAGCGGAAGCTTGACGCGATTGAATTGGGGCGGTACTCGGGCGGATGGTTTCCGCCGGCCCCCGAATCCGCCTTCCGGCCCAACCGGCGCTTGTTGCCGGCGTGACCTCAAGTGCCTGGCTGACACCGGACGGTGAAATCGAAATGCTCTCGGCTGCCGAGGCACGCCAGCGTTTGTTGCCCGGCGTCATCCCCATTGTCTGTCATGCGCGGACAACGGCACGCCGGCTGGGCGCCGCGCCGTTTGCCGCCTTCGACGTGCTGGAACTGTTTGCGTTCATCCATCCCGCGCGGTTTGCCCTGCCGACACCGATCGGTCTGGCGGATGCGCTGGGGTTGGCGTTGCCGTCGTCTCCGGAGCGCATGGCCGAGTCCCTGTTGGCCGCCAGCCGCGCCTTGCTGGCGGACCTGGGCGCCGACCAGAGCGAGGACCGAACCCGGGTCGCCGATACGGCGGCGGCCATGGCCCACGCCGGGTGGCCCTGGGGGCCAGCCGTGCTGGCCGCATTGGGCGCACCGGACGGTGCTCCTGGGGGCACTCCTGGAGGCGGTGGGCGCGCCGGGCTTCGCGTCTGGACCCGATTGAAGGACTGGCAGGAGACACCGCCGGAACCGCCGCCGGACAATCAGCCCGTTGCCCCCGGCGAGGCCCTGGAACGGCTTTCCCAGATGCTGGGGGCGAGTGCCGAGAAACGCCAAGGGCAGCGGGATTTTACGCAGTCGTGCACGACCGCCTTTCAACCCCGCAACCGGCGGGGCGAGCCCAATCTTGTGCTTGCCGAGGCCGGCACCGGGATCGGCAAGACGCTCGGCTATGTGGCGCCGGCCAGTCTCTGGGCGGATCGCAATCAGGGCACCGTCTGGATCAGCACCTTTACCCGAAATCTGCAGCGCCAGTTGGACAACGAATTGGACCGGCTGTTTCCCAATGCCGTTGAGAAAGACGCCCGTGTGGTCATACGCAAGGGCCGGGAAAACTATCTCTGTCTTCTGAACCTGGCCGATGCCGTTGGCCGTCTCCCGGTGCGCGGCGGCACGGACGCCATTGGCCTGGGTCTGATCGCCCGGTGGGCGTCGGCGACGCGTGACGGCGATATGGTCGGCGGCGACTTCCCGGCCTGGCTGGTGGATATCCTGGGCGGCCGGCTGACCACGGAACTGACCGATACCCGCGGCGAATGCATCTATTCGGCCTGCGATCACTACCGCAAATGTTTCATTGAACGCACGGTGCGGCGGGCCCGCACCGCCGATATCGTCGTCGCCAATCACGCCCTGGTGATGGTCCAGGCGGCGCTTGGCGGCGGCGAGGAAGGTGTTTTGCCGCAACGCTACGTTTTCGACGAAGGCCATCACCTGTTCGGCGCCGCCGACAGCGCCTTCGCGGCCAATTTATCGGGCCGAGAGGCGGCCGATCTCAGGCGTTGGCTGGTCGGCCCGGACCAGGCCCGCGGTGCAGGCCGCGGCCGCGGCCGGGGCCTGCGCGACCGTGCCGGCGACCTTGTTTCCGGTGACGACAAGGCGGAGGAAATACTGGACGAGGCGTTGGCCGCCGCCCGGGCCTTGCCCGGCGCCGGATGGGGCCAGCGCCTGGGCGGCGGCCAGCCCGTCGGTCCGGCGGAAATGTTCCTGGCCCTCGTCCGCCAGCAAACCTACGCCCGCGATGACAATCCGGACGGACCCTACGACATGGAAACCGAATCACGCCCGCCCGTGGAAGGTCTTCTGGATGCCGCCGGCCGCCTGGAGACGGCCCTGGCGCGGTTGGCCGTCCCGTTGACCGACCTGACGAAGGTGCTGCTGGCACGGCTCGATGAAGAAGCCGACGATCTCGATTCCGCGTCGCGGGCGCGCATTCAGGGCCTGGCGCGCAGCATCACACGGCGCGGCGTCCAGCCCCTGGCGGCCTGGCGGTCCATGTTGAATTCCCTGCTCGGTGAAACGCCGGCGGATTTTGTCGACTGGTTCGGTGTCTCGCGGATCGCCGGCCGCGATGCGGACGTTGGGTATTTCCGCCATTGGCTGGACCCGACCCGGCCGCTGGCGGAAACCGTCTTTGCGCCCGCCCATGGCGTGTTGGTGACGTCGGCCAGTTTACGCGATCAATCGGACGGTGATGACCGGGCCGGTTGGCCGGCGGCGGATGCCCGCGTCGGTGTACCGCACATCGACGCGGAGACCAGCCGCGCGGCCCATCCCTCGCCCTTCGATTACCCTGGGGAAACACGCGTCCTGGTGGTCGGCGACGTGAACCGCAACAGCGCCGACCAGGTTGCCGCCGCGTACCGGGAATTGTTTCTCGCCGCGGGCGGCGGCGGACTTGGCCTGTTCACCGCCATCCACCGTTTGCGGGCGGTCTACGAACGCATCGCCGCGCCCTTGGAGACGGCCGGTATTCCGCTGGTGGCCCAACACGTGGACCCAATGGATACGGGCACCCTGATCGATATTTTCCGGGCCGAGGAGGACACTTGCCTGTTGGGCACCGACGCGGTCCGCGACGGCGTCGATGTGCCGGGCCGGTCGCTTCGGCTTATCGTCTTCGACCGGGTACCGTGGCCGCGGCCGACAATCCTGCACCGGGCCCGCAAGAACGCTTTCGGCGGCAAGGCCTATGATGAGATGCTGACGCGGTTGAAATTGAAGCAGGCTTACGGGCGGCTGTTGCGCCGGCAAGGCGACCGCGGTGTCTTTGTCATGCTTGATCGCGGCCTGCCAAGCCGGTTGTTGACGGCATTTCCCCAAGGCGTCGACGTCAAACGGATCGGCCTGACTGACGCCCTGGCGGATATCCGCGCCTTATTGGCTCAGTCAGACAAGTAAACTTCCCCAAAGCCCCGTGTGCTCCTGTCTGCCCCCGTCCGCACGGATTAATGAAGCTTCGGAATAGGCTAATTTCCGTATTCTCTATGGATTTTAAATAATTATACTTATAAATTATGTGTTATAAATTAATATACCATGAAAGATCGTGAAATGGGTTATTCAGCGTCACCAAAGATTTACGTCCTGCACGAGAACGACGAATGGGTTGTTCCCCTGCGCGCCGCCTTCGATCAACGCGGGCTGCCCTATGAGGAATGGTTCTTGAACGATGGCGTTGTCGATTTTTCCGCACCGCCGCCCGACGGCGTGTTCTACAACCGCATGAGTGCGTCGTCGCACACGCGCGGCCACATCCATGCCCCGGAACACGCGAAGCTTGTCCTGGCCTGGCTGGAGGCCCACGGCCGCCGCGTCCTGAACGGCGCTCAGGCGTTGCGTCTGGAGGTCAGCAAGGTTGAGCAATATTTGACCTTGGAACAATTTGGAATTGCCGCGCCCGAGACCGTTGCCGCCCTTGGCGATGATCAGATCATCGCCGCCGCAGCGCGCTTCGACGGCCCCTTTATCACCAAGCACAACCGGGCTGGCAAGGGACTGGGCGTGCGCCTGTTCCACGATACGGCGGCGCTCAGCGACTATGTCAAAGGCCCCGAGTTTGACGATTCCCGCGACGGCGTGACGCTGGTCCAGCAGTATGTGGAAGCGCCCGAGCCGTTCATCACCCGGGTCGAATTCGTCGGCGGCAAGTTCCTGTATGCGGTGCGTGTCGACACCTCCCAGGGGTTTGAGCTGTGCCCGGCGGACGTTTGCCGGATCGATGACGCTTTTTGCCCGGTCGGCGACGGTGACGAACGTCCCATGTTTGAGGTCATTGACGGGTTCTCGAGCCCGCTGATCGCACAATATGAGGCCTTGTTGGCGGCCAATGACATTCACGTCGCGGCTTTTGAGTTCATCCTTGATGCGGACGGCAAGCCCTATACCTACGATCTCAACACCAACACCAACTACAATGGCGAGGCGGAAGCCGCAGCCGGTGTCTCCGCCATGGGTGCCTTGGCCGACTATCTGGGCAGCGAGTTGGCGCGAACCGCCGTGCCGCGCCGGGCGGCATAGGCGGGCTAGGTTTCGGGCCCCAGGGCATAACTCAGCAACCCGATGAGAAACACCAGGGCCGAGGTCCACAATAGGCCTGGCTCATAGGGCGGCGCGTCCAAGAACAGGCCGACGAAGTTTCCCACCTCGCACTGCACGGTGGTCCGGTAGAAGCATTCGCTGGCCGCCTTCACATCGACGCCCAGCATCTGCTCAAAAAAGATGTACCACCAGATGACCGCGGCGATGAACCCGGCAGCGCCTGTCGCCATCAGCAGTTTGCCGAAATTTCGAACGGTCAACAGGCGGCGGCGCGAGCGATCGGTGGGGTCGTTATTTTGGTTCATCGAACACTCACGGCGGATTGATAACGGGCAAATAGACCTGGATATATACGACGATGGCGGTGCCAACGGTAGCGGCGCGTATCATAGCCGAGGCCCGTCGGGTATACACTCCGCCCGGTGGGGCCGGGACAAGACAATTCGCACCGGCAGGCCGCACCGCCTCAAGAACGGCCATCACCGCACGGAGGCCGAAAACCCTCCGGCGGCCTTCACGGCGGCGTCCTTGATCAAGCGGAATTTGCCCGCTTTCAGTCGTTTCTCTAATCTTGGCGGCGCACCTCAGCGCGACCGCGCAATACCGGAAGGAACGGAAATGACCGCACCACAGCCCTTGTCGGGCCAAACCATCGGCTTCATCGGGCTTGGCTTCATGGGCCGGCCGATGGCGCGAAACCTTCAGGCCGCCGGCGCCACGATGATCATTCACAGCCGCTCGCCAGGCCCCGTGGACGAACTGGCGGCCATGGGGATGACGCCGGCACCATCGCCCCGGGCCGTCGCCGAACAAGCGCCCATCGTCATTCTGATGCTGACCGATACGCCCGCGGTTGAAGCGGTGATCACCGGCAAGACCGGTGTGCTTGGCGGTCTTCGCCCTGATGGTCTGGTCATCGACATGGGCACGACCATGATGACGGCAACCCGGACATTGGCCGATCAAGTGGCGGAACGCGGCGGCGCCTACGTCGACGCCCCGGTCTCCGGCGGCACCATGGGTGCCGAGGCCGGCACCCTGACGATCATGGCCGGCGGCGCGGCCGCGGCCATTTCCCGGGCGGCACCGCTGTTCGACATGCTGGGTGCCAAGACCACCCATGTGGGCGATATCGGCGCCGGCCAGGTCGCCAAGGCCGCCAATCAGGTGATCGTCGGGCTGACCATCGGGGCCGTGGCGGAGGCCCTGTCTCTGGCCCGGCGCGCCGGTGTCGATCCCGGCAAGGTCCGCGACGCCCTGAGCGGCGGGTTTGCCGATTCACGTATTCTGGAGGTCCACGGCCGGCGCATGGTTGAGAACGACTTTGCCCCCGGCGCAAAATCATCGATCCAGCGCAAGGACATGAACCAGGCCATGGAATTGGCCGCCGGCCTGGGCATGCCGATGCCGGCGACGGCCCTGAACCGTGATCTTTACGACACGATCATCGGCGCCGGTCACGGCGATCTTGATCACGCGGCGCTGATCAAGGCTTTTCAATTAGACAGTTAGTTCTTGCCCCGTTGCGGCCAGGTCTTGACCACCTGCCATGGCCCCAGGTTTTGCCGGCGCAACAGATAGGTTTGGCCGCGTTTCAGGTCCTGACCAAGTACCTTGCCCATCCCGTCAATGACGGAAAATACGACCATGACATTGGTGTTGGCCCGGTCCGTAGCGTTTTTGACCTGTTTCAGGCGGTCCGCAAAAAATGCGCTGACAAACCCCTGGCGTTTGGCCTTTGGGCCGATTTCAAAGGACATGATGACGGCCGATTCCCCTGAGCCCGCGGGATCGGCGATGAAATACCCATCGCCCGGCGACACCAGGCCTGACATTTCGGCGCCGATATCACGGTAATGCACCGTCATCGGCGCCTGATCGAAGCGCAGTTTTTTGGCAAACACAAAGGGCGCCACGATCATCAGTAATATCGGCAACCATCCGAGGCGATGCCAGGTCCACTTATCGGCGATGCGTTGGCGCCAAAGGATGGCGGCGGCGTAGCCGGTGAATGCGGCGACGACCAGCCCCAAGTGCATATTGTAGCGCCAATAGGAGGCCACCCGAAGCGCGTCGAACTTGCCGAATGAGGCGACATAAGCCAGCAAAAGAAACGCGTTGTAGCCCAACACGACCATGGCGGCGATGGCCGCGAACCGGTCCAGTGGCGTCGCCGACCGAAAAAATCCCCGGATGCCGAAACCGACGGCAACGGCAATCAGAAACAGGTAGTAGCCCTTCTTGGCGAGGACCACCAACATGTTGCCGATGATTTGCGGGATCAGCGCGATGTTCCATTGGTCAAAGGGCCGGAGGCTCAACTCCCGGGCCTGCAATTCAGCACTGACGTGGTAGCGCCAGGCGAGATAGATGATCAACGCCGGCAGAACGATCATCGGCAGAAGTTTCACGAAGCCAAGCACGGGCACCCGCCGGTCCCGAACAACGACGAACGTCGTCGCCAGGACGGAGAGCACAACCAGCACCATCGTCGCCTGCTTCAAATTGATCAGCAGGGCCAGGATGGCGCCCATCTGCAAGGCCAACTGACGGGCCTCGTCGCGGCGCGCGTCAATCAGCGCTTCGACAATCAACCAGCCAAGCACGACGGCCGCCGCCGTGGCGACGGCTGAAGACGTCTCGGCATAGGAGGTCAACACGACCTTTTGCGCGAACGTCGGATTGACCAGGGTCGCGGCCAGACCGCCGAGGGCAACAAGCGACCACCCCGGTGACGATGCCAGATCCTCGCGATCGAGGCCCTTCGCAATCAACCGCACGATGACAAGGCCGAACATCAACAACAGCAGGACATTGGTCAGCGCGCCCGCATTCTCAAGCAAATAGCCGGCCAGACGGCTGGCCAGATAGGTGACGAAATGCCAGCTGTAGGGATAGCCCGTGAACACCGCATTGGGGAACGGATTGTCCTGGCTCGGGAAGGCATCGGTTGCCAGCAAGTAACGCGGAATGATCAGCCAGTCGGAAAACTCGTCCCATTGGGAGGCCCGCATGGCGGAAACCAGGACCAACAGCGGGACGGCCAATATCAGTATCTTCAGAAAGGATTCCGGCACAACGCCACCGTGGCGGCGCCAGACCCAAATGCCGGCGGCGATGGCCAAGACACCGGCAATGACCGCAAGGGTGGAAAACGGGACCTTCAGAAATACCCCGGCCAGGGTGAACAGCAAACTGAGCCAGGCCCAGCCCACCAATGGATCGAACTCACGGACCCGGTGCACGCCACCGCCAACGGCGCCAAGGGCGGAAAATCCCAGCCAAAGGGCGAGGACACTGAACAGCGCGGCGATCTGTCCGCCGTGTTCGATGAAATGTTGGATATATGCGGCCATGAAGGAGCAGCGCCGGCCTTGCCGTGATTTCAATGCAGCGGAAACCTAACCTTTCAGCGGGCAATTGCAATAAATAACAGCGACCGGCGGCGCTGATTCCGTGACGCGATTTTTTACCTTGTTCTCAGCAGGTCGGTCGGCTACCACCGTTGCCATGTGCGGCATATTCGGTTTCGTCGCGGCGGCGGGGGCGCCCCTCAATCCCGCTCGTGTTCGCCCTTTCCTTAAGGACTTGTTCCGGCTCTCCGAACCGCGGGGACAGGAAGCCAGCGGTCTTGCCGTGGCCTCCAATGGCGGCATTTGTGTGTTCAAGCGGGGCTTGGCCCCCCGCGCCATGCTGGCATCGGTGGATTACCGGCATTTCCTCAAGCGTGCCTTGGGCGACGTATCCGTCGATGACGCCGGCAACTTGACGGCGCCCCTGGCGGTGATCGGGCATTGCCGGATGGTCACCAACGGGGCGGAGATCGTGCCGGGAAACAATCATCCCATTCTGACGGAACACAGTGTCGGGATTCACAACGGTATCGTCACCAACGATGCAAACCTGTGGCGCCAAAACCCGTCATTGAACCAAGATCACGAAACGGATTCGGAAGTTCTGTTCCAATTGATCGACCGCCATACGGCGGCGTCGGGCAACCTGGGTCAGGGTGTCGCCGAGACCTTCAAGGAAATCCAAGGTGCCGCGTCCGTGGCGTTTTTGCGCAATGACGCACCGGTTCTTGGACTGGCGACCAATGTTGGGTCCCTGCATTGGGTCCATGCCGATTGCGGCTTGTTCCTGTTTGCCTCGGAGGCGCACATTCTCAATACCTTCCTCCGTCAGCGGCGCAACGAACTGCCGTTTCACCAACATACCGCCGAACAACTGATGGCGGGCCAAGGCTGCATCGTTTCCTTCGACGCCCCATCGCCGCAAATATTCGACCTGGGCGACGTCGAATTGGCCGGCGCGGCGGCCCCTGTCACGCCGCCGTCCGATGCGAAAATCGCCGTCGCGGATCTGTCCAGCCGGGTCGATGACATTCAGCGATGCAGCCGTTGCATCCTGCCCGCCACCTATCCGTTTATCGAGTTTGATGACGAAGGCGTGTGCCAGTACTGCCGCAATTATCAACCGCTGAACCTGACCGGCCAGCCGGCCCTTGAAGACATCCTGGACGAACACCGCTCCAAGGACGGCAGCCCCGATTGCATCGTCGCCTTTTCCGGCGGCCGCGACAGTTCCTACGGGCTGCACCTGTTGAAAAATGAATTCCGCATGAACCCCATTGCGTATTCCTATGATTGGGGCATGGTCACCGGCATTGCGCGCCGCAATCAGGCGCGCATGCTGGGTCAGTTGGGAATTGAGCACATCCTCCGCGCCGAGGACATTCCGGCGAAGCGGCGCTACATGCGCAAGAATATCCTGGCTTGGACGAAGCGGCCGCATCTTGGCATGGTGCCGTTGTTCATGGCCGGCGATAAGTTCTTTTATGACATCGGCCGGCAATTGCGCGACGAACTGGGCCTGCCGCTGGTTATCTTCTGTGCCGGCAATGAATTGGAGCGCACGGACTTCAAGGGCGGCTTTGCCGGCGTCAGGGAAAACATGCACGGCCAGCGATTGTTCGCCTTCACCATGCGCAACAAACTGCAGATCGCGCTGTTCTATCTTTCCCAGTATCTCTTGAACCCGCGCTATCTCAACGAATCGCTGGTCGATACGGTCCAGTCGTTTCGTTCGTCATTTATCAGCGAAGACGACTTCGTTTATCTGTTTCACTACCTGCCCTGGGACGAAGGAACGATCAATCGCACCTTGATCGGTGAATACGGTTGGGAGACGGCGCCGCACACGGACAACACCTGGCGCATCGGTGATGGCTACACCACGTTCATCAACTATATCTACTATACCCTGGCCGGGTTTTCCGAATTTGACACCTTCCGCAGCCAACAGATACGGAAGGGCCTGATCGGCCGTGATGAAGCGCTTGCCCTGGTCGCCAAGGACAACGAACCGGAGATGAGTATACTCTACGAATTCGCTCAGCAGATCGGCATCAATCTCGAAGAGGTGCTGACCCGTATCAACACGGCGAAGAAGCTCTACTAGGGAATCCCATGGCGGATCAGGGTGCCCGGCTGGACGGCAAGCTTCTGGGCGACACCGCCTGGAACTATGGCGCCTTCGCCCTGATGGCCGGCACCGGCATTGTCCTTAATTTCTTCATCGCCATTCGCTTCGGGGTCTCGACGCTTGGCGTTTTCAATCAAATCTACGCCATCTACATCGTTGCCGCGCAACTGGCGGTCTTCGGCATTCATGATTCGGCGCAGAAATACACCGCCGAACACGCCGGTGACGGTATTGCCCGGGAGACCATCGCGCGGACCGCCGTTCTGCTGGCCGCCGGGATCGGCGCCGGCGTTGCGCTGGTCGTGTTCGTGGCCAGCGGGTGGATCGGACGGATCACGGACAGCGTTCCGGTCGGCCAAGGGATCGCCTTGGCGGCGCCGGGATTGTTCTTCTTCTCCATCAACAAGGTTCTTTTGGGTATATTGAACGGCGAACGGCGCATGCGGGCGTTTGCCGTCGCGCAGGGCGTCCGGGTGCTGATCATTCTCGGTTTTGTCGTTGTTGCCGCGTTCAAGGATTGGCCGGGATACGTCCTGGGCGGCGCGTTTACGGTTGCCGAGGCGCTGCTGATTTTGCCGCTGATCGGCGTCGTCAAACCTTGGAAGGCAAGCCGCGGCACCGCCGAGGGCACGCGCCGCTGGTTGCGCCGGCACCTTGATTTCGGCACCAAAGCGCTGCCGAACGGGTTTTTGGCGGAATCCTATGTCCGCGTCGATGTCCTCATGCTGGCCCTGTTCGTCGGCGATGCGGCGGTCGGCGTTTACAGTTTCGCCGCCATGTTCATCGAAGGGCTGTATCAAGTCCCGGTGGTTGTCCGCACGGTGGTCAATCCGGTGCTCGTCCGACTCATTAAGGGTGCTGACCGCGCGGAATTGGCCCGCTTTGGGCGGAAAATCATGCTCATGAGCTTCGGCATTTTCGTCGTAACCGCCACCATCGCGGTCGCGGTCTTTCCCTATTTGGGGCCCTTTTTTCCCGACCAGCTGGTTGCCCGGGCTTATCCTGTATTGATTGTCCTGGCCGGCGGCCTGGCGCTCTACGCCGCCTACGTGCCGCTTGATTTCATGCTCATGCAGGCCGGCCAGCCGGGATGGCAGAGCGCCTTGATGAGCTTCAATATCGCGATCAACGCCGGTCTCAATATCAGCCTCATCCCGCTCTACGGCATTCAAGGGGCGGCCATGGCGACGGCCGCGGCCTTCGCCATATCGGGCATCACATTGAACATCGCGGTTTGGTGGCGCCTGGATTTGCGCGGTGGACTGCTGTTGGCCGGCACCCGGTTTATGCCACCGCCTATTCCGCCGGCTGAGGATCGCTGAGGGCATCCAGTTCGGCACCGGACCGGGCCGGCAGCACGAATGCCGCGAGAACGATAAAGCACGCGGCCATGGCCAGCATGATCATCACCGAGGGAAATCCGCCGCCGTCGGCAAGCACCGTCCGCGCCGCCAATAGGGCCAGCGCCCCGACCATCAAATTAAGCAGGAATTTCACGGACAACACCTTGGCCCGCCAAACGTCGGGGACATAGCGCGACAGCACCGCATCGGAAATGGGAATCTGGCCAAAGACGAATGCCATGGCCAGCATGGCCGCACCAAACAAGGCGTAATCGACCTGAAGGGCCATCAGGCCGATAAACACCGGTTGGCCCAAGGCAACGAACAGCAACACCGGTTTGACCCGGCGATTGTCGATGGCCCGGCCGACAATCATCTGCGCAAATGCCGCCACCGCATAGACGACCGCCGCCAAGGTGCCGGTCACGGCAATGTCCGTTGTGACACCCGCCAAGCGGACCTCAAACATTCTGGGAATGATGAAGGTCATGGCCCCGAAGACGAACCCGCCGGCCGTCGTCACCAAGGCGACAGACAGAAGCGCGCGTTGCCATCCCGGCGCAAACCCCACATGGGCTTTCTCCCGGGCCGTCGCTTCCGGTGCCCGGGCGCGCCCGGAACGGGCGAAAAGGCCATAAACAATGCCGATGCCCACGGAAATCACACCCGGGATAAGGAAAGCCAACCGCCAGTCGTAGGACGCCAGCACGAACCCGGTGATCAGCGGCGCCGCCGCGACCCCCATGTTGCCCCACACGCCATTGATGCCGAGGCGCCAGCCGACCCGACCACCGCCTTCGACAACCATGGCGATGCCGACGGGATGATAAATAGCCGCGAAGATGCCGAGCACGGCCAGCCCAACACCGATCTGCAAAGGGCTCTGTGCGAAACTGGTGGCCATGGCGGCCAAGCCGATGCCGATGAAGAAAACGGTGATCATGGCACTGCGCTTCCATTTGTCGGCCAAATGCGCGGCGATAGGCGCGCAGGCGCCAAACAGGATCAGAGACGGCACCCCATAGGGGATCATCTCCGCATAGGCACCGTCGGCCGCCATGCCGAAGGCCAGCCCGGCACTGACCGCCGCCTTGGCGAAGATCAGCATGAACAGATGGTCGGTAAAATGGCCGAAATTCAGGAACAGCAGGCGCATTTTCTGCGCGGACATACAGATTTCTCCCCACCAAGCTCAATTCAAGTTTTCCACGCCATAAACCCCGACACAAGACTGGCCAAGAAAAAGGGGCCGCGTCATGGACGCGGCCCCGATCTCTTAACGGTATGTCGGCGGGACTTAGAAGCCCATGCCGCCCATGCCGCCCATGTCCGGCGCCGCCGGCATGGGATCTTTCTTCTCAGGCTTCTCAGCGACCATGGCTTCGGTCGTGATCAACAGGCCGGCCACCGAGGCGGCATCCTGAAGAGCCGTACGGACAACCTTGGTCGGATCAATGATACCGGCCTTGAACATGTCCGTGTACTTGGAGTTCTGCGCATCGAAGCCGAAGGCCTTGTCCTTCTGCTCGCCCAGTTTGCCGGCAACCACGGCGCCATCATGGCCCGCGTTTTCGGCAATCTGACGCAGCGGAGTCTGCAGTGCGCGGCGGACGATATCGATGCCCACTTTTTGGTCATCGTTGCCCGGCTCAACCTTGTCGAGGGCCTTGGCGCCGTAAAGCAACGCAGCGCCGCCACCGGCAACAACGCCTTCTTCAACCGCAGCGCGGGTCGCATGCAGCGCGTCGTCGACACGGTCCTTGCGTTCCTTGACTTCGACTTCAGAGGCGCCGCCGACGCGGATCACAGCAACACCGCCGGCCAGCTTGGCCAGACGTTCCTGCAGCTTTTCGCGGTCGTAGTCGGACGTGGTTTCCTCGACCTGGGCGCGGATTTGACCGCAGCGGCCTTGGATGGCCTTCTTCTTGCCGGCACCTTCGACGATGGTGGTCTCTTCCTTGGTGATGTTGACGCGCTTGGCGGTGCCCATCATGTCCATGGTGACGTTTTCGAGCTTGATGCCCAAGTCTTCCGAGATCACCTGGCCGTCGGTCAGGATGGCGATGTCTTCCAGCATGGCTTTCCGACGGTCGCCGAAGCCCGGTGCCTTGACGGCGGACACTCTCATGCCGCCGCGCAGCTTGTTGACCACCAAGGTGGCCAGGGCTTCGCCTTCGATGTCTTCGGCGATGATCAGCAAAGGACGGCCGGACTGGACAATCTGTTCCAGGATCGGCAGCAGCGGCTGAAGACCGGAAAGCTTCTTCTCGTGAATGAGAATGAAGGGGTTTTCCAGATCACAGGTCATCTTGTCGGCGTTGGTAATGAAGTACGGCGAGGTGTAACCCCGGTCGAACTGCATGCCTTCGACGACGTCCAATTCCGTGTCCAAGCCCTTGGCTTCTTCGACGGTGATGACGCCTTCGTTGCCGACCCGCTCCATGGCCTTGGCAATCATGTCGCCAACTTCAACGTCGCCGTTGGCGGAAATGGTGCCGACCTGGGCGATTTCACCCGACGTGTTGACCCGCTTCGAGCTTTTATCGATGGCGTTGACGACGGCCGTAACGGCCGAATCGACGCCACGCTTCAGGTCCATGGGGTTCATGCCGGCGGCGACGGCTTTCGAGCCTTCCTTGACGATCGCCTGAGCCAACACGGTGGCGGTGGTGGTGCCGTCACCGGCTTCGTCGGCGGTCCGGGAAGCGACTTCCTTGACCATTTGGGCACCCATGTTTTCGAACTTATCGGAAAGTTCGATGTCCTTGGCGACGGTAACGCCGTCCTTGGTGATGCGCGGTGCGCCGAACGCTTTGTCCAGCACCACGTTGCGGCCTTTCGGGCCCAACGTCACCTTCACCGCATCGGCGAGCAAATCAACCCCCGCCAGCATGCGCGTTCGGGCGTCCGTTGAAAATTTGACTTCCTTAGCAGCCATTGTTCTAAATCTCCGTTATTCGATAATGCCGAGGATGTCGGATTCTTTCATGATCAACAGATCTTTTCCGTCAACCTTGATTTCCGTTCCCGACCATTTCCCAAAGAGGATGAGGTCACCTTTTTTGACGTCGAGCGGCGTCACCGTGCCGTCTTCGCTTTTGGCGCCGCCACCGACGGCCTTGACCTTGCCCTCCATGGGCTTTTCCTGTGCGGTGTCCGGCAAAATAATGCCGCCCGCGGTTTTTTCTTCCTGCTCTACGCGCTCAACAAGAACGCGGTCATGCAGCGGACGAAACTTCATCGTCACTACCTCCTTAAAAGCTTATGAAACTCAACACACTAACAAGGGCTGTTAGCACTCTCCCTTGATGAGTGCCAGGGATGTATGCCCCTACGCGTCAACTGTCAAGGCAGGCTGCCAACATTTTTGCAAATTATTGCCGATCGCCGAGGCCAGGATGGTCGATGAGCGTCTGAGCCGGCCAAATTACCGCTGTGAGCTTGCGGAAAGGAAAGGTGAAAAGCGGTTGGGCCTTGTCCGGCACGTTGCGGTAATAGGCAACCACATAACCGTCCGGATGAGCCGCCAGGAAAGCCGCCTCATCGTCGGCCCGCTGGCCGATCTCAGGCACGGGAAGGCGCAAACGGCCCAAGAAGTGGTACTGCCCATGGTATTTGCCGAAGTTTGCCGTACGCTTGCCGGCCGCCTCATAGGCCCTGATCTGCTTGGCGATGGGTGCCAGATCATATTGGGCCGCAAGGATTGGCGAGAACGCCAGGTAGATGGCGATCACCGTGCCGACGGCGGCAACGCAAATTCCCAGCAACGGGACCCGCGCGATGCCGGCAAAAATTCCCGCCGCGATGATGACCGAACCCCATCCGGCGTGGATTTCGGCGGCCATTTCTCCGGCCCGGCCAGGAATCGGCAGAAACGGTGCGGCAAACATCAAAAGACCGGCGATGACAAGAAACCCGCCCGGCAGCCAGGCGTCGTAGGGCCGGGTTTCGGGGTCGCCGGCCAGCACATACCCGGCCAGCAAGGCCAGGGCCGGAAACTCCGGCAACAGATAGTGCAGTTGCTTGCCGCTGACCGCGGAAAACACAAGGAACGCCGTGCCGATCCATATCAAGCAGAGCCGCACCCCGCCGTCCGGCATGGTACCGCCCAGGCGCCGAAAGCCGCGCCAAAGCGGCGGCCAGAGCAGCCAGGGCAGGACCAGCACGGGGATCACCGCCGCGTACCACCAAAACGGCCGCCCGTGGGCGAAGGATTTGACGATGCGGCCCGCCGACTGCCCCCAGAAGATGGCATCGCGGTAGGCTTCACCGCCAGCCGTCGCCGCCGGAACAGCCCACGCCAACCCGATCATCACGGCAATGCCGAGCGCCGCCGCGACACCTGAAAACCATCGCCTCCAAGACCGGATCTGCGTCCCGTCGCGGCCGCTCAGATACGGCAACCACAGGGGCGCGCTGAGGGCGACGGGCAGGAAATGCAACAGGACCGCCGGTCCCTTGGCCAGAACGCCGAGCCCAATGGCGATGCCGGCGGCCACGAACCCCCGCCACCGGCCCGTGCGGCCCGCCATGACCAGGGCAATAAGTGCTGCCAGGGTGAAAAAGGCGAGCATCATGTCGAACATGGTCAAGGTCGTGAACACCGCCCAGAATAAACTGCCGAGCACCAGCAGCGGCGCCGTTTCGGGGATATCCGGCCGATCGGGCCACAGGATATGTGCCAATCGGGCGGTCAGGAACAGACTGCCCAGTCCAAAAAGCGGCGCCACCAGACGCGGCCACCAATCATTGACGCCGAAGACATGCCAGCCGGCCGTCATCAGCCAAAACAACAGCGGCGGTTTGTGGCTGTAGGGTTCGCCGTTCAGATGCGGCACCAGATATTGGCCTTCCAGCCACATATCCCAGGCGACCGCCAGATAGCGGGTTTCATCAACGGGCAGCGGCGGACGGACGGCCAAACCGACACCGACCACGGCCGCCCACAGGGCAATCCAGACCAATGGCGGGCGGAAGGTCAATGCCATGAGATGCGTCGGTTCCTTTTTACGCCGAGCATGCCGGATCAATTTTGATCCGCGGCCTTGGCCGGCTCAACCCCATCGCCATTGCCATTGCCGTTACCAAGATCCCGGTCGACGTCATCACCCAGGCGCCTGCCATGCCGATGCTTACGATAGAGATGCACACCAAGAAGTCCGGAAACAACGAACAAGATCACACTCAGTCCAATGCCATAGCCCGTGTCAAGATGAACGCCGCTGCCGACCAGCGCGAAGATCAGCATTTGCGGGATGTATCCGATCGCCGAAGCGGCCACGAAGACGATGCCGGAGACTTTGCTGACGCCGGCGGCAAGATTGGTCAAAAGGTTGCTGCCGACCGGCAGGCACCGGATCAACAGGGTCATTGTAAACGGATGATCGCTGAGGAAGGCATCGACACGGCGGATTTTGTCGGAGAATTTTTGCGCGATGACATCGCGCCCGAAGAAGCGCGCATAACAGAAGGTCAACGTGCACCCGAATGCCGCACCAACCACCGAGAGGCCGGTGCCGTAGGCCAGGCCAAAAGCGTAACCACCCATGAAAGCCACGGCCTGGCGTGAGAAACCGACCGCCGTCAGGATCGCGCCGGCGGCGACAAACAGGGCTTCGCCGCGCCAGCCCTGGCCCTTGACCAGCGCGTCGATGGCGTCGGTTTCGAAAAACGATCCGAACGGCGTTGTCTTCAGCAGAAACCCGATACCGGCCAACACGGCCAACATGGCCAGGCCCTTGAACAATGCGCGCCAACTCATCACCCAGGCGGCTCCAAAGGTTCGACGTCCGGGCGCACGGCGCGGCGCGCCAGCCACATGACGCCGAACAGATCGATGATGCCGACCCAGAGCCGGTTCCAGACACCGTACTTCGACGCCCCGCGTTCCCGGGGCCGGTGGTTGACCGGCACGGAAATCACCCGCCCGCCGGCCCGGATGATCAGCGCCGGCAGAAACCGGTGCATGTGATCGAACCGCGGCAGGGCCAGAAACCCGTCGCGCGAAAACACCTTCAACCCGCAGCCCGTGTCCGCGGTGGCGTCTTTCAGCAATCCGCCGCGGATGCCGTTGGCGATGCGCGACGACAGGCGCTTCAAGGCCGTGTCCCGGCGTTTCGTCCGGTGTCCGGCGATCATCACCAGGCCGCCTTCGGCTGCCTCGCGGTAGCGGTTAAGCAGGGCCGGAATATCAGCCGGGTCGTTCTGCCCGTCGCCGTCCAGCGTGGCGATCAACGGCGCCGACGCATGGCTCACACCCGTCGCAATGGCGGCACTTTGGCCGCAACAGACGTGGTGACGGACGGCCCGCACGGCCGGCAGGTCGCTCATCAGACGGCGCAGGATATCCGGCGTGGCGTCGGTTGAGCCGTCGTCCACATAAACGATCTCATGGGCAATGCCCGCACCCGTCAGGCTGGCGCCGATTTCATTGATCAACGGCGCCAGATTGTCGGCCTCGTCCTTAACGGGCACGACGACGGAAATTTCGGGGCTGGCGGTTTCCATATCGGTCATGAAAGATCGTCAAAAAACGTTATATGTCTGCACCTTAGAGCGCGCCCATGGGGTCCGCGCCCGCTTTTACACCGCTCCATCCCAATCGGCAACGGCGCAGTTCATCCGCGCCTCGGTTACCTCAACCGGGGGCGTCGCGACCCGTCGTCCGTTTTCAGATATTTATCCGATTCGGACAGGCCTTCGAATTCGTCTGAAGACAATCAGATCACCGGGGCAACTGAAAAATTTAGGCACGCACGACCGTGGTCAATCGTGGAACGGAACGATGTCCGCTTTGGTTTAGAAGCTTCCCGGCTCAGGGTCCATTAACCCGATAGGGTGCAACGCCCGCGCTGAGCCATTAGTGTTGGTTTTCTGCGTCTCGCGGCCATCGTCCGCCCTGTTTCAGTGGCGCGTGTATTCTTTCGCCCGAAGTTCTTCCCAAACCTTTATCAGGTGCGCACGCCGGGCGGGATATTTGTCATGCCGTCTTTCCAGGGACTGAATTCTATCGGTCCTAAAATGCCGGTAGTCGTCCCTTGTTTCGCACCAGGCGACGACGATGCGAATATCGTCCAAGTAGGCGATGAAAAGCGGCCAGATTACCCGCTCGGAAATGGTACCGTTTTGGTCTTGGTAGACAATGTGAAGCTTCAACCGTTCGCGGATGGTAAGCCGTAGGATCGCCCCGTCAAATCGCTCACGTACCTTTGGCCGGGAAGACACGGTCCTTAGCCGCGCATCCAGAATAATCGGACGTAGCTCCTGGGGAATTGCCGCGGACAGCTTGGTCAGCAGATCTCTGGATCCGCGTGCAAGAGAC
>CAZQPC010000012.1:0-31023 GCA_964595005.1 uncultured Magnetovibrio sp.
CGAACTTGGAACCCAGACGGCCGCCTTGGAAGTCCTGCAACGCGAACGCGTTCCCTGTGCCCCGGTGTTGAGCCTGGACGAGGCCATGGCGCATCCGCATCTGGTCGCGCGGCGCACGGTCCGGCCCGTGTCGGACCCCTTCATCGGTGATTTCGCCATCCCCGGGCTGCCGGCCAGGTTTTCGGCCTGGGAAGAAGACCCGGATCCGAAAGCGGCGCTGTTGGGTGAGCACAACGAGGACGTGCTGAAGGGCGTGCTAGGGTTCGGGGATGAAGAGATTGTCGGGCTCTATGAGGCCGGCATCTTGGCCCGCGATCCGTTGATCGACGCCGAGCGCTAGGCCGTTCTTGGCGGCGGCTTGATCATCCAAACGATGGGGAGCACGGCGAGACAGGCAAACGTGTACAGTCCGAAAGCATTCAGGAACCCAACCATCTCCGCCTGATCGGTGACCATGGCGTTCAGGCGGGCCAAATCACTGACCTTGCTCAGGTCCATGCCGGTGACCGCGCTGAAATTCAGGAAGGTTTCGTTAAAAGGCGTGATGAATTCGCGCAAGTGACCGTAATTTATGGTCTGGGTTCTGATCACGGTGGTCACACTGAGCGATATGAAGATGGAACTTCCCAAGTTGCGGAGCAGGTGATAGACGGCTGACGTTTCGGAAAAATACGCCGTGTCGACGCGTGAAAATGTGGAAACGGTCAATGGCACCCAGATGACACCGACGCAAATTCCCTGAATGACGCTGGTCACCATGACGTCGATGGCCGCAACGTCTGCCGTGAACCCCCACATGAGCCATCCGGACCAGGCCTGCAGAATAAATCCGAATGTCATGCCGATCCGCGGATCATACCGCGCGATCCAGCCGGCGATGAAAAACCCGAACAGGGCACCGCCGCCGCGCGACGCGATCAACATGCCGATGATCGATTCCGGATAACCGCCCAGGCCCTTGAGCAGAGGCGGCAGCATCACCATGGGCGTGAAGTTCAGCATCCCGTAGACGGTGACGATAATGAGGCCCAGCGCATAGTTTGAATTGGTCAGGTGCTGAAAATTCAGCAACGGATTGCGGGCCAGCAGGCTGTGGGCGATGAATATACCCAGTGCAAAAAGTCCGAGGGCGATTTCCGCCGTAATCTCAATGGAATCAAGCCAATCGAGCCGTTGGCCCCGGTCAAGGACCAGTTGCAGGCAGGTGAGCGCCGTCGACAGCGCCATGAACCCGAACCAGGTAAAGCGGATGCGCGAGCGTTTTTGGTCCTTCGGTATCAACGTCCAAAGACCTATCCAAACGGCGACGGTCATGGGAAAAATCATAAAAAAGACAAAACGCCAATCGTAAACCTCGGCAAGATATCCGCCGTAGACAGGGCCGAGGATCGGGCCAATGACCACTCCCATGCCGAAGATGGACGTCGCCATGGGATGTTGTGACTTGGGGAAGGAACCAAGGACAACAGCTTGCGGCAAGGGCACCAGCGGCGCCCCCAATGCCCCCTGCAAAATGCGGAATATCACGAGCCCTTCCAATGACGTGGCGAGACCGCAGGCCAAACTGGAAAAGCCGAAGCCGAACATACAGAACAATAATACCCGGCGGGTCCCGAAGCGGCCGCTCAACCAGCCGGATATGGGCGTGACGATGGCGGTCGCCAGGATGTTGTAGGTCATGGTCCAGGAAATTTGGTCGGGCGAGGCCGACAGGCTGCCTTGAATTTGCGGCAAGATAACGCTGACCACCAGAAGCGTCATGGCGTATAGCGTGGAGGTCGCGACGGCGATGCCCAGCAATGCCCAGCGGCGTCCGCCGATGGGCGGGCGGTCTGCCGCTTCCGCCGTTGGAGCCGCTGAGGTTGTCATGTGTTCACGCAATTTCGCCGCAATTTCCCGAAACGGTGTTCTACGGCGTGCCATGTTCACGGACAAGCCAACGCTGTTTCACGTTCCGACGGGATATGGGCGCAGGACGGATCGGCGGCACCGACCACCGCGATGGGTCCGCGGCCATTTGACAAACTTATAGTGCTCTATAAGTTGTAGTGGTCTTCAAGTTTACTGATTGGAAAAGATGATGGGCGCGCGGTCGGATTGCTATGGCTTTGTCGGCATTGGCACCATGGGCATGCCGATGGCGGAACATATTATCGACGCCGGCATTTCCCTAGTGGTTCGGGACACCAATCCGCAAGTTGTTGGGGAACTGACGGCCGCCGGCGCCGCCGCCGCCGGCTCGCTCGATGAAGTCGGCCGGAAATGCCAGGTCGTGTTCCTTTCGTTGCCGGGACCGGCGGACGTGGAGGCGGTCCTCGTCGGGGCAAGTGGCCTGCTCGGTTCGATGATTGAAGGTGACGTCATCGTCGATCTTTCCACAAACAGTCACGAAATGGTGGTGAACCTTGCCGCCGCCGCAGCGGAGAAGGGCGTTCACTTCCTTGATGCCCCTGTTTCCGGCGGCGCCGTCGGCGTGCGCAAGAAGACCCTGGCCGTGATGGTCGGCGGAGATGCGGCGGCCCTGGACTTGGCGCGGCCGGTGTTGGATCTGTTCGCCCCGCACATTTTCCACGTCGGCGCGACGGGCATGGGCACCATTGCCAAGCTGGCCAACAATTTGATTGTCCTGGCCAGCACGGTCACCGTTCAGGAAGCTTTCGTCATGGCTTCGAAAGCCGGGCTCGACGCAACCACGCTCATGCGGATCATCAAGAAGAGTTCCGCCGCGCCGTGCACGGGGCACGGACACTTCGTCTTGAGCCGGCGTTTCGACAATCCAATCTTCAAACTTGGGATTGCCAAGAAGGACCTGGCCGTCGCGGTGCAGTCGGCAAAAGCCCTGGGGGTGCCCATGCCGACCACCGAAGCGGCGTTGGCGGTTTACGACCAGGCCATCGACATGGGGCTTGGCGATGAGGTGTTTTACGCCACCCAGAAGGCGCTTGAGGCGGATGCCGGCGCCGAGGTGGCGGTGCCGGAAAAGGAGAGCGGCGGTTGAGTACGCCGATGATCGACCTTTCGGACCACGACAGTTATGCCGACGGGTTCCCGCACGAGGTCTTCCGCTGGCTGCGCGAACATGATCCCGTGCATTGGCACGCGCCCACCGACAAGACGCCGGATGGCGACGGATTTTGGGTCGTCAGCCGCTATGACGGCGTCATGGAAGTCTTTCGCAACGCCCAGGTGTTTTCATCCGACAAGGGCGGCGAGCGTACCGCCGGCGGCACGACGCTGAAGGATGAGCGTGTCGCCGGCAAGCAATTGAACTTCACGGATGCGCCCTATCACCGAACCCTGCGAAGTCTCGTCAACAAGGGATTCACGACGCGATCGATGGCCAAACTGGAAGACCAACTGACCGATCTCACGCACGGCCTGATCGACGCCTGGCCGGACGGCGAAGCGTTCGACTTTGTTCACGCCTTTGCCCGTGAACTGCCTCTGCAGGCGATCTGCCTCATCCTGGGCGTGCCGCATCAGGACCGGAAGGAACTTTGCGATTGGGTCGAAACGGGTCTGGAGATCAAATCCGATACGATCCTATCGGGCGAATATGCCATCAAGATCAAGGAATACGCGCGCGACCTGATTGCCGAGAAACGCCGCCGGCCGACCGACGATATCTTGTCGACGATCGTTCACGCCAAATTGGCCGAGGAGGACGACCGGCAACTGACAGGCAGTGAACTCCGGAGTTTCTTTCTGGTGCTGTTTCTGGCCGGGTCGGAAACAACACGCAGCACCTTCGGGATCGGCCTGAAGGCGCTTCTGGAATATCCGGATCAGGTGCAGGCGTTGCGCCGTGACTCCGGTCTGATGAAAAGTGCGGCGGAGGAAATGGTCCGGTGGTCCAGTCCATCCATCTATAAGCGGCGCACGGTCACCCGGGACGTTGAATTTGGCGGGCGCGCTTTCAAGGCCGGTGACAAGGTGACGGTCTGGGAACCGTCGGCGAACCGGGACGAGGACGTGTTCACCGACCCGTTCCGCTTCGATATCGCCCGCACCCCGAACAAACATGTCGGGTTCGGTTTCGGCGCGCATGTCTGTCTGGGCGCCGCCCTGGCCCGCATGGAATTGCAGATCGGATTTTCGACGTTGCTGGCGCGGACGTCTGAGATCGAGATGACGGACCGCGCCGATTGGGTCGCCAACAACCGGCTGCTGGGACTCAGGAGCTTACCCGTGCGGATAAAATTCGGAGGTTCAAGACATGGCTGACAACAACGATCGTCGCGAAAAAGGCAAGGCATTGGCCCGCAAGCTGTTGGACGGCAGCCCGCCGGGCGTTCGCCTGCCGAAAATCTTCACGGGATATACGCTGGAACATCTGTTCGGGGACGTCTGGCAAGGTGAGGAGTTGAGCCTGCAGGAGCGTTCGCTGATTACTTGTACCATGCTGGTTGCCCTTAACCGGGAGGCCGAGCAGCGCATCCATTTTCGCGGCGCCAAGAACCTGGGCGTCGAGCGTCTCAAGATCGAGGCGATGATCACGCATGCCGCCCACTATGCCGGATGGCCCGTCGCCGCGAGTGCCTTTCGCGTGCTTGAAGATGTCTGGCCGGCGGACGTGGACGCATGACGGCCGTCCAACCCGCGGCTTCGCTTCGCGAGGTCAACAAAGGCCGGCGCCGGGCGGCCATCTTGGACGCCGCGCGCACGTTGTTCCGCGAGATGGACAGCCAGGACGTCTCCGCCGACCGGATCGCCCGCAAGGCAAATGTCGCGACGACAACGGTCTACAACCTGATCGGCAAACGGGAACAGCTGATCGGCGCCCTTTTGGAAGAACGCCTCAACGAATACCTGGCGGAGATGCAGAAATTGGACCAGCCGGACCCGGTCTTGCGGACGGAGGCTTCGATCCGTCTGCAAGTCAAAATCCGAACCAAGGATCCCGCCGTATCGCGGGCGATTTTTCGCGAGCAGGCGAACCAGTCGGCGGGCACGATTATCGAAAAAACGAACGGCACGCCGTTCCGCATGCAGACGGCGGTGATGAAATCGGCCATGCGCAACGGCCAACTGAAACCGGATTGCAATCCCGAAGCCCTGGCCCAGCAAATTCTGGATTGCCATAACGGTGCGTTTTTCAGCTGGCTTGTGGGGTCGGTTTCTGAACGGGCGTTCCTGCGCCGGTCACTGATGGGGTTTTGGACGGTTATCGCTGCCTTCGGCGGTCCCAAGGAACTGAGGCGCGCCGAGGAAAAGTTGCGCGCGCTCGTTTAATCTTGTGATCGATTAGGTGATGCGGTCTGAGCGATCGGACCGGCGCCGTTCAATCGGTTTCCCGGGCTTCGGTGACGACCATGCGGCCGTTGCCGCCGACGGAGAGGGTGGTCATGCCGAGAACGGTGACATTGACGGCGCTGGATGTATCAGATTCTAATACGTCGCCGACGAAGACCGGGTCTCCGGGGCGAATACGTTGCGGCTGTGCATCGTTGCGATAAACAACAACGCGGGCGTCCGTGGGGCCGACGAAACCAGCCGGGTTGGCCATGTCGTCGCGGATCAGTTCAGCAACCTTCCGAATGGCGTTCATTTTTTTGTTCCCATCTCCGTTCCAGGCGTGGATTGGCCTCATTTGCCGGGGCCACGGCTGTTGCCGCTTATCTCCATCCATAACTATGAAAGGATCGGGTTACTTTTCGGTGAACAAAATTGGTTAACGGTCGTTAACCCTGATGATGCCGTTCGGGTGGCACGAGGAAAACTTTCCATCATTTCTGAAAATGACTTAGATTGAGTGATGCGAAAAAGATCGACGAACGGTGTCCAGGCCGTTTTTGCCCTGACCATGTGTCTCGTGCTTGCCGTCGGTCCTTGGTGGCCGGCGAAAGCCGATCATCCGGAGGCGAAGCCGGCGAAAATTCTGGCCGTGCATGCCTACAGCCAGCAATACCCATGGACCGCCGGTCAGCATCAGGGCTTCGTCGATGCCCTCACGCAGTTAACGCCCATTCCCGCGGAGATCAAAACCGAGTTTCTGGATACCAAGCGCAAGACCATGAACGATGAATATGCGAATCGGTTCCTGGATTTTCTGCGGGTGAAATATGCCGGCTATTCTCCGGACGCGATTTACGTGACCGACGACAATGGCTTGAATTTCGCCCTCAAACAGCTGCAATCCCTGTTTCCGGGGGTTCCTATTTTCTTCTCCGGCGTCAATGACTATGGCCAATTGGACCGGATCGATAAGTCGAACGTCACCGGTGTCTTTGAAAAGAAGGAAATTCAACCAAATTTGAAACTGCTGCGCCAGTTCCTGGGTGATGTCGACGAAATCGTTGTCGTTGGCGACGGCTCGGCGACCTATCGGGCCATCGAGGTTGAGCTAAAAAAGGAGCTGTCGGAAGGCAACGCCCCGAAGATCGCGTTCATCGCGAATACCAAAATCGAAGCGATCTTGGACGGTTTGGCGCAACATCCCAATCAGCCCGTCATTTTGACGACGCTGGGGGCGGTTCGGAACAAGGCCAACGAAGTTCTGTCTTTGAAGGAGATCATATCGAGCATCGCGAACCCGGATCGCAAGATGGTTATCAGCATGGAGGACGTCTATCTGTTTGATGGCGTCCTGGGCGGCTACGTGACAAGCGGCATTGCCCAGGGAAAAGCCGCGGCAAAGCTGTTGAGCGCCTATTTGAACGGTACGCCCGTCGGCGATTTGGCGCCCATAACACAAAGCCCAAACGAATATCTGTTCAATGACCGGACACTGGAACTGCTGGGCGTCAAACTGCCAGATGAAATTTTCGCCAAGGCACGGCTGATCAATCCGCGCATCAGTTGGGTCGGCCAATACCGACAGTACATTCTCGGCGCCATCGTCGTTTTAAGTATTTTGCTGGCGATCAGCTTGCTGGCCTATCTTTGGATACTGACCGGTAAAAACCGGCAACTGACGGAACAAGGCAGAAGGCTGAGGGAGAGCGAACGCGCCCGCATGCGCGAAAGCCGGCTGCTGGAAGACGTTGAGCGCCTGAGCGCCACCGGCGGATGGCAGGTTGACCTGCCGACAATGGAACTGATCTGGAGTACGGAAACCTATCGCATCCACGAAGTCGCGCCTGATTTTGTGCCGAATGTTGAAGAAGCCATAAACTTCTATGCGCCTGACGACCGGCCCATCATAACAGCGGCAGTCGAAGCCGGGCTGAAAGACGGAACGCCCTGGGATCTGGAACTTTCCCTGATTACGGCCACAGGAAAAACAAAGTCGGTCCGAGCCATCGGGGAGGCCGTCTTCGGCGATGGGCAGCCGGTGATGTTGCGTGGGACGTTTCAGGACATCACGGAACGCAAGAAATTCGAGGAGGAATTGGACAAGGCCCGCGAACAGGCCGAAAGCGCCAACTCGGCCAAATCGCAATTTCTGGCGACCATGAGCCACGAACTGCGCACGCCGTTGAATGCGATTATCGGTTTTGCCGATATCATCAGCCGCCAATATCTGGGATCGATCGGCAATGCCAAATATCAGGAATACGCCAACGATATCCGCTTCAGCGGTGAACACCTGTTGTCCCTGATCGACAATATTCTCGATATTTCAACCATTGAGGCCGGTCGGCGCGCATTGACCAAGGAGATGATCGATATTGCGGAGATTATTTCTGAAAGCGTGAATATTGTCACCAATGCGGCTCGGGCATCACACGTCGACTTGGTCGTGTTGCCCGCGGGCTCGGACGTGCGCCTCTATGCCGATGAGCGCGCGATCCGGCAAATCCTCCTCAACGTGCTGTCCAATTCGCTCAAGTTTACGCCGGCCGGCGGCAAAATCGAGATCTCGGCCGGGGCAACCGAAAAGGCGGTCACCATTCGAATTGACGACACCGGCATCGGCATTTCGCAAGATAAATTGGCCGACATTACGGAACCGTTTTCCAGGGGAGAGCGCGATCCGCACAAAACCGTCGAGGGATGGGGGCTTGGATTGGCGATCACCAAGTCACTGATCGAAAACCACGACGGCACATTGGACATTACCAGCACACCGGGATCGGGAACGTCGGTGACCATGGTTTTTCCGTTGGAAGGGGAGACGCCATGAGGCCACCGCGGCGCTTACCCGGCCCGCGGTTTGGCGCATATGATTGAACTCGATACAATCAGCGAAGACCGCTCATGAACGGCCTTATAGGTGCCGCTAAAGCATAATCATCGCCGTGATGAAGTTCGGCAGCGCTTGTTCCTGTCCGGCGGCGCTATTGTTCCAGCAGAGACGGCGCATCGAGACCGACAAGGAAATGGTTTTCCAGGCGGTGAATGCCGTGGCTGAATTTTTGCCATTTCGGGTTCAGCGTCGACACGTTGGGTTCAAAAATCTCATCGGGAAACCCCATTACATCGCCGATCCTGTCGACCAAAAGCGTGTAGAGTTCGTGGTCATATTCGACGGTCACGCCGATGCCCGTATTGGTGCCGTCGCCATATGGCGGCATACCCAGACAAACCCGCACGTCAATGACGGTGACAATGCGGCCGCGAAGGTTGATTGCACCTTTAACCTGGGCCGGGGCCAAGGGAATTGCGGTGATTCCGCCGGGTGTCAGGATGTCCTGAATATCCATGATCGAGATCCCGAAAATTTGTTGATCGATAAAGAAGGTCACAAATTGATTGAGGTTTTCACCAAGATGCGACGACACAAGATAGTCGGTCGGTAGCGCCGGAACGGACGGCCCTTCCTCGGAATTGTCTGTTTTGGCGGCCTCGGTCTCCGTCGTTGTCAGGGATGAATTCGCGCCATTTTTTGGCTTGTCCGGCTTGGTTGTGGCGGGTTTACCGGCGTTTTTCGCGGCCTCAATCATGGTTGCCGCAAGAACGCCATAAGCTGCGGCCCAGGCGTCGGAAACTTCATCCGTAAACGCCTCACCCAATCCCTGTTCCAGGGTTCACAATAGGGCGGCGCCGACGGTGTTGTAGTGGTCTTCCGTGACCCCGTATCCGGCGTGGCGGATGCCCAGTTCCTGCACCGCCGGGACAATGGTGTCGAGACGCTTGAGGCCGCCGACGGCGGTCGCGATCATCGCCATCAGGACTTGGCCCTGTTCTTTCATGTCACCGGTGAACAAGGCGCGCAGCGAGGGGTCGCGCTCGAACAAGCGGTCGTAAAAAAATCTCCGCCGCCGCTTCCTTGATTTTGGCGACTTCCTTGAACGTTGCCTGGACCAGGTCAATTTGCTCGGGTGTCATGATCGTTTCCTCTTATAAATTCATCGGCCAGTCTTTAATAATCACCCGTCCCCCCGTGCAAAGTTCAATGCCCTCGAGTGCATGCAGATCAATTTCTATACGATCAGGCGCCCGTTGGATGTTTCGAACGGTTTCCGACTGATTTCAACTAAGTCGGATCATGGCGATTGCCGGCGTCGCCGCCGATGCCGTAGTGTTATGGGAAAATGATAAGCGGCAGTCCTAGCCTGCGGTCTCACGAACGGCTCAAATGCCCTCTGGGTACATGGCCTTGTACTTGCGCATGCCGCGAAGCCAGCGGCCGTAGTCGTCGGTCTTGCGCCGCATGTAGCCCAGGACTTCCTCGTGCGGTGAGATCAGAAATTCCTCGGCGTCCATGCTGCCGATGACACACTCGGCGAGGTGCTCGACCGTGATCATCCCGTCGATACTGGCCGCACCCTGGTCGCGGCCTTCGGTCATCGGCGTCTTGACGGCCTGCGGACAGAGCACCGAGACCCGCACGCCCTGATCGCCATAGGCGATGGACAGCCATTCGGCGAAGGCCACGGCGGCGTGTTTGGTGACCGTGTAGGTGGCGGAATTGACGTGGCTTAAGAGCCCCGCGGCCGATGCCGTGTTGACCAGATAGCCATTGCCGCGTTCGGCCATCTTCGGCGCCAGGGCGCGGGCCGCGTAAACATGCGCCATCAGGTGCAGATCCCAGCACAACTGCCATTCGTCATTCGGCGCCTGTTCGGAGCCCAGCCGGATGATCCCGGCGTTCGAACAAAATACGTCGATCGGCCCATAGGTTTCTTCGGCCAGCGTGATCAGCGCCTGGATATCCGCCTCCGACGTCATATCGCCGGCAAAGGCCGTACCGCCGATCTCCGCCGCGACACCGCCAACCAAATCCTCCTGCACGTCTGCGGCGACAATGCCTTTCGCGCCTTCGGCGGCGAACCGCCGGGCCAGGGCCGCACCGATGCCGCCGGCGGCGCCGGTAACCACACATATTTTGTCCTTGATCTTCACGGGGCTTCCTTCTCGTTTGTCTTGGTGCGGACCTTCGTGCCGCCGCTACATGAGAAACACGCCCTTGCCGGTGGTTTGCTGGTCGAACAGTTCGTAGGCGGCGACGGCGTCGTCGAGCTTGAACTCGTGGGTGAACAGGGCGTCCACGTCGATCTTGCGTTCGGCGATGAAGTCGGCGCAATCGGCCTGGCCGTTCTTGGAAAACGTCCACGATCCCACCAGTGTTACCTGCCGGCGCAGCAGGTCATTGGAGACGTCCAGATTGACGTCACCGCCTTCGCCCACATAACACGCCGTGCCCCAGGTGCGGACACATTGCACGGCCTGGGCGCGGGCCTCGGAATTCGAGCTGCAATCGATGGACTTGTGCGCGCCTTCGCCATGGGTCAGGTCCTTGATGGCCGAAACCACATCGTTGTTCATGGGGTCGACGACCTCATCGGCGCCGAAGTCGCGGGCCAGTTGGCGGCGTTCGGCGCTGATGTCCAAGGCAATGACCCGGGCGCCCATGGCCTTGGCCAACTGCGTCGCGCTGAGGCCGACCGGACCTTGGCCGAAAATCGCAATGGTGTCGTCGCCGGCCAGATCAATACGCTTCAGGGCGCCGAAGGCGGTGCCCGTGCCGCAGGATATGGCGGCACCCGTCTTGAAGGACAGATCGTCGTGCAGTTTCACCAAGGTGTGGGCCGGAACCTTCATATATTTGGCATGCGCCCCATGACCGGTGGCGCCGTAGACGGTGACGCCGTCCAGGCAAAGCTGTGACCAGCCGCCGCGGCAGTGCTTGCACACACCGCATCCGGAATAGTGATGATCCATGACCCGGTCGCCGACGGTGGCTTGCGCCGGATCAACGCCCGCGCCAACTTCGGCGACGATGCCGCACGGTTCATGACCCCCGATGACCGGCCCGTCCAGGGTGCCCAGCCCCAGCGAAGACGCACCGCCGACCGCGCGGTAGAATTTCAAGTCCGACCCGCACATGCCCGACGCCTTGATTTCCAGCACAACTTCGCCTGGGCCTGGCGTGGGGTCGGGAAAATCCATCAGTTCAAGTTTTCGGTCTCCGTGAAATACGACGGCTTTCATGATGCGGGGCTCCGTGGGTGTTGAATGGCAGGGCGATGTTAGCGGGAATGGGCAACGGGTCAAATGCTGATCGTTCGCTTCGCTCAGTTTATATTTTGCCCCTCAGGCGCCGGGCGCTCACTCCGTTCGCTTGGCTTTCGGCGCTCTCGCGCCGGCGCTCAGTCGCGCTAGGCGCCGCGCAAGCGCGCCGAACGGAGGTCAAGGGTTGGCGCCAGGAATTGCTTTCGATGGTGCGTGCTGCCTTCGGGCCTGTCGGCCCGACCGACGCTTCATGCCGGCGTCGGCATGTTGTGCAATTCCATTATCATTGGCATGGGCACGTCTTACGGGCCGGAGGCCCGTTGGCTGGAAGTTAAAATGCTGGCAAGTTGTCTGCCAATCCTCGACCTCCGTTCGATGAGCGCAGCGAAGAGCCTGGCGCGATTGAGCGCCGGGCCGAGAGGCCCGAAAGCCAAGCGAACGGAGTGAGCGCCCGGCGACTGAGGGGCAATATCAAGACTCTGGGTACGCCCGGCGAAATGCGTTAATTTCACGCCCATGAACTACGAAGCCTTTAATGCCTATTGCGAAACACTCCCCCACACCACCCACGTCGTCCAATGGGGTGGTTCGCACGTGTGGAAGGTCGGCGGTAAGGTATTCGCCATCGGCGGCTGGGGCGAAGGGGAGTATGCGGGGATCACCTTCAAGGTCTCCGACATCGCCTATGAGGTCTTGCGCGAACAACCGGGGTTGCGCCCGGCACCCTACCTGGCGTCACGCGGCATGAAATGGATACAACAGTACGCGGAACCGGGATTGTCCGACGCGGACCTGAAGGATCATCTGGCGGAATCATACCGCCTTGTGTCGTTGAATTTGACCAAGAAGCTGCAGCGCGAACTGGGTCTTAACCAGGGCTAGACGCCCGCCCTTCAATCTCAAACAAGGGACCGAATTCCCTCGTCTCCCGGTAGGTCTCCGGTAGCGGGCGTCCGTCCGCAAGACCCAGCCACAGGCGCAACATGTGACGCTTCTTCTCCGGCTCGTCGTGGTCTTCAAAGGAATCGCGTGCGTGCAGGATGGTGAAATTACAGGCCATCTGGATGTCGCCCGGCGACAACTCGAAGGCCAACTGAATTTCCGGGTCGTCGCAAAGTTGGTCGACCAGATCGAGGGCCGCCACCTGCGCATCCGTGAGCGCCGGTACGTCATCGAACCGCAGGGCCGTTTCGATGTAATGGCGCTTATGCAAAACATTCATGCGGCCCGCGTGCCAGATGAAGATCGGCACGCGCTGGACAGCCGGACGGCCCGGCAGTTGTTGGTTGCGGGCATCGAAGGCGAAGGGCTCTTGCAGTACCCGGGCCAGATCGGGGTCACGTTTAAGAACTTCATTGAACAGCGTCACGGCGCTGACCATGCGGCTGGTGCCGCCGCGCTTTGCGGCCCGCCGGCACAACAGCATGACCAGATCGCCGCCGTCATTGTGAAACACCTGTTCGGCGTTGGTTTCATAGACGCGGCGCCCCGGGTCCGCTAGCCAGTCGCCACCGGTATCGCGGACATGGTGGAGCAGGGCCCGCGACGCATCCTGGAATTGCGGCCGGCCGACGTGCTGGCCCATCCCCCAAAGCGCCAATGCGGCGGCGTCCTCATCCATGTCTCCGATGGGCAGGCCGCGGATCAAGGCCAGGCCCGCGCCGCGATCAACGTTTGCCGCCAGTGATCGAAGACGCGCCGACAGGGCGGGCAGGGGAAAATCGGCAAGCGTGACCTCCAGCATCGGGCGGTTTCGATTGGCGTCGACCGCCGCAAGAATCTCCGCTGCGTCGTTTTCCGTGATCCGGTACATCCAATCGTCACGCCCGGCCAGTTGGGCGCCGGTCCAGGCGGCGGGATCGTCGACGGGCAGGGTGCGGACGTTGGCCATCACACCGAGCCTAGCGCAGGCGCGGTGCGATGCAAGGGGCCTAGGCCACGTTCGGCGCCTGGCGCAGACAATCGTCCCAATAGGGATCGTCCGTGAACTGGTCCGCCAGGAAATCGATAAAGGCGCGGACCCGGCGCGCCACGTGCCGGGTTTCCGGGTAAATGGCGTAGGCGTGGATGTCATCGATGGCGAAGTCCCTCATGATCGCGACCAAATCGCCCTTCTCGATGGACCGCCAGGCAACGAAGGTCGGCATGATGGCCAAGCCGATCCCGGCAACGGCGGCGTCGCACAGAAAATCACCGTTGTTGGCGCGGATGCGCGACGCCATGCGGACACTATGCCGTTTGCCGTCCGGGCCGGTGAACGTCCACGACTGGCGTGGCGCGTTGGCGTAGAGCAGGGCTTGGTGATTTTTCAGGTCCGATGGTTCAGTCGGTGTTCCGTGGGTGTCAAGATAAGCACGGCTGGCACACAGCACGTGCCGGACGGTCGTCAGTTTGCGGGCAACCATGCTTGAATCGGGCAAATCAGCAATGCGGACGGCCATGTCGAAACCTTCTTCGACCAAATTTACCTGACGGTCGGCGAAGTCCAATTGAATATCCAAGGCCGGGTGCCGGGCGGCGAATTCGGTGACCAGGGAGGCCAAGTGTGACAAGCCGAAGGTCAACGGCACGGACACGGAAAGGGTGCCGTGCAATATCGCGTCCGTATCCGACGTATCGGTGTTGAGGTCTTCGACGTCGCCGAGAATTTGCCGGGCCCGGTGATAGTAGGTCCGGCCGGCATCCGTAAGACTGGATTGCCGGGTCGTCCGCGCGATCAGTCGGGTGCCGAGACGGCCTTCCAATTCGCTCAGGCGGCGGCTGAGCGCGGATTTGACGATCCCCATTTGGTCCGCGGCACGGCTGATGTTGCCGGCTTCGGCAATCCGCACGAAAACGTCCATGTCTTCAAGTTGGCCCATATTAATAGTCCAGTAAATTAGAACAATAAGTTCATTATATGCCTGTTTTTCCGAATATAGAAAACTCTTAGATTTAATGCCAACGAGGCCGGCGACAGGCTTTGCCCAAGGCGAAGACGGGTCGGCGAATGGAAATTGACCTTTAGGAGAACCTCATGACGATACGATCTCAACTGACTGCTCTCGGTCTACTGGTGGCCGTGGCAACCGGCGGCACGGCCATCGCCGCCGATAAACCGGCCGACAGCTTGGCCTACCAGGCGGCGGCGCAATCGCGGACGGCGGAAAACCCGAAACTGGTGTGGACGGCGTCACACGTCGCCTTGCAGACCACGGAAGTGGCGCCCGGCGTCTATGCCTTCCATCCCGATACGGCGGCGAAGAAAAACGCCGCCGGCCTACCGGAGGCGACATCCGGCGGCTTTGTTGTTGGCGACAGGGGCGTGTTGGTCATCGACACCATGCTGAACCGGCGCCTGTCCGTGCAGGTGCAGCGCCTGATTGCCGAGAAAACCGACAAGCCGGTCCGTTATATCGTCAACACCAGCTATCACGGCGACCATTCCTACGGGAACCAGTTCTTCCCGGCCGATGTGGAGATCATCCAGCACCGGGTGACACGGGACTACATCCGCGACCACTTCACCGCCGACATCAAGTTCATGAAGCAGTACTTCGGCGCCGATCAGGGCCTGGACGAATTGCATCCCGTGCCAGCCAGCGTGTTGCTTGAAGACGGCTCCGATCTGAGTGTCGATCTTGGTGGCACGTCGGTCCGCATCCGTCACCTGGGCTTTGCCCAGACCAAGGGTGATCTGTTCGTCACTGCGGCCGGCGGTAAGGTGGTCTTCACCGGCAATCCGGTGATTGCCAAGGCGCCGTCGCTGCCCTGGTTGCTGGATGGTCATCTGATCGAAGCGACGCAGACCTTGAAGGCCTTGCGGGCGATCCTGCCGGCTGATGCGGTGGTGGTGCCCGGCCACGGGGTGCCGACCGGCGTTGGCGCCATCGACAGCCACATCGCCTACTTGCAGACCCTGAAGAGCGAAGTGGCGGCGGCCATCGCCAAGGGCGAAACCAAGGACCAGGCCGTCAAATCCGTGACCATGAAGGCCTATGCCGGGTACAAACTGCACCCGTGGGTTCACTCGCAGGTGAACGTGCCGGCAGCCTACGCGGAATTGAAGAAGAACTGACGGGCGATTTCAAGTTGGTCTCTGGGTGCGGCGGGTCCTCCCTGGTGTGACCCGCCGTCGTTTTAGGCGAAGCCGGCCGTGACCAGCAATTCGTGAAAGCCGCGTAGCGCCGCATCGGCACTGGCCGGATCTTCGATGCCTTCAACGAAATTGTCGTCGAAATTCGGCTGCCGCAAAATCTCGACAATACGCTTGCGGGCCATGTTGAGCGCCTTGCCTTCGGGCAGAACGCCGGCGCCGCAAAACTTCACCAGACGCACCGCCCGGTCGCGCAGGTGGGTATCGGGATTGTCCAGTTTGTCGATGATTCTTTCGTCGACCAGATAGCGTTCCAGCACGCCGTCGATGTGATCGGCGACACGCTCCTTGACGTCGTCGGGCAGGTTTGAGTTGAGCATTGCCTGGTGGGCGCCGGTGGCGGTGACCATGCGGTTTTTCGGCGATAGGGATTGGCGGCAAAGTTCCTCGATGACCCGGGCGCCGAACACGATATCAATCTGTTCGACAATGTCGTCGCCGTGGTCCTCGATAAAATCCGTGTTGCTCAACTCCGCCAGATACATGACGCCGCGGGCCTTGTCGGGCAACACCTTGACCGTGTTGGTAATGGCCGCCTTGCGTCCCGTGGCGCCGCCCTGTTCGACAAACCGCGCCCCGCGCACGGTGATTGCCTCGGCCGCCTGGGCGCCCGACAAGATGCCGCCGGGCACCAACAGACGCGCCAGGATGCGTTGGTATTCCTGCAGTTCGTGCTCCGGTTCGGTCCGGTTCAGGGGTTGCTTGGATTTCAGCTGGCGCAGCGCCCGGTCGGTGATGACGCGGCGGCTTGCCGGCAGCGCGCCATTGGCGAACAACAGATTGAGTTTTCTGGCCGTCTCCTCGGCGTCGCTCTGTTGCGCGTCGAACTTGCCATCGCCGAGATCAAGCATGGCGATGATGGCGCTGCCCAACGATTTCTGCCAGCCCAGCAATTCCTGGATGATATTCGCCCCCAGCACGTCGGCGATGACCGTATCGAGCAACAACACGGCTTTGCGGTCGGGTTCGTCCTGGGCCAGATCGCAAAGCCGGTCGAGCTTGCCCATCCAACTGTTGTTGTTGCCCAGTTCCGCCGCCAGAACCGCCATGGCCAGGTATTCCGGCTGTTCACCTTCCAGCTGCGATACCGCCCTCAGCGTTTCGGAGAATTGATCGCCCATGGCGGGCAGGTCCCGGGCTTCGGCCCGGTCGGCCTGGGCGGTGATCTGATCGACGATGGCGTAGATTTCATCTTGGCGGTCGCGGGCTTTTGTATCCGTGCCTTTGGTCTGCAACTTGGCAGTCAGACTGACGGCCGAAGGCAGCAGGCTGTCGCGGTCGCTGAAGCGGCGCAGGTCGGCGGCCCGGTGCAGAACCTCGGTCGGCGTCAGGGTAACGCTTTCGAAATAGTTGCGGAATATCCGGTTCATGATCATCCGGCTTTCAAGCGTGAAGAAATCCCGCGTCGCCGTGCAATGGGGCGGCTTTTCCTCGACCGGGGTGATGCGGATGGGCTTGTCGCCGGAAACCGCCTGGGTCTTTTCGAAAATGACGTTTTCAGCGATGGTGCCGTCGCGAGCCGTCTTGTTGGCGACGACCCTGGCCCCTTCGCAGTCATTTCTGGCGAGGAACGTTTGCGCCAGAGCCAGGGCCTCGGACTGGCCATCGCGGGCCGCTTCCGTGACCCAGCGGCCGTCGCGCATCATCTGAACTTCGTAGTTGTCGTTGGCCAAGGGGACTGCCGATCCTCGCATCGTCGCCGCACCGCGCGGCCGGTGAATGTTGGCGGAAAATAGGGCACCTTCCCTTGGCATGGCAAGAACGCGGACGGACCGGTTGATCCGTGAAACGTGCCGGCCTTGCCGTTCGGGGCGCCGCTTCACATAATCCCGACATGTCCCCGGCCACGGATCAACACGCGAACAGCTCGCCGAACGCCCATGTCGACGCCGTCGTCGTCGGCGCCGGGTTTGGCGGCATGTACATGGTGCACCGGTTGCGCGGCCTGGGCCTCAGCGTGCGGGTCATCGAGGCCGGCGGCGACGTCGGCGGGACCTGGTATTGGAACCGCTATCCGGGTGCGCGCTGTGACATCGAAAGCATGCAGTATTCCTATTCCTTCTCCGAAGACCTGGAACAGGACTGGATCTGGTCGGAGAAGTACGCGCCGCAGCCGGAAATCCTCGCCTATGCCCGCCATGTGGCCGACCGCCTGGACCTGCGCCGTGATATCCAGTTCGAGACCCGCGTCACGTCCGCCACCTTCGATGAAGACGCCGGCCAATGGAGCATCGAGACGGACCAGGGCCAACACTTGCGGGCCCAGTTCTGCATCATGGCGGTGGGCTGTCTGTCGGCGGCCAACATGCCCGATATTGCGGGCCGCGAAAACTTCCAGGGCGAGGTTGTCCACACCGGCGAATGGCCCCAAGACGGCGTCGACTTCACGGCACAGCGGGTCGGCGTCATCGGCACCGGGTCGTCGGCCATCCAGTGCATCCCGATCATCGCCGAACAGGCTGCAACGTTGACCGTGTTCCAGCGCACCGCCACCTATTCGATCCCGGCCTGGAACAAGGCGCTGGACGACGATTATGTCGCCCGGATCAAATCAGACTATCCGGCCTTGCGGGCGAAGGCGCGGGCCCGGCCGACCGGGTTTTATTTCGAATACAACGCCCAGCCCGCCCTGGCCGCATCGGCCGACGAGCGCGAGCGCCAATACGAGGAGTTTTGGGCCCGCGGCGGCCTGCCGTTTCTGGGCGCCTACGGCGATCTGTTGTTCGACAAGGACGCCAACGACACCATCGCCGAGTTCGCCCGGAACAAGATCCGGTCCCTCGTCGAGGACCCGGCGACGGCCGAGCTGCTGTGCCCCGACAACGTCCTGGGCTGCAAGCGCCTGTGCGTCGATACGGGCTATTTCGAGACCTATAACCAACCCCATGTGAGCCTGGTCGATGTGTCCGAAAAACCCATCGAGCGCTTCACCCAACACGGCCTCGTCGCCGATGGCGCCGAATATCCCCTGGACGCCGTGGTCTGCGCCACGGGCTATGCGGCGATGACCGGGTCCTTCGACAAGATCCGCATCACCGGGCGCGGCGGTCTGACCTTGGCGGAGAAATGGGCCGCCGGGCCGCGCACCTATCTGGGCCTGGCCACGGCGGGCTTTCCGAACCTGTTCATGATCACCGGGCCCGGCAGCCCGTCGGTGCTGGCCTCCATGATCGCCGCCATCGAACAGCACGTCGACTGGATCGCCGATTGCATTGCCCACATGGGCGACATCGGCGCCGCGGCCATTGAGGCGAAGACCGAGGATGAAGACGCCTGGGTTGAGCACGTCAACGCGGTCTCCAAGGTGTCGCTGCGCTCGACGTGTTCGTCGTGGTACGTGGGCGCCAACATCGCCGGCCGGCCGCGCGTCTTCATGCCCTACATCGGCGGCTTCCCCATCTACGTGCAGAAATGCAACGAGGTCATGACCAAGGGCTTCGAGGGATTTGAATTTGTTGGCGCGGAGACCGGCGGCGGGGCGCCCAAGGTCCGCCACACGGAACGATGGCGGGTGCCGCTGGACATGGACGTGATTTCGCCCGCCGCCGTGGCGGCGGGGCGGGTGCCGCTGGTGTGAAGGCGGCAGCGGGGCTTGTGGGGCTGGGCGATGAATGAGGAACGGGTATACTGTCCCCGTTTGATGCCGTTTCTAACGTGTACCGGAGTTCGGTAAAGGTGGTTGCGGGGGCGCGCCACCACCGAACTGTCGGTGTTGCGGGCCGCCGTTTCGAAGGGGAAGTATTCCTTGATGGCGACGGCGAACCCGAGGTTCGTGTCGGTGGCCAGATAGGTGACGCCGAACCCGCCCTCGCCGAGAATATCGTCGACGCGGAATTCCTGCAGCCGATAGCCCTCGGGCAGGAGATGTTGGCCGTGGTCCTGCATGTCGCCTTGGTCCGTTTCGCGGCCGGGTTTCGGAGGAATTCAGCCGGTTTTTCTCGGGTTTATTTCGGGCCATGGGATCATAGCGGCGTTGGGTGGGAAATGTAATGCGGTTGTAGGGAGGGGAGCGCTGGCGGGTGCCGTTGGTGGGCGGGGGACGCCGGGGTTTGCGGAGATGGGAGGTCATTGAGAATAGAGTCTGCCGTTTCTGAATTCACGGTTTGCTTCCGGGTGATGCGCTGGCGACGGTAGGCCGGCGCCAGGTTCCGGGGACATGATGATGCACCGGCTTTTCGACGCTCACCGACGCCCGCTGATCGTGTCCCCGTAACCGGGGACGGGTGGGAAAGGATATACTGTCACCGTTTTCTGTCACCGTTTTCTGCCGTTTTCTGCTGGCGCCTTGAAATCTAAGCCTATTAATTCAATAATTGTTGTATGATTGAATTAAAGCAGCCAGCTATGGCATTCGAGGCGTTAAGTCACGAAGCGCGGCTCTCGATTCTGCGCTTGCTGATCCCGGCGGGGACAGACGGCGTTCATGCTGGAGCGATTGCGCAAGCACTCGATATGCCGGCAAACAGGTTGTCATTCCATCTGAATCGGTTGGCGATCGCCGGGTTGATCAACCGTCGCCGCGAGGGACGACACCTGTATTACGTGGTGCGCTACGCGCAGTTGGGGACTCTTGTACGGTTCCTGGTCGATGACTGCTGCGCGGCGGCGCCGGACGGGTGCCTGCCCGATTGTCCAGGGATGCCGGCAACGACGGCCACCGGGTGCAAACCGGCCTACAACACCCGCAGTCGGAAACAAAATAAAGGAGGATAAAGATGGAATTTCACAGATTGTCACCCCGCGAATGGGGGAAAGCTATTGGCGTCGGCATTGTGACCGCCATTCTGCTGTCCGCGGTGATGGTGCCGGCGATGAAGCTCGGTGTCTCGCCGCTGCCCAAACCACTGGGCCTCGCATTCGCCGAGACGATTCTGGGAAGAACGCTTCCGTTGCCCATCGGCCTTCTGTTCCACGTGGCCTACGTCACGTTCTGGTCGGTCGTTTTCGTCGCCGTGTTCCGCGAGGCCCTGAACATTCGGAACGCCTTGCTGCTTGGGCTCGGACTTTGGCTCCTTGTGCTCGTCGTATTCTTTCCGGTGGTCGGGTGGGGTTTCCTCGGGCTTGCCGTGAGCCCCAAGCTGATCGTCGCTTCCCTCGTTCCGCATCTCTTGTTTGCGGTATTCTTGTGGGGCCTGTGCCGCCTTGCATTCAAACCACGACGTTGACTGGCGTCGTGACGGGAGATGGTGGAGATGCTCATGACCGATCTGATTTCTCGTCAGGAACTGAAGGCAAAGCTTGACCGCGGTGGCTCGTTCGTCCTCGTGGACACATTGCCGGAGTCCGCGTACCCGCCTAAATTCTGGAAATTCTGTGGACGCCTTACTCATCTTCGCTAAATTCTGAAATTCTGGGGACGCCTTACTCATCTTCTGAAATTCTGGGGACGCCTTACTCGGGACAATTCTGGGACAATTCTGGGGACGCCTGGACAATTCTGGGGACGCCTTACTCTGGACAATTCTGGGGAAATTCTGGGGACGCCTTACTCATCTTCTGAAATTCTGGCAATTCTGGGGACGCCTTACTCATCTTCCATTTGCTGCCACCTTCCGAATCAAGGGGACCGGTCTCCGATCCGATGGATCAGAACATGTGTCCATGATTCTCGTCCCGAAATCGGGGGCCGTAATCAATATGCGGCTCATTCCTTTGCGGACCGCACACGGCACGATTTCGCTTGACAATCGCATGCGATAATGGTATATTTTCCTCAATACATAAATTTAATACACATCGAAGGATAACAATGCTTTGTTGGGGAATCTGGTGTTACCGAAGGCTGGAGGTATGCGGAGGGGACGCGCGGGCGCCGACCTCCCTTCGGGGGATAACCTGGACTTACGCCGCCGCTTTTGCGGCGGCGGTCCCAGAACATCATCCCGCCCGCGCTCGGAGCGTGCGGAGACAGATATTTCGCGTACTTTTGCGAAGAAATGCGAAAAACCGCGACGGAATGTCCACCCGGGTTCTCAAATTAGGGTATTGAAATCATTGATGAAATTCCAAGAAATGCGATAAATGCGTACCTTCGCGTACTTCTGCGGACGGACGATAGGGTTCGACAACCTCAAGCGCGATGGGGATGGCCGGGTCGGCCATCGCGCGACGTATCGGGTATACCTCCGTTATCGGCGCGGGTCGAGGGCTCCCTCCGGAGGGAGCGTGCCGCGAGCCCGAAGGCTGGAGGTATGCGGCAGGCGCGCGCGATGGCCAACCCAGCTTCCCTCCGGGGGATAACCTGGGCTTTCGCGGTGCCGATTGGTACCACGGTCCCAGAACATCCCATCGCGCTTGAAAGTGCCGAGCCCATTGATTCCCGCCGTTTAATCGTTTCCAACCGGCGAAAATCGTGTAAACAGGCGCCGCGACGACGACCGTTCGCCTGAGTTCCAGAACATACCGAGGTTATTTGACGTGAGCGAGCCCATGCACCCCTACCGGACCCACACCTGCGCCGAGCTGCGCCCGGACCACATCGACCAGACGGTGCGCCTGTCGGGGTGGATTCACAGGAAGCGCGACCACGGCAACCTGGTGTTCATCGACTTGCGCGATCACTTCGGCCTGACCCAGTGCGTCATCGATGTGTCGTCGGACCTGTTCGCCATCGTCGAGGCGGCGCGTCCGGAAAGTGTCATCACCGTCACCGGGCCGGTCGTCGCGCGATCGGACGAGACCATCAACGCCAACATTATGACCGGCCACGTCGAGGTCCGTATCCGCGAGATCACGGTGGAGAACCCGGCCGAACTGCTGCCCATGCAGGTCGCCGGCGAGGCCGACGTGGGCGAGGAAATCCGGCTCAAGTACCGGTTCTTGGACCTGCGGCGAGAGACCGTGCACAACAACATCATTCTGCGCTCCCAGGTGATCTCATCGATCCGCCGGCGCATGACCGACCAGGGATTTTTGGAAATCCAGACGCCGATCCTGACGGCGTCGTCGCCGGAAGGGGCGCGCGACTACCTGGTGCCGTCGCGCCAGCACCCCGGCAAGTTTTATGCCCTGCCGCAGGCGCCGCAGCAGTTCAAGCAATTGCTGATGATTTCCGGCTTCGACAAGTATTTCCAGATCGCGCCCTGCTTCCGCGACGAGGACGCCCGCGCCGACCGCTCGCCGGGGGAGTTCTATCAGCTCGACCTGGAAATGGCCTATGTCACCCAGGACGACGTGTTCAACGCGCTGGAGCCGGTGCTGGGCGGCGTGTTCGAGGAGTTCGGCGGCGACAACGCCGTGACCGCCGCGCCGTTCCCGCGCATCGCCTATGCGGAGTCCATGGCCAAGTACGGCTCCGACAAGCCGGACCTGCGCAATCCCATTGAGATGGTGGATGCCACCGAGACCTTCCGCGGTTCCGGCTTCAAGATTTTCGCCGGCATGATCGAGAAGGACGACAAGGTCCGGGTCACGGCCATCCCCGCGCCGTCGGGCGGCAGCCGGGCCTTTTGCGACCGCATGAACAGCTGGGCCCAGGGCGAGGGCCAGCCCGGCCTCGGCTATATCTTCTTCCGTGACGGCGAGGGCGCCGGGCCGATCGCCAAGAACATCGGCGCGGAACGCACGGCGGCGCTGCGCGACGAATTGGGGCTGGCTGACGGTGACGCGGTGTTTTTCGCCTGCGGCGTGCCGGCGGAATTCGCAAGTTTTGCCGCGGCGGCGCGGATGAAGGTCGGCGAGGACCTGGAGCTCTGCGAGAGCGGCGCCTTCCGGTTCTGCTGGATCGTCGATTATCCCATGTATGAGCGGGACGAGGAGACCGGCCGGATCGAGTTCTCCCACAACCCGTTCTCGATGCCCCAGGGCGGCCTGGAGGCTTTGGAGACCCAGGACCCCTTGGACGTTTTGGCCTATCAGTACGACATCGTCTGTAACGGCGTCGAGCTGTCGTCGGGGGCCATCCGGAACCACCGCCCCGACATCATGGTCAAGGCGTTTGGGATTGCCGGCTACGGCCCCGACGTGGTCGAGGAGCGCTTCGGCGGCATGTTCCGGGCCTTGCAGTTCGGCGCGCCCCCGCACGGCGGCTCGGCGCCGGGCATCGACCGCATCGTCATGCTGTTGGCCGATGAGCCGAACATCCGCGAGGTTATCGCCTTCCCCATGAACCAGCGGGCCGAGGATTTGCTGATGGGGGCGCCGGGCACCGCCGACGAGGCGCATTTGAAGGAACTGCACCTGCGCCTCAACCTGCCGAAAATCAAGACCGATGCGGATGGCGATGCGGGGGACGATGCGGGGGGCGGTGCGGGGGGCGCGGGCGAGGCGTAACCCGTTGTAACAAAATATGAGTTGCCGTTTTGCGGCGCCTGAGTCCATACTGCATCAAGGGAAGATGAGGAATTCATCCGCTAACTGGGTCCCGGAGATATGAACAAAACGGTGGCCATTGGTGCTTTGAGCGCAAGCGCGCTCCTGATCGCGGGATGCGCCGTGCCCGTGCCGGTGCAGGTCGCGTCCTGGGCCCTCGACGGCATTTCCTATCTGTTGACCGAAAAATCCGTCACCGACCACGGGCTGTCCATGGTCGCGGAAAAAGATTGCGCCGTGTGGCGCGGCGTCACCGAGGGTGAGCTGTGCCGCGAGTGGCAAGAAGGCGGCGGCACCCTGGTGGCCGGCAATGCAAAGCCGGAAAGCGCGCCCTCATTGGCGCCCCGGCGGCCGGTCATCACGGCCGGTTTTGCGCCGGCGGCGCGCTCCGATATTCCGCCCCTGGACACGGATCTCGACACGGGCCTGCCCGATGTCGAGGAATTGGTGAATTTCGTCACCGCCGCCGGACCGGCGCCCGAGCAGACGGCGTCCAGCGTCACCCGGCCTTTGCATGCCATGGCCGCTCCGGCGGCGACGCCGGCTCCCCGGGCGAAAGCCTATCGGCAAACCGTGCGCCTCGCGGCGGGCCCGGCGGTCGAACCGCCGGCCACCGCGAAAGTTCTCGTGAGGACGCAGGTCAAAGTCCAGGTTAAAACCCCGATCAAGGCTCCGCCCAAGATCAAGGCCCCGCTCAAGATCAAGGCCCAGGCGAAGGTCAAACCGATCACCGTGCGGGCCAAGCCGTCCGTTGTGCGGGCCGCGAACTTGCGGGCTGAGCCGGCGGCCGGGATCTATTTCGTCATCGGCAGCTTCCGCAACTACATCAACGCCCGCGCCCTGGCCGGCCATTTCGGCGCCCTGGTGCCGGCTGTGCTGGCGGCCAAGCTGGACGGTGCGCCGGTCTATCGGGTGGTGGTCGGGCCGGCAACGCCGGGGGCCGAGAAAGCCCTGCATCGGCGCGTCGCCCAGGCCGGGCTTTTGGATACCTGGGCAATCCGGGTGACGCCGGGCGACTGGACCATCGCGCGCGCCGTCATCGCCCGCAAGCGGCGCGCCGGTCTCGGCGGCGAACTGGCGGCGCTGCCCCGCTAAACCTGGACTTCGGTGGGTTCGGCCATCTGTTTCAACATGTCGCGGATGCGCGCCGTTTGCCGGACGACCCGGGAATCGCCGGCCCCGTGGCGCAATTCGAACTGCAGCTGTTCGTCCCAGACCTGGACGAAATCGCGGCGCCGGTCCGGTTCGGCCGGCTCGCCGGTCAAGGCGCCGACGGTCTTGTCGTAATCGGGATGCAGTTCGGGCTGAAAGGCCAGGACCGCGTAATCGTCATAGGCGATCATTCCCGCCGCATAGAGATCGAGGCTCAAATTCGCCATCTGCCGGGGTGAGGCGGAGCGCAGGTCGGTGCCGTTGGTGATCTCGCTGGCCGCCGGCGCGGTTGCGGATGGCGGCGGGCGATCAGCGGCGGACGGCGACGGACCGGTGACGACCAGATCACGCCCGCCGCTCACCGGCGGCCCAGTGGCGATGGGGACGGGAAGACCCGGTGGCGGAACGTGCACCGCTTAACGCCTGCGCATCAAGGGTCCGCTCGGGCCCACCGGCGACAATTCAAGCTCGCCGAAGGTATGCAGACCGCCGCCGCCAATGGCCGACAGGGTATCAAGGATGGTTTCAACGGCGCGCGGCGGCAGGTTCGGATAGGCCATCAGTTGCGGCGCCAGTTGCCGGAATCGCTTCGCGGGGTCGATTAACACAGGGGGCACTTCGTATCGGGTACGCGCCATGACTTCGCTTCCTCCAATTATCTTGCGTTGATCCCTCGCGTTGAACGTTTTGCAGGATCAATGGGTGGTTTCGCCATGTCAGAGGAGCAATCCCTGTGCCAGATCCGATATTGTGCAGAATCAATCCGTTAGCGCTTTGTTAACCATTTCCCGCTGGGTAATTATTGCCGCGCCGCGCAACAGTTGCCGCCCGCGGGCAGCGATGCGGGTCGGATGCGCACGGGATTCCGGGCGCCTGGACAGGCACGAAGGCGCCGCGTACCATCCGTTTGCGATTATTGCCGCCCGCCGCTGCCCGTCTTTGATTTCAGGAGTATCCGTATTGCCGACAAATCCGTATCGAAGAACCATCGCGGGGATTTTTCTGATTGCGGCCGTTGCGGTAATCTCCGGCACGTCGACAGTTCATGCGATTGATCTGGCGCCGCATCGGGCGCTCTACAAAATGTCGCTGGCCTCGGCGAGCCGCGGCTCGGGTGTCGCCGGAGCGACGGGCTCCATGGTCTACAGTTTCACCGATATTTGCGATGCCTGGGCGTCAGAGACCAACGTCAAACTGAAGTTGATTTATGCGGAAAGCGGCGAGGTGGAAACCAACTGGTCCTTTGCCAGTTGGGAGGCCAAGGATGGCAAATCCTACCGGTTTCGCATCCGCCATACCCGAGACGGCTCACTGATCGAGAATTTCAAGGGCAGTGTCCAGCGTCCGAAGCCGGCCGACGCCGCCACAGCGCGCTTCACATCGCCCAAGGACAAGATTATTGAGCTTCCCGAAGGCACCATGTTTCCGACCCGCCATCTGATGGAACTGATCTCCGCGGGTGAGGGCGGAACGCCCGTTTTCAGCCGCACCGTATTCGACGGCGCCAGCCTGGATAACCCCTACGAAGTCAACGCGATCATCACCCGCGACAAATATGCCGGCACGGCACAGGCGCGCTCGGCGGCGAAAATCATCACCGACGCCGGCCTCAAGGACATGCCGGCCAAGCATGTTCGTATGGCGTTTTTCGCGGCCGGATCGAAAAAACCGGAGCCCGAGTTTGAGTTGGGCGTTGACTATCGCGCCGACGGCATCGCTCGCTCAATCCGCCAGGACTTTGGCAATTTCGTCGTCGATCTGGTACCGGATGAGGTCGAGGTTTTGGACCGGCCGTCGTGTTGATGGGGCAGCCCCCGGCGTCGCAACCGCTAATAATGCCGGCCATGGCTTTCAACCTCAACTCCAGGGAAACGGGCTGTTCGAGACGGGATGCAAGTCGCCGGCGGCGTAACGTGACAGTCGAAATGGCGCAAGCAGCGTGGATGGGGCGCCGAGAATTTCTTCCGCCACCAGTTTACCAACGCCAAGCATTTTGAAGCCGTGGTTGGAATCGGCGATCACATAACAGTTTTCCCGAAACACGTCGAAGACCGGGAAGCTGTCGGGGGTAAAACAGCCGATCCCGCCGGACGGCTCCTTCCGGTATTTGACGATCTGACCCTCGAAGCGTTTCTGGCAATGGGCCAGCGCCGAACACCACATGTGCGCGAAGTCATCGCCAACCACGAAATCCGGTGAAGCGACACCGTAGGGATCAACCGACACATCATCCGGATCCGCTTCAACCACATAGGGCATGGCGCCGCCCTGAACGCCACCAAAATGAAAATCCGGTTTGTAGTAGATACCCCAGGGCCGATCCGAGATCAGTGATCCGTCGACGTCGGACAAAAGTGGCGCGTCCGTATCGACGTGGATAACCGGCGGCACGTCACCCGCGTTTGTCTTCTGGTAGTCGGGATCGACACCCAGCGTGCCTTCCTGCAAGGACCAATAGGTCCACATGGGTATGGCTTCGTGTTGCTGGCCGTCGGTGCCCTTGATCGAGACGGTTTTCGGCAGGTCCAGCATCTCCCAAATGGATTTCACCCAAGGGCCAACCCCGGCGATCACATAATCCGTCTCGATGATGCCGCGATCGGTCTCGACTGCCGCAATGGCGCCGCCGCTCAGGCGAAGCGCCGTGACCTGGACGCCGCTCAGGATGCGCACGCCTTCGGCCTCGGCCTTGTTGGCCAGACCGTACATGGCTTTGGTGTTGTTGGCGTAGCCGCCTTTTCTTTCATGCAGCACCGACGTGATCCCCTGGGCCTGCCAATCATCGACAATGCCGCGCATGTAGGCCGTGCAGGCCGCTTCGCCGTCGACCAAGATGGAAGGATAACCGATGGCCTGCTGTTGTTCATGAATGGCAACGATATCGTCAAACATGCCGGCGTGGCTGATCTGCATGTAGCCGACAGGGTGGTAGCTGTATGCTTCCGGGTCGCTTTCCCAGACCGAAACGGAATGCGCCATCAGTTCGCGCATGGCCGGCTGGAAGTAATTGTTGCGGACTACACCACAGGCAATCCCGGATGCACCAGCGGCGATCGCCGTTTTGTCGATGACCAGGATATCGACGCCCGAACCCTTGCCCTTGGCCTTCAACGCCAAGGCCAAATGGTAAGCCGTACTGAGGCCGTGAATGCCGGCGCCGATGATGACGAACTTGCTGTGTGCGGGAAAGGCCATGGCGGGCTCCGGTTATTCGATTGTTAAATGGGCTGACGTCCGGCGACGCGTCCAAGCCCGCGCGATCCAGGTGTGAAACGCATGCGTTGGCGGGTCCATGGCCGGTGAAAACACGCCGCCATCAAACCCCGGCGAGTGACGGCCGCGCTGCATGCCTTCGACGGCGTCACGGTCTTCAACAAAAACGCCCTGCCACAGCGTCCGGTTGGCGGCGCGCGACGGTGCGTATCGGCCTTCCCGGACCGTGTTGTCAAAATAAAATATTTCGAACCGCTCGTGGGTTTTCGCCGGACCGTCCGGCAAGATCAGCACGGCGAAGAAATGATCTCGGTGAATGCCCAGCAAGACATTTGGATAAAGCGCCAGATACTCGGCACCCGTATCCCAATAAGCGGACAAGTCCGCAGCGTCGGGAAACGGTGGCGCATGGTCGGCGAACGCCGGCTGATAGCTTTCGCTCAGCTGCCCCGAAAAACCCTCTTCGACGATGGCGTGATGACGCTCGAGCGGTGAATACCGGTTCAATCCCGGATGCACCCAAGGCAAGTGATAGGACTCGCAATAATTCTCAACCGCCAGCTTCCAATTACAGTTCAGCGAGATGCTGATGGAACAATCCTCGCCCGTGTGAACCAGGGGCGCATCTTTAAAATCTCGCCAGCGTTCAGCCATGGGCGCGATGAAATCAGCAAAGTCCGCAGCGGTCCCCGAGATATCTACGAAGATCAAACCGAACCATTCAGCGCTGCGGACGTCTTTGAGGTGGATATTGTCCGCATCGAAGCGGGGACACGTGTGTTTGCCGGCGCCGCCGACATGCGGCGTACCAATCAAGCGGCCCTCAAGGTCATAAGTCCAACTGTGATAAGGGCAGACAATGGCGTTCCGCAGGGAGGTGGCCTCCGGAATCAAAATACGGCCCCGGTGCTGGCAGACGTTGTGAAAAACCCGAACCTTTCCGTTCGTGCCACGGACCGACACCAACGGCATGCCGGCATAGTCAATCGGGAAGGTATCGCCGACCGCCGGCACATCCTTGACGAAACCGGCGCAGGCCCAGCCCTCGGCAAACACGCGCTCACATTCGCGGGCGTGAACTTGAGGGTCGGTATACATTTCGTTCGGCAGACCGCGTGCGTGCTCAATCGGAGCCAGCACCCGAGCGAAAGCTTCTGTCATAACTTCAGATTGATCGTCTTCCGCCAGGAGGTCGCTCATCCTGTACTCCTATATAGGACATTGTAAGTTTGATAATTCTCTATTGAAGGACAAGCCGAGTGCGGTCAATGTGACAAATAATCATCCCTCGCATAATTTCATGTGATGTGTAGCCTTGCGACGCCAATTACCATCACCGACGGCCCTGTTGGCATTCGAGGCCAGTGCGCGGCTGCTCAGTTTCAAGGACGCCGCCGCTGAGTTGAATGTGTCAGCCGCCGCCGTCAGCCGCCAGATCCGTAACCTTGAAGACTATGTCGGGGCCGCGTTGTTTGAGCGTCTGCACCGGCGCGTCGTCTTGACCGATGCTGGCCGGCGGTTATTCGATCCGGTTCATCAAGGCTTCAGTGAAATGGCCGCAGCACTTGGTGTACTGCGGCGCGTCGGCAGAGAACGCCAGGTGACCATCGGCACCACGGGCGGGTTTGCCTTTTACTGGCTGATGCCGCGTCTCAGCCGGTTTTCAGAAGCTTGGCCTGAAATTACCGTCAATCAGGTCGTCAGCGATGAGCCCATCGAGCTGACGGGTGGCGGCGCCGATCTGGCGGTCCGCTACGGCGCCGGTCTGTGGCCAGGGTTGGAATGCCGCTATTTGTACACCGATGATGTCTATCCCGTTTGCAGTCCGGCCTACCTCGGTCAGGTTGGCGCGCCTGACACAATCGGCGATCTGGCCGATCATCCGTTGTATGATTCTCGCGGTATTGGTGGCGACCAGTGGCTCGACTGGGCGACATGGTTCCGCCTTGCCGGATTTCCGGCCGGCGGTGTGCGCGGTAAGTTCCTGAACTACTTGATCGGGGTCCAGATGGCGCTGGATGGGCGGGGATATGTGCTCGGTTGGCATCGCTTCATCGGCAGATTGGTGGATGAAGGACGATTGGTCAGGCCATTGGAAATGAAAATTCGGTCGCCCGGTGCGTTCTACCTGACCTTTCCGGAGAAACGTGCGTTGTCGCCGGACGTTCAAATGTTTGCAGACTGGCTGGTCGCCGAGGCAACTGACGCAATCTAAGTGGGGAGCGGCACTGGCGCAGGCCTGAAGGAGTTGCAGCCCCGCAAGAAGAGGCCGCGCAAATCGTGAGCAATTATGGCATGGAATTCTGACCGGTCGTGTGGCCGTCCGTGATCATTATCGTGTTGAAAGGGTGGTTGCGACTCGGTTAATCGAGTGTAGAACTTTAGAAGCCGCCACCGGTCGCACCGCCACCGGAACCGCCACCGCCACCGCCAGCTCCGCCGCCGGACCCACTGTCGGAACCATCGCCGTTGCCGGCGCCGTCATTGGAACTGCTCGAGCCATCTCCCGATGTGCCACCGACGGACCCACCGGAACCGAACTCACCGGTATTGCCGGAACTCGCACCCAATGCACTTGAACTGCTGGTGGCACCAATGCCGTTGCCGAGCGACCCCTGATTGGACTGAGCAGCCCCGGAACTGGCACCGCCACCGGTGCTTCCCGCGGCCCCGCCGCCGCTGTTACCACCGCCATTGTTGCCGCCGGAATCGCCGGGTCCATCGGAACCAGCATTGCCGCCGTCTTCACTCGCGTTTCCGTTCCCTCCGCTACTTCCGCTGTTGCCGTTTCCTCCTCCGTTACCGTTTTCGCCACTGTTTCCGTTGCCGTTGTTGCCGTTACCACCACCGTTGCCGTTGTTGCCGTTTCCGCCGCC
>CAZQPC010000013.1:0-13704 GCA_964595005.1 uncultured Magnetovibrio sp.
TTCAAAACTGTAATTCCACACCGTATCTCACGACCGACATCGACAACCCGCCGGACGTTTCCATCCGCGGCCAGACCGCCAAGCACCAGTCCGGTGAGGGGCTTGCCAAGAGCCAAGCTGGTCGGCATGGAAAATTCTCCGGTCCCGCGTTAATGTTCCGTCAGTGCATCTTTGATGATCCCGGCGCGGTCTGTCCAGCCATGGTTGTCTGAACATTGGACCGTCGCCGCTTCGCCGCGCCGCCGTAGCGCGCCGTCGTCGGCTAACAGTTCGGCCACGGTCTGACCGAGGGCGGCCGGGTCGGCAACGGAGAGAACACCGTTGGCTTCGTTGAGGTCGGGGAAATCCGTCGGACCCGTGGTCACGGTCACGGCGCCGGCGGCCATGGCCTCGAAGATGCGTTCGTGGGATCGGTAATAGGCGGGCACCGTGTTGATGACGATTTTTGCCCGCCCGATCAGATCGGAGACGGTATCTGCATCTTTCGGGCCGGTGAATATATGGCAGTCACTGGCGCCGCCGCCCAGGCCCTGCCAGTCACCGACAATGGTCACGGCCACGCCGGCCAGCGCCGAAATCACCTGTTCGCGCAATTGGGCACGTGCGAAGGGGTCGAAATAGCGCAAGATCTTGGCGAAGGCACGGCCTTGCGCCAAATCGCTATGACTGTTGCCGGTGGCCTCCAGAGCCTGTTCGCCCAGACCTTCCAATGTCGCCGGCGGAGTGCTGAGGTGGATGTCGCGCATGGCTTCCAAAATCGGAATTTCAGCCCCCCGGGTCTGCCAAACCGCGGCACAATCGGCCGCGCGTTGGCGCAAATTACCGACCATCAGAACCGCAATGTCGCGTTCCGCCCAGGGCCTGGGCACGCGGACTTGGGTGGCATGGGGCACATGGACATAACGAATGTCCGTGCGCATGCGCCGGCGCGCGAAGTCCAGGTTGCTGGCGGTCGGAAAGCTGATGATGGTGTGCGGCGGTGCCGCCTCCATGAGCGGATAAAGATGGCAGGGATGATCCGTGCCGTAGACGAACATATCGATCCCGGCGTCGGCCAACTTCTCATGACCGGCGCTCAGGAAGCCGACGCCGTTCATGGCCACCAGGGTCCGGACGTCACCCGAGCCGATCAAGGCCTCCAATTCCGGCCAAGGCGGCGGCGCGTCTTGCCGATAGTCGATGAAGTGAGGCTGCATTCCGATTGCGGAAAACCCCTCGGCCAACCCCCTGGCCAGCCGGTTGATGTTGCCGTGTTCAACATCGCCCAGCGGCAACAAAATGAGATTTTGCGGCGTCGTGGTTATGGCGTCGGGCCCCCGGTCATTCGCCGGCGTCGTTCAGCGACCAGTCGTATTCATAGGCGTCGATCTCAAGGCTCTGCATGATCTTCACTTCCGTGTTCGAACTGGCATGGGTCGCCAGGTGATCCAGCACCAAGGAGTCGCTGCCGCCGAAGTCCTCCGAAAACCAGGCGTAGATTTTCGACACCACCAAACCGTCATCCGTATATCGAAGCCCCCTCGGACTGTTGACGAATTCCTGCGCGGCGCGGCGCAACATGGCGTCGATATCGTCGCCTGTGTAGGGCACGGCGGCAAGATTGGGGCAGCCGACGGAGGCGCAGTTGACGGCATAATGTATCCGCGGGTCCTTCCAGATCGGCCGCAGAATGCGGTGCTCGATATCGTTCAGAGAGATCATCTCGCCGTTGATACGGATCAGCTTCTCGTTCCAGGGCCCGCCACCGAACAGGCCCGACGACAGGTTGATGTCCTGGATACTTTTGACCGGATAAAACTGGATAACCAGGCGCACGGTCAGGGCGTTGTAGAGATTGATCCAGTAGGCCAGCTGTTCGTTGCGGTTCAAATCGGCAACCGTGACACCGCGCAGCGCCTCCAAATAACCGTGCAGGGCCTCCTTATCCGCCTTCGATACCTTGCCATAGGCGACACGGTTCACACCCGCCTTATCGGTGCGCACATAGGTTTTCAGGAAGGCCGCCCAGGCTTTGTGGTCGACCTTGATGGTCGACGACGCATCGTTGGCCTGCCACTTCTCCCAGAGATCGGCGCTGGGTGCGAAAATCGATTCAAGCACCGTGAACCCGGCCAAGGAAAAAACCACCAAGCCTGCTGCCAGGAACTGCCGCGCACGGTTGTTCATCATTGCTGCTGCACTCATTGCCCGTTTCCGAGGCGATCAACATACATGCTTCTCGGTCCCTTTGTCAGTCGCCGCCGTGATCGGCAAAAGATGCGACGGGAAGCGCCGTCCGGTAGGCGACCTGTTTCAGGGAAAACGCCGATTTGATCGAGGCGACGCCGGGAACCCGGGTCAGTTTGTCCATGAGAAACCGTTCGTAGCCGGCCAGATCGGCGGTGACGACGCGCAGATGATAATCCGCATCGCCGGTCATCAGATAACATTCCATCACCTCCGGCCATTCGCGGATGGTGTTTTCGAATGACTCCAGGGCCGGTTCAATCTGCTTTTCCAGGGTGACTTGAATAAAGACGCTGACCGGCAGGCCGACCGCGTGCTGGTCGACCAAGGTGGCGTATCCCTTGATGACGCCCCGGTCTTCCAGTTGGCGGACCCGGCGCAGGCACGGCGACGCCGACAGGCCGATCGTTTCGGCCAGTTCCACGTTGCGCAAACGGGCGTTCGCCTGCAGCGCGGCCAGAATATTCCGGTCTATCTCGTCTAGTGAATAATTTGGCATTTTATGCTAATTATAAACCGATATTCTATGATATATTGCGTATACTAAAGGAATACAGGTGATGTTCGCAAGGACCTGTGGGGGCCCGCGGCATTATAATTCCTGGAAATCCCGATGGCCCAGGAGACACGTCATGGCACCACGTGATGAACCGCCTATTCCGGCTGCGATCCCGCACGGCATTGCCGCCGATGATCTTGCCTGCCTTGAGGACCTGGAAAGCCGGGTCAGATGGCTATCCAGTTGGACCGTCCATCACGCCAATCACCTTCGGCCGCACAGCGATGGCCTGAAAGTGGGGGGGCACCAGGCGTCCTGCGCGTCCGCCGTGACCCTGATGACGGCGCTGTATTTTCATGCCTTGCGGCCGCACGACCGGGTTGCCGTGAAGCCGCATGCCAGTCCCGTATTCCATGCCATCCAATATCTGCTGGGCAACCAGAGCCAAACCAACCTTGAGAATTTTCGCGCGCTGGGCGGCGCGCAAAGCTATCCGTCGCGGACCAAGGATGCCGACGATGTGGATTTCTCCACCGGGTCCGTCGGCCTGGGGCCGGCCATGGCGGCCTTTTCGTCCGTCGTTCAGGACTACCTGCGCCGTCACCACCAAGACGTCCACGCCCGGGACCCGGCCCGCATGGTCGCGGTGGTCGGCGATGCGGAGATGGACGAGGGCAACATGTACGAGGCCCTTTGGGAAGGCTGGAAGCATGATCTGCGCAATTGCTGGTGGATCATCGATTACAATCGGCAAAGCCTGGACGGTGTCGTCACCGACCACCTGTTCCGGCTCATCGACCGGCTGTTCAGGACCACCGGCTGGCGGGTGCTGACCCTTAAATACGGCAAGCGCATGATGGCGGCCTTCGCCCGGCCCGGCGGCAAAGCCCTGAAGAAGTGGATCAATGACTGCCCCAATGATCTCTATTCGGCGTTGACGTTTCAGGGAGGCGCCGCCTGGCGGACACATCTGATGGCGGACTTGGGCGCCGACGCGGCGGCGGCTGGCCTGATTGATGCGCACACGGATGAGGCTCTGCAGGCCCTGATGACGAACCTCGGCGGCCATTGCCTGGAGACGGTTCTCGATGCCTTCGAGACGGCTGCCCAAGATGACACGCCGACATGTTTCATCGCCTATACGGTGAAGGGCTGGGGGCTGCCTTTGCAAGGCCACAAGGACAATCACTCAGGCATCATGACACCGGACCAAATGGCCGGTTACCAAGCGTCGCTGAAGGTTCCGGCCGGTCACGAATGGCAGCCCTTTGCCGGCATGGAGGACCGTCAGGCGGCCTTGCAGGCATTTCTCGATCACGTGCCCTTCGGCCTATCGACGGCACCACGCCGTCATTCGGTGCCGGCGATTGAAATTCCCGACGACCTGCCGGTGCCCAGCCAGGACGTCATCAGCACCCAGGAAGCTTTCGGCCGGATTCTCTATGATCTGGCCGGATCGCACACGGATCTGGCCGATCACATCGTCACCACTTCGCCGGACGTCACCCAGTCGACCAACCTGGGCGGCTGGGTCAATCGACGCGGCATCTTTGCCCGCGACCAAAAAGCCGATGTGTTCCGCGCCGAACACGTGCCGTCGGCCCAAAAGTGGGAGTTCTCCGACGCCGGTCAGCATCTCGAATTGGGCATTGCCGAGAACAATCTGTTCATCCTGTTGGCGGCGCTCGGCTTGAGCCATGAGCTGTTCGGCAAGCGCCTGTTTCCCATCGGCACGCTGTATGATCCCTTCATCGCGCGCGGCCTCGACGCCTTGAACTATGCCTGTTACCAAGACGCCCGGTTCATGGTCGTCGCGACGCCGTCGGGGATTACCCTGGCGCCGGAAGGCGGCGCCCACCAGTCCGTGTCGGCGCCGCTGATCGGCATGGGTCAACCGGGGCTTGCCAGTTATGAGCCGGCCTACGCCGATGAACTGGCGCAGATCATGCGTTGGGGCTTTCAGTATATGCAGGCCGACGACGGCGGCGCCGTTTATTTGCGCCTGTCGACACGTCCGCTTGCGCAACCGGACCGCGCCATGGAGGAAGGCCTCAACGGCAACCTCATCAAGGGCGCCTATTGGCGGGTCAAACCCGCCGATGCCGGCGCCGGCGCCATCGTCTATATGGGCGCCGTTGCCCCGGAAGCCGTCGACGCCCATGCCGGGCTAGCCGCTGAACATCCGGGGCTCGGCTTGCTGGCGGTGACGTCGCCGGACCGCCTTTACACCGATTGGCGCCAGCGCGGCCGGCAATCCCATGCGGCCGAATTGATGGCGGTATTGGCGCCGGGGGCGCCCATGGTGACGGTTCTCGATGGGCATCCGGCGGCCCTTTCCTGGCTCGGCGGCGTGGCCGGGCACCGGATTGCGCCTCTTGGTGTCGACACTTTCGGCCAATGCGGGGATCTGCCCGCGCTCTATGCCGAATATGGGATTGATTCCGAGGCCATCGCGGCAGCGTTTCGCGCCCTTCATTAACGCGGCTCGTATATGGTCTGCGCCGCGCCGTATTCGATATTTATGCCCAAAACGATCAAGTCGGGTGCCGCCGTTTCATTAATAGCAATTGACTAGTTTTCCCAATTGGCCTCTATTTTGGTAAGTCGGGGAAGGCTCAGTGTTTGTTTGATTAGCGACATTCAAGCGTCGCGTGTAAATTTCACTGATCGCCGTTCCTGAAACGAGCAACAATTGGCGAAATATATCGCCGAAAAGGGAGAAGCTTCATGTTCAGATACGCATTGCTGGGAGTAAGTGCGGCCGCGATCCTTATGGCGGCACCGATCGGCGTCAAAAGCGCCTACGCTCAATCCTACAACCTCCGCTATTCCGACATCGGACCGCCCCGCGGACCGCGCGCCGCCGCCTTGAAATGGTGGGCGTCTGAATTGGACAAGCGCTCCGGCGGCCAACTTAAAATTAAATTTTTCTGGAGCCAGTCGCTGGTCAAGGGCAAGGCGACCCTGAAGGCCGTCGGTTCCGGTCTTGCCGACATGGGGACGATCCTGGGCCTTTACACGCCGGCTGACCTGCCTGTTTGGAACTATTCAAACACGCCGTTCCTGATTGGCGATGCCTGGGTCGGCATGCGGACGTGGCAGGAAATGCGCCGCAAACTGAAGGTTCTGCGTGACGAAACGCAGAAAAAGAACGTCAAGATCCTGTTCAACAATACGACCGGCCCGGTGCAGATTCTGGGCGTCAAAGAGCCGATCCTGTCGGAGGCCGATTTCAAGGGCAAAAAACTCCGCGCATCCGGCGGCTTCACGCATCTGTTCAAGGATTTGGGCGCGGTGCCGGTGAAGATCGGTTTTGGTGAGCTTTATGCGGCCATGGACCGCGGCACCATTGATGGCACCATCAACTACACGCCTTTCGTCAAATCCTACAAACACTACGAAGTGGCGAAGCACGTGACCGAAGCCAACATGGGCCAGATTCTTGGTTATGGCGGCAGCATCAATCTCAAGCTGTTCAACAAAATGTCGAAGAAGTTGCAGGACATTTTGGTCAAAACCAGCGACGAGTACGTTGACGTCTATGCCAAGAACTACATTGAGGATTCCGTCAATGCCAAAAAGGCGATGATGGCCGGTATCGATGGCAAGAAGGTGCAATTCCACGCATTGCCTGCGGCAGAGCGTGCGAAGTGGGCTGAAAAAGCCGGCCGGTTCACCACCGAATGGCTGGCGAAGATGGAAGCCAAGGGCGTCAATGCCGCGGAATTTATCGGCACGTTCACGGAACTGCGCCGCAAATACCGGGCCGAGCTCAAAACCAAGGGTTATCCCTGGACTCGTTAAAGCCGCGACGCCGTGCCAAATAAAGGATGGGACCCCGCCAAAGCGGGGTCCCTTTTCCGACAATGAAAATTCTCAACTGGTTAGACCGTATATTCGTCACCACCGCCATGTCCGTATTGGTGTTAATGATGTCGCTGACGACCATTTCAGTGATCGGCCGATACTTTTTCAGCGCCCCCATTCCTGATGATCTTATCATCAGCGAACACCTGATGGTTTTCCTGGTCTTTCTGCCATTCGGCGCCGTGCAAGCGGCCCGCGAACATGTCTTCGTCACCATATTCACCGAATGGATGTCGAATAATACGAAAGTCGTGATGGAGACCATCGGTGTCGTCATCGGGTTCTTTATCTTCACGATTATCACTTGCGCCGTGTTCACCGATTTCCTTGCCGCCTGGGAGGTCGGGGCTTATTCCGAAGGCCAGCTTGAGGTGCCGGAATCCCCGGCGCGCTTCGCCGTTTTCGTCGGATTGGCCCTGTTCGCGGTTCGGCTTCTTGCCGATTCCATTGTCTCCGTCCGCGGGCTGATGACCGGGAGCGCCGTCGCGACGCTCTCTGAGGAAGCCCGGGTCTTGGAATCCGAAAATTAATTATTTAAGAGTTTTTATAACATGAACCCCGTTGTCCTAGGTCTCTCCGGTCTCGGTCTGATGCTCGTCTTGGTGGCCATCAGAATTCCCATCGCATTCTGCATGGCATTGGTCGGATTTTTCGGCATGATCGTCGCCATCGGCTGGCAGGAGGGCACCGAGTTCGATGTCGAACGCGGTTTCGACGCGGCCTGGAGCTATGCCTCTTTCGAGCCCTATTCGTTCATCGCCAGCTTCCCCATCGTCGCCGTGCCTCTGTTCTTGCTCATGGGCTACGTCGCCTTTCATGCCGGGTTTACGCGCGACCTCTACTATACGGCGCGCATGTGGCTGTCGCATCTTTACGGCGGCCTGGCCATGGCATCGGTGGCCGGCTGTGCCATGTTCGCCGCGGTCAGCGGTTCCAGCCTGGCGACGGCCGCCGCCATGGGCAAGTTGGCGGTGCCGGAAATGCTCCGCTACAAATACGACAAGGGCCTGGCCAGCGGCGTCGTCGCGGCCAGCGGCACCCTTGGCTCGCTGATTCCGCCCAGCATTCTGATGATTCTTTATGGCCTGTTCACGGAGGAATCCGTCGGCCAGTTGCTGATGGCAGGGCTTATTCCAGGCGTCCTGTCGGCGCTGATCTACATGCTCATGGTCTGGGTGCGGGCCAAGATCAATCCGGAAATCGCGCCACCGGCGGAAGGCGTCACCTGGGGCGAACGGTTTTCGTCCTTGAAGGGCACCTGGTCGATCATCGTGCTGTTCGCCATCGTCATGGGCGGTATCTATACGGGCTTCGTGACGCCGACCGAGGCGGCCGCCGTGGGTGCGGCGGGGGCCTGGGTATTGGGGTTTTTGGCAAGGCGGTTGGACAAGGAAAAATGCAAGGCGGCTTTGCTTGAAACGACGCGCACGACAGCCAGTATTTTCGCGCTCGTGCTGGGCGCCAAATTGTTCGTCGGCTTTGTCGCGCTGACCGGTGTCGCCGGCGCCTTGACCGAATGGGCGACGTCGCTGGACGTGGCACCGGTGTGGATTTTGGTGTGCCTGTCGTTGATTTACATTGTTCTCGGCACCTTCATGGACCCCATCGGCATGATGCTGCTGACGCTTCCGGTGGTCACCCCGGTGATCTCGGCGCTGGGTTACGATCTGGTTTGGTTCGGCGTCATCATGGTGAAGTTCCTGGAGATTGGCCTGATTACGCCGCCCGTTGGGCTCAACGTCTATATCCTGAAGGGCGTCGTCGGCGACGCCATACCCCTGGAGACCATTTTCAAGGGCATCATGTGGTTCCTGGCCATGGATATCGTGACCCTGGCGATCCTGATCGCGTACCCCGAAATCAGTTTGTGGTTGCCTTCGCAGGTCCTTCGCTAGGCCGCCCCCACAGGTCGTAGTCATCGGCATCCGTGACGGTCACGGAAACCATGTCCCCGACGGCCAGTCCGTTGGCATCATCTAAGTGCACCAGGCCATCAATCTCGGGGGCGTCCGCATAGGTCCGCCCGGTGGCGCCGACGCCATCGACCTCATCAATGAGCACATCGAAGCTGCGCCCGATCTTGCCACGGCTGATCTCGGTGCTGATCCGGCGTTGGGTTTCCATGAGGCGTTCCCAGCGTTCGTCCTTGACCTCGTCATCCACATGCCCGCTTAGATCGTTGGCCTGGGCGCCGGCCACGTCCTCGTATTTGAAACACCCGACCCGGTCCAGCCGCGCCGCTTCCAGCCACTGCAACAGCTCTGAAAAATCCGCCTCCGTTTCACCGGGAAAGCCGACGATGAAGGTCGACCGGATGGCCAGCTCCGGACAGATATTCCGCCACTTCTCGATACGTCCCAATGTCTTTTCCTGGTGCGCCGGCCGGCGCATGGCCTTGAGCACGGAATGGTTGGCGTGTTGGAAGGGAATATCCAGATAGGGCAGGATTTTGCCGTCGGCCATCAGCGGAATCAGATTGTCGATGTGCGGGTAAGGATAGATATAATGCAGCCGCACCCACACGCCGAAGTCGCCTATTACGTTGCAGAGATCGGTGATCCGCGCCGCCACGGTCCAATCCTTGTAGGTGCTTTCGGCGTATTTCAGGTCGGTGCCGTAGGCGCCCGTATCCTGTGAGATGACCAGCAGTTCCTGGACGCCCGCATTGACCAGGCGTTCGGCTTCCGCCACCACCTCATTGGCCGACCGGCTGGCCAAATCGCCGCGCATGGACGGAATGATGCAAAAGGCGCAACGCTGATTGCAGCCTTCGGAAATTTTCAGGTAGGCATAATGCCTGGGCGTCAGATGAATGCCCTCGGGCGGCACCAGCCCCTGGTAGGGGCCGCCGGCCGGTGGCGCGGCGTCGTGGACCGCTTCGACCACGGTTTCGTATTGGTGCGGGCCGGAAACCGCCAGCACGCCCGGATGGGCGTCGCGGATCAATTGCGCATCCGCGCCCAGGCACCCGGTGACGATGACCCGGCCGTTTTCGTCCATGGCCTCGCCGATGGCGTCCAGGCTTTCGGTCTTGGCGCTGTCGAGGAATCCGCAGGTGTTAACGATCACCACATCGGCGCCGTCATAGGTGCCGGAAATGCCGTAGCCGTCGGCTCTGAGTTTGGTCAAAATGCGTTCGGAATCGACCAGCGCCTTCGGGCAGCCGAGGCTGACGATGCCGACCTGCGGCGCGGTTTTACTCAAGGACTGGGCACCGAAGGGCACATCGGTCTGGCCAACATTCCTCGGGCTTACGCCGCGCCACTGGCGCGACGACCCTCGTCATCCATCCCCAGACCTCACGCGTTACGTTGCCGCAAGGCACGTCAAATCTAGCCCTGGTTCTGCCAGCCGGCGGAATCGTGCATGGCCTGCAATTCGGCCAGGCGCTCTTCCCACATGTTGAGTTCTTCCTCGTCGCCGTCCTCGTCGCCGTCGGCCAGCAACTGGCCGTGGTATCTGACCTGGCCGCGGACGCATTTCAGCAGTTCCTGGAAATGCGCTTCGCTGAGCGCGTTGATCGCCACCTTGCCGTCGAACAGCATGTCGGCGCGTTCCATCAGGCCCAACGATTCCAGACGTTCGTCCATGGCTTTCCATTGCGGGAACCAGGAGGCGTAAAGACCATCGTCCGGCGCCTTCATGCGGCCGCCGAAGCCCTCATCCAGGGTGCCCATGATGGTCATGAACTCGTGCACGCTCAGTTCGATCTTCTGCATGGCGTCTTAAAACCTCAGTCCTTTCGAATTAAAAACTCACGGCCGACCTTAACTGTCGGGCGTCCGTCATAGGCGACGATGTCGGCGGTGGCGTAGGTCTCGGTCCAAATTTCGGGCAAGTACGATCCGGTGCCGACCACATCGATGGGCGCACCGACATCCGCCATCACCTTGCACTTGACCACGTCGAAGCCCGACGAGGCGACGATTTTGACCGCATCGAAGCCTTCCCGGTCCAGGCGTTCGCGCAGATGGAAGATGGCCGCCGCCGACACGCCGGTGCCGGTCAAAAAACGCAGTTCCCTGTCGTTGCGGTAACGCCGGACGGCCAGTGGCGCGTGGCGTTCGAGGACAGCGTAGGAGGCCTGCGGGTCCAGCCCTTCGACAAACCGGCCGCCGTGGGTATCCAGGCGCAGGCTCAATTTGCCTTCACTGGCGAGCTCCGAAAACCGCCGGCAGACGGTCAGGCCGTCGGTGATCTCGCGGCCATAGTAATCGCACAGCACGGTGACGGGCTCATCGGGGAAGGTTTCGATGAACATTTCGGCCGCCTTCAGGGTCGATCCCGCGTAACCGATCAGGGCATGCGGCATGGTGCCAAGGCCGCCGTCGTTGCCGAAATAGTGGGCCGTGGCGTTGGTGGCGTTGCCGATGAAGCCCTTGGCGCCGACTTGGGCCTGGGCGGCTTTCGATCCGACGGCCGCCGCATAGGCCATCATGTCGGCCATCTCAAGCCCTGCGCAGTGCCGCGCATCCATGGCCAGAAAGGCCGCGTTGGGCAGTTCCACGCACATGGAAAAGGCATTGTTGGCGGCGACACAGCAGGCCCCCAGCTTTTGCAGGTAGATGGTTTCCAGATCGACCAATTGGGACAAGGGCCCGGTGATATAGAGCAACGGCTCACCGGCACCGACCCACTGGCCTTCCTGGTGATTCATCTCGATCTCGAAGGCCGTGCCCCGTTCGGCGGCCACCGCGCGCAGCCAATCGATCATCAGCTTCGGCGCGAACAGCACCGGGCGGCGCATGAACACGGCATAGGTGACCGTCTGGTCGCCGAAGGCCTGCACCACCTTCTTGGTCTTTTGGAAATAACGGTCGGTCCAGCCCGCCGAGGTGTCGGCGGCGTCATCACGGCAGGGCAGTTGCGTGGTCTTTTCGGACATCGCCTGGTTCCCCTTTGCGGCGCCTAAGACCCGGCGGCCAGGCGCACCGGCTCGGCGTTGCGGCCGTCTTTCAGCATCTCCGCCAACAGGAAGGCCAGTTCCAGGGCCTGGTTGGCGTTCAGGCGCGGGTCGCAATGGGTGTGATAGCGGGCCGACAGGTCATCGTCGGTAATCGCCCGGGCACCGCCCGTGCATTCGGTCACTTCCTGACCGGTCATTTCGAAATGCACGCCGCCCGCATGGGTCCGCTCCTGGGCGTGCACGTCGAAAAATCCTTTGACCTCGCGCAGGATCGCGTCGAAAGGCCGGGTCTTGTAGCCGCTGGAGCTTTTGATCGTATTGCCGTGCATGGGATCGCAGACCCAGACAACGGATCGCCCTTCGTCACGGACCCGGCGCACCAGGGGCGGCAGCCCGTCCATGACGCCGTCGGCGCCCATCCGTGAAATCAAGGTCAGGCGGCCGGGCTCGTTTTCCGGATTGAGGATATCGATCAGCCGGATCAGTTCGTCGCGGTCCATGCTTGGCCCGACCTTCATGCCGATGGGGTTGGAGATACCGCGCATGAATTCCACGTGGGCGCCGTCGGGCTGGCGGGTGCGGTCGCCGATCCACAGCATGTGCGCCGATGTCGAATACCAGTCGCCAGAGATCGAATCGGTGCGGGTCAGGGCTTCTTCGTAACTCAGCAACAGGCCTTCGTGGCAGGTATAGAACTCCGTTTCGCGGATCTGCGGCGTCGTCTCCGAGGTGATTCCGCAGGCCTGCATGAACTGCAAGGTCTCGTCCAGGCGGTCGGCCATATCCCGGTACTGGGCGCCAAGGGGGCTGTCGGCAACGAAACCCAGGTTCCATTGATGGACCTTGTGCAGATCGGCGAAACCGCCCTGGGCGAAGGCCCGGAGCAGGTTCAGGGTGGCCGCCGACTGGTTGTAGACGCGCACCAGGCGTTCCGGATCGGGGACGCGCTGGCTTTCCGTGAAGTCCATGCCGTTGACCATGTCGCCCCGGTAGGAATCCAGGGTCACGCCGTCGATGGTTTCCGTATCCGATGAACGCGGCTTGGCGAACTGCCCGGCCAGACGGCCTAGCTTGACCACGGGCATGGCCGCGCCGAAGGTCAGCACGACGGCCATCTGCAACAGCACTTTGAAAGTGTCACGGATATTGTCGGCGTGAAATTCAGCGAAGCTTTCGGCGCAATCACCGCCCTGCAACAGGAAGGCTTCGCCGTTGGCGACCTTGCCCAGGGCCCTTTTCAGGTTGCGCGCTTCGCCGGCAAAAACCAGCGGCGGCGAGGCGCGAAGGCTATGCTCGACCGCATCCAGTTTGGCGGCGTCCGGGTAGGTCGGCACCTGAATGATTGGCTTTGCGCGCCAGCTTTGCGGCGTCCATTTTTCGCCCGTGCTTTGGACCATGATTGTCTCAATTCGTGTTTTCAGTTATTGCCCAGGTTCTTCTGGCCCATCTAATACGCCGAAACGGCGGAATTATCCAGTTGTTCCGGGGTCGTTGCCGGAACCCGCCTTGGCGCCCTGGCGGCGGTCCCGCGCACCGCCTCCCGCGCGGTTTCGCGTTCCACGCCATTGTCATGCGCGCCCGCGCGGGTTCCAGGCCATTGGCGCTATTGACAAAATGTAACCAGCTAAAATTCGCAATCCACCGTTCTCCGCGATTCTTGGCCGCCGCGCAACCTGCTGGATCGCCGCGACGGCCCCGTCCGGCCGCGCCACTGGACGCGCGATAAGGCGATTTCCTCGTCCGCCGTTCTGCGGCGGCCCTTCGCCTTGAACGCGCCGGTCGGGAACGGCGGGGCCAACCGCGTGGAAGACGTCAGTCCGGTGGAAACGGCCTTGTTCCGGACCGGGCATATGAACAAACAGGCTGAAAACGGGTCGCCCAGCGGCCACCACGGCGCGCACCTGGATCAGGCCGCGCGGTCGTTCCAGCGCGATCACGGTCTCAAGGAAGACGGCCTCTTGAACCCGTCCGGGCCGACGGTGACCCGGCTCGCCGGTGTCTTCGGCCAAACCGCGCCAAAGCCGCGGCGCCCGGCGTTGGCCCACAAGCCGGTAATGAAGAAGCTGACGGGCGCCGCCCATACGGCGAACCGGCGCAGCGTCGATTATCTTAAAACCACCACCGCCGACGGCCTGTTCCCGCAACTTCTGGCCGATGACTTCCGGGCCGGCGGCCTGCTGAAGGCCAAGGCCGTGGACTTCCTGGC
>CAZQPC010000013.1:13804-30938 GCA_964595005.1 uncultured Magnetovibrio sp.
CCTGGCCACGGAACGCGCTCGCGGAAACGATGAACCGGCGGCAGAGGCGTTGACGGTTGAATTCGGTCCTCCGATAATTGCCTGGCCATTATGGGAGGTCGCCATGCGGACAATTGAAATTACCGATAATGAGATGCGGGCCCGGGTTGCTCGCTACGATGATCTCGAGCCCCTGGAAGCGCAGAAGAACTCAGGCATCCCGGTCGAGGCCGCGGATATCGTCTGGTCGCGGAAGCTGCTATCGGTGATCGGCCTGGACGGCGGGTTGGAAACACCGATCAATTCGGCGGCGCCGATAACCGGCGCCGGCGGCATTACCATGACCCTGGCATCCTGCCCGCCGGGTACGGGGCCGTCCTTGCATGCCCACCAGGCGACGTATGAGACCTTCACCGTGATGAAGGGCCGGTTCGAGGTTTATTGGAACGATGACGGGTCGGAACGCGTTGAATTGGGCCTCTATGACACAATTTCCGTGCCGCCCGGCGTGTGCCGCGGGTTTACCAATATTTCCGATGGGGAAGGCCTGCTGCAGGTGGTCATCTCGGGCGGCGTGCACGACCTCAATGATATCGATTTCGCCTTGAAGGCGGCCGAGCAGATCGAGGCCATCCAGCCGGGCTTGATCAAAGAGTTCGAGAAAACCGGTCTGACCTTTACGGCCAGCAAGGATTATGAAGACACCGCCGGTTCCTAAAGCGGCAAGTCTGATTGGCTTTCAAAACTGACACGTTCAAGGAAGCCCGTGCGGCTGCATTACGGTCAGCCGGGGCAGCCTCAATGGCCTTGGGCCGATGAGGACAATTGACATCGTCATCAGACAGGCAACGTTTTGATCACGTATTCGCGACATTGAATGTGAATGGTTGCGGGCATCTGTTACAGTCTGCCGGCAATAACATATAAAATGGGAGCTTCGACAATGATGATGACTGGGCAGCGCTTGGCGCGGCAACTGGGTTTCTTGGCGGTGTTGGCATTGATGGTTATGGCCGTGCCGGTGGTTGCCGCCGACCTGACTCACCGCGTCGCGATCCACGTCGATGATAACGACAAGAAGCGCATGAATATGGCGCTCAATAATGCCGCCAACGTGGACAAGTATTACAAATCGAAGGGCCAGAAGGTGCAAATCGAAATCGTCGCCTACGGTCCCGGCCTGCACATGCTGCGCGAGGACACCTCACCAGTGAAGGAACGCATCGCCGCCATGGGTCTGTCCATGGATAATCTGAGCTTTGCGGCCTGCGGCAACACCCACCGCAAGATGAGCGCCAAGGCGCCGGTGAAACTGGTCTCCGAAGCCAAGATGGTACCGTCGGGTGTGATCCGGCTGATCGAACTTCAGGAAAAAGGCTGGGCTTACGTCCGCCCATAATCCGAGACCCTCGTGACTTAGCGTCATGACGCAAGCTCGGATTATTCTCCGGAAGGAGGCCGCCAACAGCGCAAACCTTTTCGGGAATGTCCTGTGATATGGAAACCCCGCCCGGTTGGCGGGGTTCCTTTTTGGCATACTGACTGACACCTGGCGGCCACATTCCCGCCTTCCCGTCGCCGGGATTTCAAGCTATGCAGGCAACATGAATCTCTTGAAGGCGATCACCACCGTCGGCGGTTATACGATGCTGAGCCGCGTATTCGGTTTCGTCCGCGATATTCTGATCGCCGCCGTCTTGGGCGCCGGCGGCACGGCGGATGCCTTCTTCGTCGCCTTTCGTTTTCCCAATCTGTTCCGCCGCCTGTTCGCGGAAGGCGCCTTCGCCGCGGCCTTCGTGCCGATCTTCTCGAGCATTCTGGAAACCGACGGGCGCAAAAAGGCGCAGGCCTTTGCCGAACAGGCCTTCGCCGTGTTGTTCGTCATCCTGGCCATATTCGTCGCCGCCATGGAAGTCGCCATGCCCTGGGCCATGTGGGTGCTGGCGCCGGGCTTCGATGCGGTCGAAGGCAAGATGGAACTGGCGACGGAACTGTCGCGTATCGCATTTCCCTATCTGTTGTTCATATCCCTGGTGTCTCTGCAATCGGGAATCCTGAATTCGCTCGGCCGGTTTGCCGCGGCGGCGGCGGCACCGGTGTTGCTGAATCTGGTGTTGATCGCCGCCATGCTGGGATTTGGCGACCGCCTGGAAACGCCCGGGCATGTGCTGTCATGGGGGGTCTTTACGGCCGGCGTGGTGCAGTTTCTGTGGCTGGTCTACCATTGCCGGCGAGCTGACTTTCCGCTGCGATTTCGGCGCCCGCGCCTGAGCGAAAATGTGCGCCTGTTGGGCCGGCGCATTTTGCCCGTGGTGTTCGGCGCCAGCCTCTACCAGATCAACCTGTTGATCGGCACCATCCTGGCCTCGTTGGTCGCCGAGGGCGCGGTCTCGTATCTCTATTATGCCGACCGGGTAACCCAGTTGCCCTTGGGTGTCGTCGGTGTCGCCGTCGGCACGGCGCTATTGCCGGCCTTGTCGCGGCAATTGGCGGCCGGCGATGAAGCGGCCGCCGCCCACAGCCAGAACCGGGGTCTGGAATTCGCCCTTTTGTTGACCCTGCCGGCAGCGGCGGCCTTGCTGGTCATCGCCCTGCCCATCGTCACGGTGTTGTTTGAGCGCGGTGCCTTCGGCCCGATCGAAACCCGGGCCACGGCGGATGCCTTGATGGCCTTTGCCACGGGCCTGCCGGCCTACGTGTTGATCCGGGTTCTGGCGCCCGGGTTTTTCGCCCGCGAAGATACCAAAACGCCGGTGAAGATTGCCGCCGCGGCCTTGCTGGTGAACATCGTCTTGAACCTGATCATGATGCGCATCTGGGGACACGTGGGCATCGCGCTTGCGTCCTCCATTGCCGCCTGGGTCAACGCGGCGGCCCTGGCGGTGGTTTTGAAGCGGCGCGGCCAGTTGGAAATCGACGCGCGTTTATCTGAGCGCGGCCCCCGCATCGTGCTGGCCAGCGCCGGCATGGCGGCGGGTCTGTTTGCCGGTGAACGCCTGCTGGCGCCCGACTGCGCGGGGCCTTGCGCCGCCCACATTCCGGCCCTGGCGGCGCTCATTGCCGGCGGCCTGGTGGTTTATGGCGTTTTCGCCCATGTCCTCGGTGCGGCCAGTTGGGAAGATCTGAAGGCGCTCCGCCGTCAGACCGCGCCCGGTGCCGGGGATACTTGACCGACCATGGGCGAGCCGCCATAACTCCGGCGCAAATATGAATGTAACCGACGGTCCGAGACCGTGAGGGGTCGGGCCGGAGGCAAGCGCAAGTGCGCGCCGCGCCTGATGGCGCGGAAGCCAAGCATCCCGCAGGGGTGCGCCCGGCGACTGAGGGACAATGAAATGAAGCGAATTTTCTCCGGCGTTCAGCCGACCGGCAATCTGCACCTGGGTAATTACTTGGGCGCCATCCGCAACTGGGTTCGCCTGCAGGACGATTTCGACGATTGCCTTTTCTGTGTTGTCGATTTGCATGCCGTCACCGTCTGGCAGGACCCGGCGGATTTGAAGTCGAATACCCGCGAAGTGGCCGCCGCGATGATTGCCGCCGGGGTCGATCCGGCGCGCAATATAATTTTCAACCAAAGCCAGGTGTCGGCGCACGCCGAGCTGGCCTGGATATTCAATTGCGTGGCGCGCCTTGGCTGGCTCGATCGCATGACCCAGTTCAAGGAGAAGGCCGGTAAGGACAAGCAACGCGCGTCGGTCGGGCTCTACGCCTATCCGAACCTGATGGCCGCCGATATTCTTATCTACAAGGGCACCCATGTGCCCGTCGGTGAAGACCAGAAGCAGCACCTGGAACTGGCCCGCGACATCGCGGCGAAGTTCAACCACGACTACGGCGTCGATTTTTTCCCCGTCGTCGAGCCGCTGATTTTCGGTTCCGCAACCCGCGTCATGTCCTTGAAGGACGGCGGTGCGAAAATGTCGAAGTCGGACCCTTCCGACAATTCGCGCATCAACATGACCGACAGCGTCGACGACATCGCCAAGAAGATCAAAAAAGCCCGTACCGATCCCGAACCCTTGCCCGGCGAGGCCGCCGGCCTGGCCCAGCGCCCGGAAGCCGCCAACCTGGTCGGCATTTACGCGGCCCTGGCGGATACGGACATCGATGCCGTGTTGGCGGAATTCGGCGGTCAGGGCTTCGGCGCCTTCAAGCCGGCGCTGGCCGATATGGCGGTGGAGAAACTGAGCCCCATCCAGGATGAGATGCGCCGGCTCATGGACGATACGGACCACGTCGATGGCGTTCTCCGCTCAGGCGCCGAAAAAGCAGCGGCGTTGGCGGCGCCCATTCTGGCCGAGGTTCACGATCTGGTTGGGTTCCTCAGACCATGAGATGCGCCTGAACCGTAAGTTCCGTTCACTTGTGTCTTTTTTATGGCTGTGGCGGCGGCCCGGTTCGGCTATAATAGGGGTTGTAACATGATTGCGGGCCGTGGCCGCCCTTGACCGTACGCGCCTGCGTCACCATGTTCATTGACCGAGTTTATGGCCGTTGGCAGCCCCAACCGCAGACATCCGAGGAACGAAAATGTTCATCCAAACCGAAAGCACACCCAATCCGGCAACCCTGAAGTTCCTGCCCGGCAATGCCGTCATGGAAACAGGCACCGCCAACTTCGCGGAGGAGGCCGAGGCCGCCGCCTCGCCGTTGGCGCAGGCCCTGTTTGGCACGGAAGGCGTCATTGGGGTTTTCCTGGGCGCCGACTTCATCACCGTGACGAAGTCCAACGACAAGGACTGGGAGGTCATGAAGCCGCTGGTTCTGGGCGCCATCATGGAGCATTTCCAATCCGGAAAGCCGGTGATCGTGGCGAGCGAAGGCGCCGCGCCCGAGGGTGACGGTGCAGACGAGGTCGAAGAAGACGAGACCGTCGTGCAAATCCGCGAGTTGATCGACACCCGGGTACGCCCGGCCGTCGCGCAGGACGGCGGCGACATCATCTACAAGGGGTTCGAGGACGGCATCGTCTATCTGCACATGCAGGGCGCCTGTGCGGGCTGCCCCAGTTCGACGGCCACCTTGAAGCACGGGATTGAAAACATGCTGCGCTATTACGTACCCGAAGTGCAGGAAGTCAGGGCTGTCGAATAGCCGTATCGGGTAACCAAAGCCCTATGACCTAATGGGGGCTTGTAATTTTTGCTGCACTGCACCATTTTGTCGCCAGGATCGTTGGGCAGATAAAATATCGAGGTGAAATTCGGCGGCTGTTGTGTTATAAGCGTTCGCCAGACAGAGCCGGCCAGTAGTTCCGATTCGTTTCCAATATTGGAGAAAACGGACGGGACAATTCCCAGGGAAGATCAAACGTTCGTGCGGCGGCTGAGACCGCCGTGGCGAACCTTGTTGAGGTAGTGAGCCGGAAGGTATCATGACAGGTAAATTTGAACGCTGCGTTCTGTTGGCCGCAGGGGGACTGGTGGTAGGCTTGATAGCGGTGGCGGTGATGAGCCCGCCGCGCTCGGAAACCACCGTGCCGAGGGCCGTGCTGGAATTTCCCGTACCGAACTTGGAAACCGCGTCCGGCCCGGCCGTGCCGGCCGGCATTATCCGCATCAAGGCCGTTGGCACGGCCGCCGAATCATTGACCGACGGCGTCGATGTGCGGGTTCTGGACGACGGCCACAAGGCCGTCGATATGCATACGGCCGAGGCGCTTTCCGAAACCTTCCAACGCCTGGGATATGACCTGGACGGGGTCAAGGCGGGCGGTGCCCAGGTGCCGCGCCTGTTCTTGGCCAGCCTGCCCGCCGACATGGCGGCCATCCGCCAGACCAAGCTTCGCAAAAAGATTTTCTTCAAGTCCGTGCTGCCCCTGATCTTGCAGGTCAACGATGAAATCCGAACCGACCGCCGCAGGCTTCGGGATTTAAGCGCGCGGGCCAAGAAGGGCGAACACCTGCCCGCCGTCGATCGCCTGTGGCTGATTGTTCTGGCCGAACGCCACAAGGTGAAGCGTGGTGATTTCGCGGAGCTTTTGAAGCGCGTCGATATTGTGCCGACCTCCATGGCGCTGGCCCAGGCGGCCGAGGAAAGCGGCTGGGGGACGTCCCGGTTTTCGCGCGAAGGCAACGCCATATTCGGTGAATGGACATTCGCCGGTGCCGAAGGCCTGGTGCCGGAAAAGCGGGAATCCGGGAAGACCCACCGGGTCCGGGCCTTCAAGAGCCTATTGGATTCGGTCCGCGCCTATTCGCGCAATCTGAACACCCACCGGGCGTATCGGGGATTTCGGAAATTGCGTCAGGATCTGCGCCGTCAGGGCAAGGTTCTGAAAGGCCGCCAGTTAATCGAGACCTTGACCAGCTATTCGGAACGCGGCGTCGAATACGTTAAGGGGCTGCGCGCGATCATGACGGTCAACAAACTGGACCGCCTGGACGCGGCCAAGCTGAGCCGTCCGGAAACGGCGTCGCGGCCGGTGATATGATTTCGCCGGTACCGTGCCGCAAGCGCGGTGTGAGGTCCGGGAATGGATATTCTGGGGCCGAGGCCGCCAACCCGGCCACGTAAGCCCAGGTTATGCCGGCCAGACCGATGTGCCCAATCCACGATTGCCACCAGATGGTCCTTGCCTCCGGGGGATGAAACGGACTTACGCGGCGCCATCGGGCGCCACGGTTCTCTCCACAATTCTCAATTGATCGTGCCGACGGATGCGATGGTGTGATCATTAAGCCCCCTCCGGGGGATGAAACGGACTTACGCGGCGCCATCGGGCGCCACGGTTCCGTTTCATGGGCGGAGGAATTGCCGGCCGTACCAGCGCCAGCGGCCGCCGGTGACCGGCAGGGTACAATTGAGCCGGGTCCGGCCTTTCGGAAATGCGCTTTCCGTCCTGACTTCCATGCGCGGCCCTAGGTGTGTGATCTCCGCGCGGCCCGCATGGGAGACGAAACAAGACAAACGTTTCAGGTCCCCCATGTTGCCCTTCACCGTAAACCCCATGGACGGTGGGTTGGCCGACCCGATAAGGTGATCGGGCGGGGTGACGTCGGCGACCGTCAAGGGCAGCGCGTTGATCGCCAGACGCAGGCGCGCCAGATCGCCGTAGGTTTCGTTCATGGCAAAGCGCGGCAGGTAGTACATGTCGCCGGTCGATCCGATGACGCCCGAATGCTGGCCGAAGGCGGCGGCGAAACCGGATTCCTTCACCTGCGCCGCAACCTGCTGGCCGGCTTCCCCGTAGGGATAAGCGAACAGGTTGGGCTGGATGCCCAGTTCCTTTTCGAAGCGCGCCCGCGCACCGCCGATCTCCTTGTCCAGGCGCGCCGTCGTCGCCGTCGGCATGTGCAGGTGAGAGATCGTATGATGGCCGATGGTGACACCGGAATTCTGCATCTCGCGGATCTGTGCCCAGGTTAAATGTCTGGATGAGCCTTGATCAATGTGGCCGGTGGCGATGAACACGGTAAACGGCAGGCCGGCATCACGCAGGCGCGGCCAAGCGAGTGAATAAATGGACCGGTAGCCGTCATCGATGGAGATGCCGACGGTGCGGTCCGGAAGGCTTTCTCCAGCCTTCAATCGGGTAACGATGTCGGGCAAGGCCATCACCGTGTAACGCCCCGACGTCAGCTCCGCGATATGGATGTCCAGCTGTTCCATGGTGGTGTTTGTGGTTGGATATTCAGCTTCGCCGAACCGGTGATACATGAGCACGACGGCAGAGGTGGCGGCTTCCGCAGCCGGCACCAGGGCACCAAAAAACAGTCCCCAAATCCCCAAAACGAAGGCTTTTATCTTCATGCCCCGTAACTCCAATGCGAGATTATTCCGATTCCGCTTGCAAACACAAGCAGTTAGGCGCCGGAAGTTCCAATTCGAAATAGAACCCCCGGGCCGCAAGCCGTCCAACGCCTTAGTAGAGCTTGAACAATTGGTTGCCGCCGGTGTGGCAGGACCATTGAATGTAGCCGGCTCTGTTGTCCTTCTTGCCGCCGGACACATCCATGCACAGGTTCGAATGCCGGGCGATCAGGCGGAAATACCCCTTGCCGCGGTCATCCAGGCGCCATTGCTGATTGGCGCCCTTGTGGCACGGCCATTGTTGGATTTTCGCGCCTTTGCTCTTGGAATTGCCGGCAACGTCCAGGCACATCTTGGTGCGACCGCTGACGATATTGAACCAGGTGCCGTCCTTGTAGGCGATCCGCCATCGCTGGTTGGTGTTGGTGCGTTTGCAGTCATACTGCCACGACTGGGCGCCTTTCTTGGTGCTGCCGGAATTGTCCATGCAGCGCTTCGAATGCTGCATCTGGAAATGCACAATGCTGCCCGGGAACAATTGCCTGAGGGGCGCGACTTTCGGCTTCACCGGTTTCAGTTTGGAGGCCCGATCCCAGCCATAGATCTTGCCCCGGGCGTTGACCACCCAGGGATCGCCATTGCTGGCGACAGAGATATTGCGGGCCTTGCCGACCACCTTGTTCCACCTGTTGCCGCTCCAGGCATAAGGGCTGTCATCGGTGCCGATGACCATCACCGTGCCGTTGGCGCCGATACCGATATCCTTGGCGAGGCCCGGTACCTTGTTCCATTTCTTTCCGTCGTGACGGTAGATGTTGCCCTTGTTGTTGACCACCCAGGCGTGACCTCTCGGGTCGACATCAATGCGCACGGCGCTGCCGGCAACTTTGGTCCATTTGCTGTCCCAGCGGTAGATGCCGAAGCCGCCGCCTTCCTTGTTGCGCCCGATAATCCAGACTTTGCCGTTGGCCCCGACACCGATGTCGTAGGCGCCGCCAGGGATGTTGTGCCAGGTTTTGCCGTCGTGGCGGTAGATGTTGCCCTTGTTGTTGACCACGTAAGCATGTCCACCCGGACCGACATCAACGCGGACGGCACCGCCTTTGATGTTGGTCCACTTGCCGTCCCACCGGTAAATACCGTAGCCGCCGCCAACTTTGTTGGTGCCGATGACCCAGGTCTTGCCATTGGCGCCAGACCCCACATCGACGGCAGCGCCGGCGACGCGAACCCATTTCGACTTGCCGGCCAGATCACCCAGCCGCCGTTGCATGATGGCGGCCTTGATGGCGTGAATTTTCTGGCGGGCGGCTAAATCCCTGTTGCGGGCAGCCTTGTTTTGGATTTGCCGGACCCGTTGACTGACGACGACTTCGCGGCCCATGCCTTGGCTGGCGACCTCTTCGTTGGAGCCGACACCGCCGCCCTCCAAGGCCTTGTTGACGGCCGCGTCGACCTCGCCTTGGCGTTTCAGATATAGCTTCTCGACCTCATCCAACAACACATGCGGCACGATCTTCGCTGCCTTGCCGACCTTGATCACCGTCTTCACGGCCGCCGCCAGGGCGATGACTTCGAATTGCTTGGCGTTGAATTTCCAGTCCGTCAGCGAGAACGCAAAACGGTTCTTGTAATTCTTGCCCAACAGCCGGAAATCCATGTCCAGGACCACCGGTTCGCCCTTCAGGCCCTGGCGCAGACTGCCGCGGATGGCCCCGTTGTTCAACGCGAACACGTCGGCCTTGCCGACGGCAGCGACACCCTTGGCCAGAATGTCGGTGAAACTGCCGACGCCCTTGACCGTCTGTTTTGCCGCTTCCAGGGCAATCTTCGCCGTGTGCAGGGCCGAGAACAGCCCGACGATGCGGGGGTCCGCATCGATGGGAATGGCGGTGATGCCCTTGCGAATGGCTTCCAAGGTTTTCTGAGATGTCGCTTTCGCCGCAATGACCCCGAGCTTGGCGGTCTCCAGGCCGGCAATGGCGGTCCGCCAGGGCGTGTTGCCGGCTTCACAGACGCCGCGTGCTGGATAGTTGGGGACATTCTTGCACTTCTTCTTGAACGGCTGCCACCAGCAGACCTTCATGTTTTGGCGGCAGCTTTTGATCTTGCGTTTGTTGGTGCTGATTTTCGAATTCAGGCTGTTGATATCGCGCTGAAGTTTATTGACTTCGTTCTCCGCGCTTTTGATCGACGACGTGGATTTGGCGCGCTCCGCCTTGACCGTCTTACGCATCGAGGCGATGTTGCCGTTCAGGGTATCAACCTCTTTCTGCGCCGAGGTCAGGCCGGCGACGGCCTTGTTGAGTCCGGGCTTCAATCCATCGAAGGCTTTCTTGACGGCGGCCTTGCCTGAGGTCTGAATCCATTTCGCCGGATCGGATTTGAGTGTTGCCGTCAGATAAAAGTCGGTTTTCGCGAAGTCGGTGAACTTTTTCAGATTCTCGATGCCGGCGAAGGCCTTCAGGTCGAATTTGAACAATTCGCCGAAATCAGCGTTGGCGGCCAGGGTCGCCTTGGTCAGCAGCATGGTAACATCGACCGTCGCCTTTGAGCCGAACAGGGAAAGTGCCTCGGCGCTCAGCTCCACCTTGGGCGGCGGGAAGGTGCCGTTCTCGCGGTCGACCCGGGCGCGCACATGCACCGACGCGTTCGGCAAAGACAGCGGACCGACACCCAGTTTCTTTGTCTTGGCCTTGATCTCGATACCTTCGTCGGCGCTCATGAAGGCGGTTTCGACGGTCGCGATGTTGGTGCCCAGTATGCGCAGCGCCCCGGAGATATCGAAACCGAAATCACCGCCGGCCTCCAGATTGAGGCTGATCTTCGGACCCTTGCCTTTTTCCGTGCCGGCGATGGAAACGTCGGGGACGGCATCCAACGGGATCTTGATATTGCCGCCGCTGGTGACTTTCAACAGGTCGCGATAGATGGATAGCATGTCCTTGAGACCCAGCGACCCGACCTTGTTGGGGCCGTCGTCGATCTCCAGGCTGATGGCTTCCGGCAACGGCAGGCCGGCCGTGGTGGTGCCGAACTGCGCGGACGTGGCGATATCGAAGGTCTTGCCGCCGATGGAGGTCTTGCCGCTGGTGCCAACGGACAGGGTCCCCGACACATCGGCCGTCATTTCCATGGCGTAGTCTTCAATGGTCAGGAACTTCAGGCCGAAGGCCTTTTCCCAGGGCTCACCCTCGAAGATCGACATGGAGACGCCGATCTCCGGCGCCCCGGACGTATCCAGGGTGATCGTCTCGCTCAATGTCATGGGCACGGTCTGGCCGCCGATCTTGAAATCCGTGGTGCCGGAAAAGCCGACGGAGGCGCCTTCTGTTGACAGGCTCGAATTGAAGGCGAATTGGACATTCGCGGGCAACTGGATGAGGCCGCCGATTTTTGGCCGGAACGTAGGCAGCGTCGCGGTCATGGACAGTTCCGGCTTGGGCAGGCTGCCGCCCAACATGGCGTCCAGGATTGAGGTCGAAAGGGCGGCGGTCAGCTGCACCTTCGAGGATTTGCCGCCAAGAAATTTGATCGCGTCGTTGAGCGCCTTGGCTTTGCCGAGGTCCAGGGCACCGAACAGTTTCAGGCCTTGGGCGACCTCGAACGTATAATCGTCGCCGCCTTCGTAGAAGCGGTCGATCTCGGCCCGCGCGCCGTCGGGCAGGTCGTCGGCGTCCAGTTCCAAATCGGCACCGGCGATTGCCAACAGCTGGTCGTCGAAGACCAGAATATCGAGCAGCTCAATACCTGGCACCTTCCTGAACATTTTCTTGAAACTGACCGTGCTGGTCGGCCCGAAGGTGAAGAAGGTGTTCTTCAAGGTGCCGCCCGAATAGGCGGTGAAGCGCCAGTTGATGTTGATGAATTTGACGTCGGCCTTCAAAACACCGCCGTCGAACGTCGCGTTGTTGATTTTCAGCTTGCCCAATTTCTTGGCGCCGAAGGAGCCAAGGAACTTCTTGATGGCCGGAATGTCGTTGAGGGTGACGGAGCCCTTGGCGGCAGCGGCTTCAGCGTCCGCGGCAAAGGTCTGGGCAGCGGCGCCGGGTGCCTGGACGGCCAGAAAAATTAAGGCCAGCAGCGCCAACAGCGTCCGGCGGGCGAAAAGATTAAGATCAGAATTTAGACGAAATAGGCGAACGAAACCACTGGTCATGGTACCCCCAAAAAATCCTCAATACGTTATCGAACGGCGAAGCCAAACGGCTGTTACCTTGTCCCTGAGTAACGCTTACAGGGAAAATAGGTCATCCGCTGTGACGAAGGCCACAGAAACTTGATTTTTATTTTCGCCGGGATGATGGTGGCGCCATCTCGCGGCCTGGAGGCCTAAATGTGTGACCCCGTCAATCAACAGGTTCAGGACCAGGTGTTCATCGGCGCCGGTTTCGGTGCGTAAGGGCGGTCGTATGACGGAGGACGCGCCGCCCGGCGCCACCGCGCCGCCCGACCGAATTGGCCTGTCGAGCGGATTATATGTCGCCGTCGTCATCGCCGCCGTTGGCGATGCCGTGCTTGGTTGGCCGATGCTGCGATGGATCGGCATCGTCGCAACGGTGGTCTTTTTGGCCATCGAACTTCGCCGCGTGCCGATGTTCCAGATATCCATGGCGGCGGTACTTTTGGCCGTCGGCCTGGGGGTTGGGGCGACGGCGCAACCCGTTTTTGATGTCTTGGTCGCCGGTCTTGCCAAAGCGCAACTGTTTTTGGTGTTGTTCTTCGCGATCATGTGGTTGCAGACGCCGGCCGCCGCCAGTCCAGCTTTGCAGGCGGTCCAGCGCACCGTGGTTTCGCAACCGCCCGGACGCCGGTTCCTCTATTTGGCCGCCAGTGCGCATCTTCTGGGTGCCGTCTTAAATGTCGCCGGTCTTGTCTTGCTATCGACCATGGTGGAGCGCCAAAAGGACCCGGTTCTGCAACGCCGCATGGCGTCGGCGCTGATGCAAAGTTATGTGGTGGCTGCGGCCTGGTCGCCGTTTTTTGTCGGTGTGGTTGTAATCTTGATCGCGTTGCCTGAACTGGATTGGTCGGATGCGGTCAGCGGCGGTATGCCGCTGGCGATCATCTGTATTGCCTGCGCCTGGGGTTATGACCGATTGCGCTATCGCCGCCCGGCAGGTGCAGCGCAGACGCCGACAACACCAGCGGTCCGCTTGGGCGCCGTCCACGTGGGTCATTTGGTGGCGGTGTTCGGTTCCTTGATCGTGGCGGTCATTGGTACCGTTGAATGGACCGGTCAGAGCCTGCCGGTGGTCCTGGGCTTTGTCGCGCCGCCGTTCGGCATGGCCTGGATGGCGATGGTCAAACGGCCCACCGTTGGCCCGAGGCGCTGCGCCTTCAACCTGGCCCGCAGCGTCATCGCCCGGGCCGCCGGCCTGCGCAGTGAGGCCCTGGCCTTCACGGCGTCCAGTATTGTCGGTGTCGGCATCGCGGCCGGGTTTCCGACCGAGGCCCTGAGCGGTCTGGCGGACGGCGGCGGCTGGATCATTGCCGGTTTGGTATTTGGCGTGTTGGGACTGGGATTCCTGGGCATGCATCCCCTGGTGCCGGTGATCATCGTTGCCGAGGCCTTGCCTCCCGATGTCCTCGGGCTGCCGGTGAAGATCGTCGGCATGTGCCTATTGGGGGCGTGGGGGCTGACGACGCTGATTTCGCCGGTCTCCGGGACGACGTTGATGATGTCCAGGTTCGTGCCGGTGTCCAGTTACGTCATCGCTTGGCGTTGGAATCCGCCGTTCACGGTGTTGGCCGCCGCTGCCGTTACCTTGTTCGTCTACGGCGCATGGCGTATGGAACTCTACTGATATTGAGGAGCCTTCTGGGTGAGTGCCATCCTGGCCATCGACACGGCGACCAACGCCTGTTCCGCCGCCTTCCGGGCGGACGGAGAGGTCCGTGCGCACCGGTATGAATTGATGGAACGCGGTCACGCGGAACGCCTCATGCCGATGATCGCCGAGGTTATGACGGAGGCCGGCAAGCCGGTGAAGGCCGTTGATTTGATCGCCGTCACGGTCGGTCCCGGCGCCTTCACGGGATTGCGGGTCGGCCTTGCCGCGGCGCGCGGGCTGGCGCTGGCGGCGGCGGTGCCCTGCTTCGGGGTGACGACAACGGAAGCCATCGCGGCCGCCGTCGAGGGCGACCGCGATGGCCTTGTCGTGGTCATGGATTCGAAGCGTGCCGATTTCTATGTCCAGGTTTTCGAAGGTGCGGGGCGGGCCATCTCTGAGCCCGCGGCAGTCCTGCCGGACGCCTTGGCCGGCCATGTCGCCGGTTTCACGGCCAGCGATGCACGCCTCGTGGTCGCTGGCAACGCAGCAGACCGCGCGGTGCCGATGCTGGGGGCGGCCGGCATTTCGTGCACATCGGCAGGCATTGATTATCCCGATGCCGCCGTGTTGGCGGGCTTGGCCGGCCAGCGCTGGACACAGGGTCAAGACGTGCCGCGACCGGCACCGGTGTATCTCCGGCCGCCGGATGCCGTCGTGCCCGTCAACGGCGGGCGCTTGCGGCCCTAGGTTTTGCGCAGAAGCAACCGGTGGACGCCGTCGTCGGCGCCGTCCGGGTCTTCCGGCGAAAGACTTAAAATCGCGTGGCCGTGTTCCTCAACCGAACGCGGGACGTTTTCCAGGGGCTCACTGCCTTGAAGACGGACTTCCGCCGTTTGTCCTGGCTGCATGCTTTCAATAAGCAGTTTCGTCTTGACGAAGGTCAGCGGACAGACCTGATCGGTGATATCTATAAAGAAATCAGCAATCTTGTCTTCGGTTACTGTGACGTCTTCTACTTCCATCGTAGCTTGCTTTCTTCTGCGTGTATCATATATAACATCGATACTTGTTCTTTATTGTTACAATTCTTTTGCTGTCCGGTGAAAACCGGAAACAGTACCAAAAAAACCGGTCGGAGGCCCAAGTTGGCATGAGCGACAATCCGAATATTAGCGAACTTCTGGAGTTTACAACGGAAATCGTTGCCGCCCACGCCGGAAACAATACGGTGGCGCCCGACGACCTGCCGAAATTGATCCAGGACGTCTACAAGACACTGTCGGGTTTGGGCACCGCAGCGGTTGTGCCGGATCGCCCGAAACCTGCCGTCGCCGTGAAGAAATCGATCTTTCCCGATTATATCGTCTGCCTCGAGGACGGCAAAAAGCTGAAAATGCTGAAACGCCACCTGAAGACGGCTTACAACATGACGCCCGAGGAGTACCGGGAACGTTGGGGTCTGGCGGCGGACTATCCCATGGTGGCGCCCAATTACGCCAAGCATCGTTCCAACTTGGCGAAAAAAATCGGCCTCGGCACGAAAGCCCGGCGCAAACGGAAGTGAACGTGCCGGTGAACGCCGAACCGATCAGACGCCGCCGCAGAACGTGGAAAAAAGCCGTGGCCTTTTCTTGAACCGGTGTAATATTCCCGGCACGCGCCATATGAAGATGGCAGCGACGGACATGTTTCTCCGGCCAGGCACGGAAATTTTGAACGGACAATGGCGGTATGCCGGACACACACATCGAAAAACTATGTATCGACAAAGGCATGAAGATGACGGAGCAGCGGCGCGTCATCGCCCGGGTGCTGTCGACCGCCGACGATCATCCGGACGTCGAAGAAGTGCACCGCAGAGCCAGTGATCTCGACCCCCGCATCTCCATCGCCACCGTGTACCGCACGGTGCGGCTGTGGGAAGAAGCGGATATTCTGGAGCGCCATGACTTCGGCGACGGCCGTTCGCGCTACGAGGAAGTGACCGAAGAGCATCACGATCACCTCATTGACGTGAAGTCGGGCAGTGTCGTGGAATTTCAGAACGAAGAGATCGAGGCCCTGCAGGACAAGATCGCCCGGGCCCACGGCATGCGCCTTGTTGGGCACCGCCTTGAGCTCTATGGCGTGCCCTTGAAGGAAGGTGAAGAATGAGCGCGTTCCTTGACAGGGCTTCCAGCGATGCTAGGTTTCCGTTATTGACACATGGTCGTTGAACCTGGGCACGAGATATTTCGCGTAAGCCATTGGCCAAAAAGCTCCATATCAAATCTTACGGCTGTCAGATGAACGTCTACGATTCAGAGCGTATGACGGACATTCTGGCGCCCGTCGGCTATGAGCCGACGGATCTGCCCGATGAGGCCGATCTGGTGATCCTCAATACCTGCCATATCCGGGAAAAGGCGGCGGAGAAAGTGTATTCCGATCTTGGCCGCCTGCGCCTTATAAAGGAACGGCGTACCGTCGGCGATGGTGATACCATGATGGTCGCGGTGGCCGGCTGTGTCGCCCAGGCCGAGGGTGAGGAAATTCTTAAGCGCGCGCCCTATGTGGATATGGTTTTCGGGCCGCAAACTTACCATCGCTTGCCGGAAATGGTGGCCCGCGCGCATCGCCAGACAGGCGCCGTGCTGGATACGGACTTTCCCGCCGAATCGAAGTTTGACCACCTGCCCGATCCCTCGGCCAAGGGCCGCACCAGTGCCTTCCTGACGGTTCAGGAAGGGTGCGATAAATTCTGCACCTTCTGTGTTGTACCGTATACTCGGGGCGCCGAATATTCCCGCCCGGCGGCGCAGATATTGGGTGACGCCAGGGGTTTGGCCGATGCCGGTGTCCGCGAGATCACACTGCTCGGCCAGAACGTCAACAACTATCACGGCGCGGCACCGGATGGCGGCGCGGCGGCGGAATGGTCGCTTGGCCGGTTGATCACGGAACTGGCGGCCATCGATGGTCTTCAGCGGATCCGCTACACCACGTCCTATCCGGCCGACGTCGATGACGATCTGATCGCCGCGCATCGCGATGTGCCGAAGCTCATGCCGTATCTGCATTTGCCGGTGCAGTCCGGTTCGGACCGGGTCTTGAAGGCCATGAACCGCCGCCATTCCGCCGACGACTATCGGCGCCTGGTGGGCCGCCTGCGCGCCGCGCAGCCCAATCTGGCGCTGTCATCGGACTTCATCGTCGGCTTCCCCGGAGAGGACGACCGGGATTTTCGCGAGACCATGGCCTTGGTTGAGGAAATCGGTTTCGTCGGCGCCTATTCCTTTAAATACAGTCCGCGCCCGGGGACGCCGGCCGCCGCCATGGAATGGCAGGTTGACGAGGCGGCCAAAAAAGAACGACTGGCGGCGCTGCAGGAACTGCTGAACCGCCAACAGCAGGCCTTCAACAGGGCCTGCGTCGGCACCAGCCAACCGGTCTTGCTCGATGGCCCGGGGCGCCACCGTGGTCAATTGCTCGGCCGCAGCCCTTACATGCAGGCCGTGCATGTCAGCGCGCCGCCAACCTTGATCGGCACCATTGCCGAGGTGCGTATTGATGCCGCACATCCCAACAGCTTGGCCGCCAGTCTTCCCGACAACGGGGTCGTCGATGGAAGGGCCATCGCTTGAGCC
>CAZQPC010000014.1:0-10799 GCA_964595005.1 uncultured Magnetovibrio sp.
CAGTTCTTATTGCGGTGCCGGGATTCCATACTGTGGTGGATCTGATGCTGGGCCGGACTGATGAAGACATAACTGAGCGGGCCGTAATCCAGCCAGACGTGCGAATGGCGTAAATTTCCGATCAGATTGTAGATGCCGACACCGATATGCAGCCCCAGGAACATGTAGACGCTCACCGTGCCGGCCCCCAGATAGAGAAAAACGCCGGTCACCAGACCGCCGAACAGGTTACCGCCGATGGCCATGACAAAAAGATCCACGGGATGCACCCGAAACGACGTCATCGGGGTCAGCGCCTCAGCCGAATGATGGACCTTGTGAAACTGCCAGAAGAAGGCGTTTTGATGCTGTAACCAATGAGCCAGAAAACGGCCCAGATCGTAGGCCAGAAAAAACAGCACCGTATAAGCGATGCGCAACGCCGCTTCATTGAATGCCGGATCGTCGCGGGGCCCCAGCGCGGCCGCCAATTGCCGGCTCAGCCATTCCCCGACCTCAAAGCTGGTGAGGATGGCCGGCGCGACGATGAGCGGGAACGCAACCGCGTTGACGACATAGTAAACGTAATCGGCGCGGGTTGATGGGGCCCACCAAATGCGCCCGGAAAATTGCTCTCGAATTGAGGTCATGAACCCGCCGTCGCGGCTGCGGTCGATAATCGCGGGCACGGCAATCGCCAGGACCCCGGCTGATACAAGATAGGGCCAGTAGATCATGGTATGGGGCGTGCCGATGGCGGCAAAAGGCTGCCAGACAGCGACGGCGGCGGAGGTGGCGAATTCGCGCCAGGACTCCATGTTCGGCACCTCCCAGTGGTTCACATTCACTCTAGCAGATCGCCACCGCTTTCGAACGACGTTCCGTCAACTGCCGAAAATCAGCTTCTCGCGTTCATATAGACGCGCGGCGATCAACAGCAATCCAACGGCAATAAGTCCCGAGACGGACATGGAAAGCAGGACGTTGACGATGGCGATGGGTTCGCCGCGCACGAACTGCCCCAACAACAGCGTCTGGGAAAAAATCGGGATCGTCATCATCCAGCCCTGGGCCTGAACAGGCGCAAACACCATCACCATGCCCGGAATGGCCGGGATTAACGGTAACAAGCCCAGATAGGTCTGGGCTTCCTTATAGCTCATGGTCACGGTGGCGATAATCACCTGAACACCAACCGCGACCATCATCAGAGGCAGCGTCATCACCAGGATGCCAAGGATCACAACCGGCGACATGGCGCTGGTGAAGCTAAGGTCCGGCGTCTCGACGATCCAGAAAATCACGGCAAAGGCGATCAATTGCACGGCCACGGCCACCGCCGTATAGAGCAAGGCCGCCAGATATTTGCCTAACATCAGCCCCCAGCGGGCGACCGGATTGACCAGCAGGGATTCCAACGACCCCCGCTCGCGCTCGCCGGACGTTGTGTCCATGGCCAGATAGACGCCGCCCATGAACAGATTGAAAATAAACAGCGGCGGCACCATGAACAGCAGAAATTCCGCGATATGGGTCCCTGCGGCGACGTTGACGCTTTTGATTTCCAGGGGCTGGAGAACTTTCAGATCAACCCCGCGCGCCGCAATCCGCCGTGACCAGACCTCTTGATTGAAGGCGCCGAGAACACCGAGAATATTGTTGACCGCAATCAGACCGGGCAGTCGTGACGAATTGACGACCACTTCCACGGACGCGGTCTCATCGGCGGCGAAATGTTCGGCGAAAGCCGGCGTGATGACAAGAATTCCTTCGTGGGCGCCTTCCTGAACGGCCCTGACGGGATCCGATGGCGACGGAATAACGTGGACGTTGCGGCGACGAAGGAAGGAAATCAATTCCGGTGCATGTTCCATGCCGGCAATGGGCAATACCAGTTTCTCCTCCGGCTGGACCGTCACCACATCGACAATGGCGGAAATCAAAATGCCCAGGAGAATAGGACCCAACAGGGGATAGATAAGCGCCACCAGCAATGATCGCCGGTCGCGGGCGTTATCGACCGCTTCCTTGGCAAACACAACGAAAACCCGCCGCCACATGGTTATGCGCTCCCGAGATCCGCGGTCAGGGACAAGAACATACTTTCGATGTCTTGTTGTCCGGTGCGGTCCGTCAATTCCTCGGGCGTTCCCTGGGCCATCACCCGGCCATCGGAAATGACGATAATGCGGTCCGAAATGGCCGCCACCTCGGCCATGATGTGGCTGCAAAACAAGATGCATCGGCCGCGGTCCCGCAACCCCTTGATCAGGGCGTGGACGGCCCGGGAACTGGCGACGTCCAGGCCATTGGTCGGTTCATCCAAAAGGATGTTCTGGGGATCGTGGACCAAGGCGCGCGCCAGGGCCACCTTGCGCACCTGACCTTTCGAAAATCCTTTCGCCCGCCGGTCGATGAATTCCTCCATGCGCAAGACCTCGGCGAGTTCCTCAATACGGGTTTCCAGGTTGGTTCTGTCCATGCCGTGCAACCGGCCGCAATAGCGAATGTGTTCCCGGGCCGTGAGCCGGGGATAGAGGCCGCGCCCGTCGGGCACGACACCGATACGTGACTGCACGTCGGCGCGTTGACGAACCGTATCAAATCCATCGACGGTGGCCAGGCCCGTATCCGGGCGCAGCACCGTGTAGAGGATCCGCAGCGCCGTTGTCTTGCCCGCCCCGTTGGGGCCGATGACGCCGGTAATGGACCCATCGGGCGCAGCGAACGCCGCGTCCTTCAGGGCCGTCACCGCCTGAAAAGACTTGGTTATTCCGTTAACCTCGATCATCGCGCGGCTTCCGGTTTCTGCGAACAGATTCTCATCACCGCGCTATTGTGCTGAAATTCAAGGACTTTTCAAATCCGCCGTGGCCGGTGTGCCAGGCGGTTATGGCTCACCCACGCGACAATTCCCCGACGTTCCGCCCACCGACAAATTGAGATGACATATTTGCAGGCACGACAATGGCTTACCGAACGATGGGCCTTATTGAAGGTATTTCATGGGCCGGCCGGCCAATAACATTGACTTCTGCATGGCCTTTTGACAGGCTGTCGATAGCGGGAACGCACAAATTGGTGATTCACGAAATCTTTCCAGTTTGAATGATATAAAGTGAGTAGTTCTTTCCGTTGGGGTAATTAGGAGTTTTCAAGATGACGGACCAAATTTACAAGTTTATGAAGGGGTTGCTGAGTGACAGCCGCGGCGCGACAGCCATCGAATACGGCCTGATCGCGGCCCTGATCGCCGTTGTGATTATTGCGGCGATTACGCTTCTCGGAACCGATATGGGCAACACGTTCAACAGCGTTGCCAATAACCTGAGTTCGTAAAGAAGCGGCGTATGCCCGACTTCCGCGTTTGGAAGCGGGTTGCGGAAATTCGATGACAGGACAGTTCGCGTCGAACTGTCCTGTTTCCGTATGCGCTAGATAGTCCCGGGCACGTTCGTTGATTTCGACATTTCATTGGTCCGTTGTCGCCGCCTACGCGGCAGGTCTCATTTACGCCGCCGTTTCCGATGCCCGTTCCCTGACCATTCCGAATTGGCTTTGTGGCGGTATCGCCCTGGCATTTCTGCCGGCCGCCTGGATGGCCGGCCAGTCAGGGGTGGATATGGCCCAGCATTACGCCCTTGGCGTTGCATTCCTGGTTGCCGGGGCCTTGATTTTTGCGGCGGGTATCATGGGTGGCGGCGACGTCAAATTACTGGCGGCCATTGCGCCCTGGCTGGATTTCGAATTGGTCGGAAGATTTTTGATCTTGGTCGCATTGATCGGCGGTGGCGTAGCGCTTTGCGTCCTCGCGGTTCGGCGGCTGCCTTTTTTGGCCTCCGTGCGATCCGGTATTCCTTGGTTGGCAGACGATGAACCCGGCGCATCGCAGGCCGTTCCTTACGGCATCGCCATCGCCATGGCGGCCCTTTGGGTTCTGCCAAAATTGACAATTCTGCCGGTCCACTGATTGGACCCGGCCTGTGATCAATATACTATTGAGCTGTGACCCAGCAGATCGGCACCAGGCATGACCAGTGAACAACCGACGGGGCCGGACCAGGCCCTCCTCCTGCCAGCCGATGATGAGCCTGCGCCGGTGCTTTCCATCGTCATTCCCGCCATGAACGAAGAAGCGGTTATTGGTGAGTTCATGGATTGGTGCCACGAAGGCATAGCCAAAACCGGCGTTGCGGCGGAAATCCTGATCATCGACAGCTCATCCGATCGCACGGCCAACATTGCCCAGGCGAAAGGCGCGCGGGTTCTGAAAACGCCGGCTCGGGGCCTGGGCCGGGCCTACCAAGACGCCATGGCGGTGATCCGGGGCCAATTTGTCATCATGGGCGACGCGGACTGTACCTATGATTTCCGCGAAATCGAACCCTTCGTGCAGCGCTTCCAAGAGGGCTTTGAGTTTGTCATTGGTTCGCGTTTCGCCGGCTCCATTGAAGACGGCGCCATGCCGGCACTGCATCGATATTTCGGCACTCCGTTGACGACCTTCATCCTGAACGTCCTGTATGGGTCGCGGTTCTCCGATATCCATTGCGGCATGCGTGGCATCACCATGGACGCTTTGCGGCGTATCAACATCCGCTCACAGTCCTGGGAATATGCTTCCGAGATGATCGTCAAGTCGGTCCGCCTGGGCCTCAGGACGGTCGAGGTGCCGGTGCACTTCCTTAAGGACCGGGACGGACGGCTCAGTCATCACAAACGCAGCGGCTGGTTTTCGCCGTGGCATGCGGGCTGGATCAACTTGCGGGCCATGCTTGTTCATGGCGCTGATTTCTTCGTCATGAAACCGGGCATTGCCTTGTTTTTGTTGGGACTTATTATATCACTTCCGTTGGCTGCCGGACCGCTGACGCTGGGTGGGATCACCTTTTCCCTGAATACCCTGTTCCTGGGCTCGACCTTAAGCATCGTCGGCCTGCAAAGCCTGTTCTTGGGCTGTCTGGCCGAGAGCCTCTACGATCCGACCGGCGCGGCGCGGCGGACGTGGCTGGCGCGGTTTCCCTACACGCCAACGATGATCCTCTGCGGTTTGTTGTTCGCGGGCGGATTGGTGCTGTGCCTGAATTTCGTCAACGCCTACGTCGGCGCCGGATTTACCTTGTTCGACAACCTGATTGGCACCAACCACGCTGCCGTCGTCGGCCTCATGGCGATCATCCTGGCCTTCATTGCCTTCGTCTCGACGTTGCTTTTGCATGCCCTTGACGCCAACGCGGCCGACAGTTCGCATGAGCCCTGAACCTGTGGACCCGGACGATTTCAGAACCTGGGATGATCATTGGAACAGGTTTTCCGCGGCAACACGGCTGAACCCGGCTCAGGCCTTCCGCCGACGCCTCATTGTCCGGCTTCTGGGTCGGGCCGAGAACGGTACGATCCTGGATATTGGCTGTGGGTCCGGCGATCTTCTTGCCGGCATCAGAGATGAATTTCCCGAAGCCCGCCTGGCCGGCATCGACCAGAGCGGCACGGGCTTGACGGTCGCCCGCGGTGAACTTCCGGATGCGACTTTGGCAACCTTCGATCTTAATGCCGGCCTCGCCGCGGACGAAAAGCTGGCCGGATGGGCCAGCCATGCGGTGTGTTCGGAAGTGCTGGAACATATGGATGCACCGGTCCGGGTACTGGCAACCGTTCGGAATTTCCTGAAACCCGGCGGCCGGCTGGTTTTGACGGTTCCCGGCGGGCCCATGTCGGCTTTCGATCGGCGCATCGGACACCGCGACCACTATACGGCGGCACGCTTGCGCGATGAGCTTGAGGCCGCCGGATACCTTGTCGAGACCGCCACCGGTGCCGGTTTCCCGTTCTTCAATTTATACCGCCTGGTGGTCGTCTTACGCGGCGAACGTCTTGCCGATGATATCGACGGCACGCCGGGCCGCTTGGCCCGCACCGTGATGACGGTGTTCCGCTACCTCCTGCGCGTGACCCTGCCGGCGTCGCCTTGGGGTTGGCAAATTGTCGCCGTCGCCATCAATCCGGGGCCCGGCGGCTCAGCGGAATAGGCCATAGCGGAAAATGCAGTAAATGGCGCGCACCCCATGGCGCCAATCGATCTTCTTGCCTTCCGCATAGGTTCGGCACCGATAGCGAACCGGCACTTCCGTCCAGCGCGGCCGGGGCGTCATGCGCGCCGCCTTGGCCGTGAATTCCGGGCAGAACCCAAACCGCTCTTCGCGAAGCACCATGGCGTCCAGAACGTCGCGCCGGAACGCCTTGTAACAGGTCGACATGTCCGTCAGGCGCTTGCCGCTAACCAGATTGGAGAGAAAGGTCAGGACCTGATTGCCAAATCGATGGGTGAACCCGAGAAACACGGAATTTTTCACATCCAGAAACCGCGAGCCGTAGACAATGTCCGCATCGCCGTCGACGATGGGTTTGAGAACCGCGGCGTGATCTTCCGGTGCATATTCCAAATCCGCATCCTGGACCAAAATGACGTCGCCGGAAGCCTTTGCAAAACCAGTCCGAAGCGCCGCGCTTTTGCCGCGGTTGCGCTCATGAGAGATCACGGTGATGTCGTCGCGCCTCCCGGAAAGGCCGGCGGCGATGGCCGGCGAGCCATCCGTCGAACAATCATCAACCAGAATAATTTCCCGCGCCATGCCGTGGACATCCGCCGCCAGGACGCGTGCGATGATCGCCTCCAACGTCTTCTCTTCATTGAAACAGGGAATGACGATCGATAGCTTCATGATGATGGGGTCCGACCCGCGCGGCTGATGACAATCGAAATTTATCACCTTGCAGCGGGGCCGCAACCATGGGACGCCTCACCGGTCCGCGGCAACGAGGATATGGATTGTGCATCGCCAGACAGCAATGGCCGAAGACCGAACAGCGATCATCGTGTTGGTGGCGATTTTCGTCATCGGCATCGGTCTGCGTGTTGGCTCGCTGAGCGGCGATCTCTGGGTCGACGAGATATGGTCCTTGAACCAAATCGCCGTGGCCCGGGCATCGGGCGCTGGGCGGGACTGGATCGCGCTCTATTTCCACGACAATACCCACGCCGTAAACACGGCGTTCCTAACGGTGCTGGGACCGGATGCGCCCATGTGGACCTACCGGCTGCTGTCTATGATCTGCGGCGTCGGCACAATGGCCGTTGCCGCGGCCATCGGCTGGCGCCGCGCGCCGTGGGAAGGCGTTTTGCTGGCCGGCTTGACGGCCCTTAGCTATCCGCTGGTCCACTATGCCGGTGAGGCGCGCGGCTATGGCCCGATGCTGTTGGCGGCCTACCTCGCCTTTTGGCTTCTTGAGAAATTTTTGGATCGCCGCTCGGCGGCCAGCCTAGCCGGCTTCGTCGCCGCCTGCCTGTTCGGGTTCCTTTCGCACTTGACCTTTGCCGTCGTGCTCGCGGGCCTTGGATTGTGGGCGGCGGTGGCCATTTACAACCAGCAACGCAGCATTGTCTCGACAGCGGCCCGCCTGGTGCCGCTGTTTGGGGTGCCCTTGATCGCCGTCGTGGCCTACGGCGTCATCGCCTTAAACAATTTTGTCATCGGCGGCGTGACGTTCGTGCCGGCGGCCCAGTCCGTCGGCATCATGACCGCGCTGACGTTTGGTTTGGACCCGGCATGGATCAGCCCACCGATGACGGCGGCAGCGTTCGGCCTGGCCGGCGTCGCGGGCATTGCCTGGCTGGGTCTCAACGGCGACCGGCGATGGCCGGTCTTCCTGGTCGTCGTCATCGTGTTCCCGTTGGGCGCCATTCTGGCCGAACGCCAGCCCTATGTATTGCCGCGTTACCTCCTGGCCGCCGCGCCCTTCGCCCTCATTCTGGCGTCGCACGGCCTTGCGGTGTTGTGGGCGCACAAGGGTTGGAAACGGGCCCTGTCGGGATTGTTGATCGCCGCCTTTTGCCTTGGCAACGCCAGCTTGCTGTCCGATTTCTTTCGCGCCGGGCGAGGCAACTACGGCGCCGCCATCGCGGATATGGCGGCGGCCACGGCCGGCACCATCCGGGTCGCCGGCGCGCCGGCGTTCAGTGTCGGCACCATGTTCCGCTATCATGTCCGGCGCCTGGGGTTGGGCCGGCGCTTCCAGTTTGTAGCGAAGCGGGGGCAGACGAAGAAGCCCGCCGACTGGTTCATCCTGGGTTACCTCGACGCGTTGAACGCGCCGCCGGAATTGACACGGCCGGCGGCTTCGGGTCCCTCGGCCGCCTACGGACTGGTATCCGTTTATCCCCATTGGGGATTGTCCGGCGATACATGGGCCGTCTACCGGCGTCGGTGAACCTCGAACAGGCGGAATTTCTCACCTAGCTCGGCGGGCAACTCGACGGCCCGCAGCCAGGGCGGCACCGCGCCCGTAACCAGGCGGGTGTAGAGAGCGTTCTCTTCGCCTTCCGTAACGAAATATCCGTCATGCTTCGACAGGGGGCAGAGCAGCAAGAGATCGACCCTCCGCCGGGCAATGATATGTTCGATTTTTCCATCGTCCGCACCGCCAAGGATCCGGTGGCCGTCAAGAATGCCGTCGATGTTCCGGTGGTGCACGGTCGCCAGGACCTTATGGCCGGTCCGGTACATCAGTTCAGCGCCGAAATTCGCCGAGGCTGCAATGGTCCGCGGCCGTTCCGACCAAGGCGGCGTGTTGAGAAACGCCGATAAGGGCTTCAGGGGGCATGGATCCTCTTTCGCCGCGGCCCGCTGTTCCGGTGTCTTCTCCGCATAACGCAATCCACCAGCAGCGGCGACCGGCCCGATAATCAGTCCCGCCAACACCAACACCTTGAAAGGAACGCGGGCCGGAAACGCAATCCGTTTGTCGATGGCGCCATCCATGTAAACAACCAGGTCAGCGAGAACGATGGTCAAAAAGATCGCTGCATAGAGGGACCAGCGGATCCATCCCAGGCCATAGCCCAGGTATACGACCAAGCCGGCCACGATCACCAACCACACGCCGGCCGCCGGTGGCTGCATGAGAACCCGAAAGCGCCAAATCAGCCAGGGCACCACAAACACCGCCGAGCCGAAATAGATGAGAAACTGGGCGGTATCCTGAACGCCGCCGTATTCGGAGATATGGGCGAAGATCGGCACGATTTCCGGATTGCCCTGGGTCAGCGGATTGGCCATGACGCCCGGATAGATCAGCCAGATGATCCCCATTGCCGCGGCTGCGCCGAAGGCGGCGAGAGCAAGGCGGCCGCGCAAGGTGGACGGAAACCACCGACGTTTTTCCGTGGCGCCGACAATTGCCCAATACACCCACAACAAGGCGCCAATGGAAAAATGAACAAGCGACAGACGGTCGAATTCCGCTTCCGCAAAAATGCCTTGCCCGCGTTCAATGAGCACCGCCGCCGCCAAACCCATGGCTAGGCCCTGGGCCAGGGAAAGGTTCCTTGCCGCCGCGCCGCCTTGCCCCAGAAGCCAAGGCAGGCCCATGCCGGCAAGGCACAGCACCAAGAACAGCAAAAATTCAGGCCCCGTCCAGATGCCGGCCGCGATACAAAGGCCGGCAAATCGCCCAGCCTGCAGATGACTCTCCGGCAGCAGTATTGTGCGCGCGATGAACCCCAAGGCCAGGACAAGAAACAGGGCGAACATCATGTGATGATCGGCACGGCCCGCGATGGCGAACGCCAGAACGCCGAATTGTGTTGCCGTCAGGCCGCCGGCCAATAGTGCCGCCGTTCGTCCGATGATCGGCCGCAGCGCCCAAATGACGGCCGCCGCCAACAACAAATGAAGAAGCGGACTGACGGCGGCGCCGGCCCAGTAAAGGGCCGCCGAAAAACCGAATAGGGGCGTCATCGGCAGGGCCAACGTCAACAGCACGATGTCGAACAGCCGGGTCCAATGCAGCGTCGTGCCAAATGGCGCGTTGGCGTCGGGCACCGTCACATCATACCAATTGCCGCCCTGCCACAACCGTTCGGCGCGGATCAGGTGCAGGAAACTGTCGCCGTCGGCCAGACCGCCGCCGGCAACAATGGTGTCGCCCAGAACCATCCAAACGCCATGAACGAAGGCGACGAACGCCAGGGCCGCAACTGTCGCCCACGGCGGTGTCTTCTCGATGCCGGCACCGGCGCTCATGAACCCTCGCCCGATCGGCTCAAATAGGCTTCCAGATCGGCCAGGCCCTCAGGCGATCCGACCTCATAGAAGCGTTCGGTTGCCGCATAGGCACGAAGACGGCCGTCAAGGCTGAGCCGGTGGAACAGTGGCGCCAAATCCGCAACCTCACTGATGCCGACGTTCGCCACGATGGTTTCGGTGTTAAGAACCGAGAGCCCGTAATCGATGTGGTCCATGCCCATGGCCTGGGCATCGGCACGGTCTTTTTCGTAGTGCGTGACATAGCCGTTCCGGACCATGGCATTGCTGGCATCCCAGCGCCCTTCGTTGCGGAAGACGCTCATCAAGGGCCGGGCGCCCGCCTGCGAGGCCCGCCACACGTCTTTCATATCGATGCGCAGAAACGAATCTCCATACAGCACGAAAAACCCATCTTCCAAGAGCCCTTCGCGGACCGCGAAATTCACCGCGCCGGCAGTGCCCAGGCGGGCATCGCCTTCGTCGGCGTAGACGATTTCCAATCCCCAATGGCTGCCGTCGCCACAGAAAGCGCGAACCGCTTCGCCCAGATGGCCGATGGCATAAACCACCCGGTGCACACCTTCCGAGCGCAGCCACGACAACTGATAGTCGGCGAAAGGCCGGCCGTTCACGGGGATCAAGGTCTTTGGCAGATCTGGCGCCAGCGACTGCATCCGTGTCCCCATGCCGCCGGCGAGGATCAGGCATTGCATGGTCAACTACGCAGCTGAACGA
>CAZQPC010000014.1:10809-30777 GCA_964595005.1 uncultured Magnetovibrio sp.
GGACCCGTCGTCGTCGAAACCGAAGTCCATCTCCTGTAGGCCACGCTGGACCATAGCGGCCCGCAGGCGCCGGCGATCACGGGTGTAGAACATCAAGAACCCGCCGCCGCCGGCGCCGACCAATTTGCCGCCGATGGCGCCGTGTGTTCTGGCATCCTCATAGAGCTGATTGATGCGCTCGTTGCTGATGTTAGCGGAGCGCTGTTTTTTATGCAGCCAATGTTCGTGCATAAGCTCGGCGAAGCCCTCCACCTCACCTTCTTCCAGCGCCTTCTTGATCCGTTGGCCCAGATCCTTGATGAAATGCAGGTTGTCCAACATGGCCGCGTCGTCCGTTTCCGAACGGGTTTTTTGATCAACCAGCACTTCGGCCGCCGTGCGGCTGTAGCCGGTAAAGAACAGCATCAATCCTTCACGCAACTGCCGCCGCGCGCCATCGTCCAAATCCAGCCGCGCCATGGTGACGAGGCCGTCCGGGTGATATTCCTGACACATGATGCCGCCATAGGCGGCAATGTAGTGGTCCTGTTTTCCGCACGGTTCTCCCAGGCCATTCATTTCCAGATCGTTCGCCATGTGCGCCAGTTCCTCGGTGCCCACATGGCGGCGCTTGTGGGCATGCAGGGCGTGCAACAGGCCGACGGTAAAACTGCCCGACGATCCAAGACCCGTGCCCGCGGGGACATCGGCGATGGAGACGATTTCCGTTTCCGGCGCGATCTCCATGCGCGCCAACGCCTCGCGGACAATGTCGTGTTGGATATCTTCGATGCGTTCGGCGACCTCGGTTTTCGAGTACTTGATGAAGTATCCGGGGCGGAAGGTCCGGTTGGCGGTGATGTAGACATGCTTGTTGATGGCCGCCGATATGACGAATCCGCCGAATTTTTCGTAATAGGACGGCAGGTCCGTGCCGCCGCCACCGATAGATATGCGCAAGGGGGTGCGGGTAATGATCATCGGGCCGCCTAGAGCGAATATCCGGCCGCGCGGGCGTCATCGAAAAACATCTGCACCGTCTCCAGGGAGAACGTCTCCAGGTCCTTGCCGAACAAGGGCAGCTTTTTCAATAGATCGTAGGTGACGGTGATGATGTGACAGCCCACCGCGTCGGCCCGTTTGATATCATAAACCTCCCGCGGACTGGCCCAAATCAGCTCAACCTGTGGCAATCGTTTAATGGCCGCGACGGCATCGCGCATGACCGGTTCGGGATCGCGGCCCGTGTCGGCAATCCGTCCGGCGAACACGGAAATATAGGCTGGCGGCGCGCCATCCATGACGGCCGCGACGGCACGTACCTGTTCAATGGTCATGGCCGCCGTGACGTTGACTTTCACGCCTTCCGCCGCCAATCGCCTGATCAGCGGGATAGCGCTTTCCGAGCGGGTGTTGGTGATTGGAATTTTGACATACAGGTTTTCTCCCCAATCGCGGATTTTCAAAGCCTGGCGCTGCATTTCGTCGAACTCATCGGCGAACACTTCGAAGGAAATGGGATGGGTCGTGATCGCCGCCAGGGCATCCTTGGCAAAGGCTTCATAATTTGCCACACCGGCCTTGCGCATCAACGTCGGGTTGGTGGTGAACCCGGCAATCAAGGGGTTTTGCGCCAAGGCCACCATTTCCCCCACGTCGGCGCCATCGGCGAAAATTTTTACTTTAAGATCAGTCCCGCCGGCCATCAGAGATTTGCCTCCCCCTTGACAATCCACGGCACCGCATCAATCAGACGGGCGCAGGTCAGGCCGGGGTTCTCCGGCCGCTGTTCGTCGTAACCATGGTCGATAAAAACCGTCCGGCATCCGGCGGCTTCGCCGGCGGCCACGTCCTTCCATCGATCGCCCACCATAATGCTGGATACCAGATCGATGTCAAAATCTCTTGCCGCATCAAGCAAAAGGCCCGGCTTCGGTTTGCGGCACCGGCATGCGTCGGCGTCATCGTGGGGGCATACCCGCATATCATCGAGGCCCAGTAATTCGATCAATACCAAATTGATGTCTTCGACGGATTGCCGCGTGATCGTGCCCCGCGCGATCTCCGGCTGGTTGGTGGCGCCGATCAGATGGTACCCGGCATCCGCCAATTGCCGGCAGGCCGTTTCGACGCCCGCCAATACTTCCACATGGGAAACGGACACCGGCGGCCGGGGCCGGCCATCGCGCACAACGGTGCCATTCAAGACTCCGTCGCGGTCCAAGAACACGGCGCGGCGCGCCACCTCAGGCGGGCTCCCCGGCCTCAAGCTGGTCACGCATGGCATTCAATGACAGGCGCATGGCCTGACGCGACGAATGCCGGCAAGACCAATCCAGTCCCTGAAGTTTGGACGTGTTGAACCGGACCACCGGAATATCCCCCCGCCAGCCCCGCGCACCGTCGCCGAACTGGTAGCTAACGGATGCCCGCTCAAGCCCCAGGCACGCCACCGCCATGTCGGCAATTTCTGTAACGCTCAGATAGTCACCGGTGGCAACGTTGTAGACATCATAGGTTTCGCGGGCCCGGCGATGGACGTGCAAAACCGCCGCCACCGTATCTTCCGCATGTAAATAGGATTTGCTTTGCGTCCCGTCGCCAAGAATTTCCAGGCGGGTCGGGTCTGCCCGTAATTTGCGCAAAAAGTCATATCCGACGCCATGGGTTTGCCGCGGTCCAACCACATTGGCGAACCGGAAACTATAGGCCCGCATGTCAAACATATGGCAATAGCTGGCGATCAGCGCTTCGCAAGCGAGTTTACTGGCCCCATAAGTCGATTGGGGCCGAATATCCACCTGGTTCTCAACGGCAGCCGTTTCCCCAAGATTGCCGTACACCCCGCTTCCAGACGCATACAGAAGCTGACGGCAGGCGGTAAGGCGCATGGCCTCCATGACATTCCGGGCCAACATGGTGCCCTCGCGGAAATCGATATCCGGTTCGCTCACGGCACGGGCGATATCCGGGTTTGCGGCCAGGTGAATGACCGTCCCGCAGCCTCCCATGGCGTCAGCAAGCCGGTCCCTATCGGCGACGTCGGCACGGACCAGATGAAACCGGGGATCACTGCCGTGATCGGCGATATGCCAATCGTGCCCCGATGAAAAATTATCGAATACGGTGACCGACCCGGTCTCCGGATCGGCCAGCAAACGGTCGCAAAAATGGGAGCCCAGAAATCCGGCGCCGCCAACGATCAGGTAGCGATGGCCGTCTTCGCCCCGCTCCGTCACGTAACGGATTCCCACTTGGTTTCGCTGACCTTGAGCAACGGATGAGACACCAGGAGATGCCAGAGAACGGCCGCCAGGCCTTCCGTATGCGGCGTACGGCGGTTCGGAAACAACGGTGGAATGACGACGCACACATCGGCGGCGCGCGCCGTGTAGCCGTCGTCGGAGCCAACGATGCCGAAGGTCGCGGCGCCCCGCTCCTGGGCCAGTTCCAAGGCGCGGACGATGTTGACGGAGATATTCTTCTGCTTGTTGCCGCCGCCGACGGAAAACACCAAGACCGCATCGGTGCTAGTCAATCGCGACCCCATCAACCAGGCGGCGAAGGCGGTATCCCAGCCTTCGTCATTGACCCTGGCCGTCAGCTCGGAAACGTTATCAGTCGGTGTATAGGCCTCGAAGCCGCAGATTTTACGAAAGTCGTTGACCGCGTGACTGGCGTGACCGGCGGAGCCGCCGACGCCCAGAAGAAACAGCCGTCCGCCGCCATCGCGAACCTTGGCCAGGCCGCTGGCCAGGGCTTCGATGCGCTGACGATCCAAAGCGTCGACGACAGCCGCCGTCTCACGCAGATACTGGTCGGTGAAATCGTTCACGCGGGGCGAACCTAGTTGCCGATCTGCAGCGCGGCGGGCCCGATGACGACGATGAACAGCACCGGCAGGAAGAAAATGATCATCGGCACGGTCAACTTGGCCGGCAGGGACGCCGCCTTTTTCTCCGCCAGGGACATTCTTTCGCCGCGCTTTTCCGTGGCCAGAACATTCAACGCCTGTCCGACCGGGGTGCCGTATTGTTCCGATTGGATCAGCGTTGTCGCCAAGGACTTGGCCGCCGGCAACTTGGTCCGTTTGGCGAAATTCTCATAGGCCTGACGACGGTCACCCAGGTAAGCAAGTTCCGCCGACGTCAATCCCATTTCCTGGGCCAGGATCGGCGCGCCCTCCATGATTTCTTCAGTGACCCGCTGAAACGCCATCTCAACGCTGAGACCGGACTCGACGCAAATCAACAACAGGTCCAAGGCATCGGGAAATGATTCGGTCATCGCTTGTTGGCGTTTGGTGATGGTGTTCTGCAACAAAATCCTCGGCAGATAAAAACCCACCACGCCACCGCCGCCGGCAAAAAGGAAGCGGACGAAATCCGGGTAGGGAAATTTTTTCATCAACCCGACGAGGATCAAAGTGACGACGAAGCCTCCGAGGGCGACCAAGATACGCGACGAGAGATACACGGCAACGGCATTGCGGCCGCGGATACCGGCGGCCGCCAAGTCGGCTCGGATGGTGTCCGAAAACAGCAGGTTCTGCAATTTCAGTACATTCAACAGCTTCTGTGCCAAATCGGCTTTAGTGTCGCCTTTACGTTGGCGAACCGCCGACGGCCGGCTGAGGCTTTCCGCCTGGCGCTGGCTCATCTCACCGCGATGGCGGGAGATCACGGACTTGATGCGTTTTGACCGTTTCCCGCCGACAATAAAAGACATCCCCCAGACAACCGCGGCGATCACCGCGGCGGCGGCCAGAAGCAGCAGGATCAAGGTCGGCGTATCCATGCGAAGAAGTGCTGTCATTGTCGCCTACATCTTAAAGTTAATCATGTTGCGCATAACCAGTGAGCCAAGCGTCATCCAGAACAACCCGCCGGCAATCATGTATTGGCCCGTGTCACGGGTGAACAAAACCATCAGATAATCGGGATTCACAACGGAAAGCAGCGTGCCGACGGCGAAGGGCAGCGATCCGATAATGGCCGCCGAAGCCGTTGCCTCGCTGGCCATGGCGCGCGCTTTGTCGCGCATCTTTTTGCGCTCGCGCAGAACGTTCGACAGTCCTGCCAGCGTTTCCGCCAGATTGCCGCCGGTCTGGCGTTGAATTTGAATAACGATGGCGAAAAACTTGTACTCCGATGTGGGCAGGCGTTCGATGCCGCGGGCCAGCAAATCGTCCATGGTCATGCCCAGGTTCTGGCCTTCAACCAACAGGCGGAATTCCTCGCCCAGGGGCGCTTCGAATTCACGGGCAACAACGTTGAAGCATTCGTTCACGGGAAGTCCGGACCGGATGCCGCGAACGATAAGGTCGGTGGCTTCGGCGAAATTCTGAGTGAACTTCTTCTGACGTTTTCCGGCCTTCATCTTGAGCACCAATTTGGGCACACCAAAGCCGCCGATTACGGCGACGGCAATCGCGCCCATTGGAGGATAACCCAAGACCAGATAGGCCAGTGTTCCAAACACTGCGACGACCGCACTGATGGTGAAATAGGTGCCGACGGTGATATCCAAGCCGGCCTGCAGCAATTCCAATCGGATTGCAGCAATGCCGCTGCTCTTCTTTTTGTTTTGCTCCAGCTGCTTGATCTTGTCCTGGATACGCTTCTGCCGGCGGCCTTCCGCCTTTTCAGAACCGCCGGTGGCTGCGCCGTCACCAATGACGCCGATCTGGTTCATGCGTTGGCGCAATAATACCTTCGGGCGGACGATCATCGTCACGCCGATAAAGGCGCCGCCGAGAACGATCATCGCCACCGTCGCCGCGACGGTGATCCAAATTATTGTTTCTGGTGATAATTGCATGGGTCCACCTTATGCGCCGTACATTTCCAGCGCGTTTGCCAGTTTCTGTTCGAGGCCATAATACCGGGCCTTATCCCAGAGATTTGGGCGCACGCCGGAAAACACATGAGCGCCCAGCAGCTTACCGTTCTCGTCTTCACCTTCAAGTTCGAAGGTGATCAAGTCCTGCAAAGTAATGATCTCGCCTTCCATGCCGATCACCTCGGTGACGTGGGTGATTTTCCTGGACCCGTCACGAAGACGCTGGGCCTGGATGATGACATGCACGGCCGCGGCAATCTGTTCGCGCACCGCCTTCGCCGGCAGGTTATAGCCGCCCATGGCAATCATGTTCTCGACACGGCTGATCGCCTCGCGCGGATTGTTAGAGTGGATCGTTCCCATGGAACCATCGTGACCGGTGTTCATGGCCTGCAATAGGTCAAACGCTTCCGGGCCGCGGACCTCGCCGACGATGATCCGTTCCGGGCGCATACGCAGACAGTTCTTGACCAGATCACGCATGGAGATTTCGCCGGCACCTTCCAGGTTCGGCGGCCGGGTTTCCAGCCTAACGACGTGCGGCTGCTGGAGCTGCAGTTCCGCCGAATCCTCACAGGTAATGATGCGTTCGCCGGGGTCAATGTGGCCGGTCATAATATTCAGCAGCGTCGTTTTCCCGGAACCGGTGCCGCCGGAAATGAGAACGTTCAAACGGACCGCCGAAATGACTTCAAGAACCTTCCGCAATTGTTCGCTGACGCTGCCGAACTTCACCAGATCATCAAGCTTCAGCTTTTCCTTCTTGAATTTCCGGATGGTCAGGGCGGCCCCATCAATGGCCAGCGGCGGCGCGATGACGTTGACACGCGAGCCGTCCAACAAGCGCGCGTCGCAGATCGGACTGGCTTCATCGACCCGCCGGCCAACGGCGGTGACGATCCGCTGACAGATATTCATCAATTGGGCATTGTCGCGGAAAGTAATGTCGGTCAGTTCAATGACCCCGTCCGTTTCGATGAACACCTGTCCGGCGCCGTTGACCATGATGTCGGCGATGTCGTCGCGCTCAATCAGCGGTTCAAGGGGGCCGAGGCCAAGAATGTCGTTGCAGATGTCCTTAACCACCTGGCGCTGTTCTTGGACCGACAGAATGAGGCCGCGCATGGAAATGATCTCGGCGGTCATGTCCGTGATCTCTTCGCGCACCTCTTCCGTTTCCAATTTGCTGATCTCGGCCAGATCGACGGCTTCCAGGAGATCGTTGAAAACCGTCACCTTGATCTCTGCCAGACGCTCGCTGGCGGCGGGCTGCGGCGCGGACGGCGCTTCCGCCGCCGGCGGGACCGTTGGTTGGGACGGCATCGCGGCGGGCGCCGGTTGGGGCGCCGGTGCGGGTGTATCCGGAACGTCGTCCGGCGTCACCTCCTGCAGGGGCGACGGGGCCGGTTCGGAGGCCGGTTCAGGGGCAGGCGCAGGGGCGGGGACCGCAACGGGCGCCGGTGCATCAATCTCTGGTTGGGTTCCGCGTCGTCCAAACATATTCCGTCAACTCCGCAATTCAGCCACTATTTTTTCGCCTTGCTGAATAAGGAGAAGGTCTTTTTCTTGCCTTCTTCCGCTTCGTCACCACGACCGCTGACCAGCGCCGCCAGTTCCATGATGGCGGCTGTCGCCTTACTTTTGGCGGCGGCCTTCGACATCATCTCGCCGTTGTTCAGTGCCTTCCCAAAGGCCTCGGGATCGTATGGGATGGCAATGTTCGGCTCCATGGCCAGGGCATCCTTAAAGTCCTTATTGGACAAATCCGACCGCTTCGCCGCGCCGACCTGGTTTAAGACCAATCGGGTTGGTGCATCCGTTCCCCGCTTGGGGCCCATATACTCTACCACACTCTTGGCGTTTCGCAGTCCCGTCAGATCGGGCTTGCTCACCAGCACGGCTTCGTCAGCCAAGGCCAACGCGTCATCTATCCACGGTGCCCAAACATGGGGCAGGTCGAGAATGATGAACTCACCAATCGGCTTGATCGCCGTCACAAGAGCGTCAAAGGTCTCCTGTGTAATTTGCACGCCCGTGCTCAACGACGCCGGTGAGGCAAGGAGAGAGAGGCTTTCACCGAAATCCATGAAGTACTGATCCAACATGGTGTTGTCCAGACCGCCCATCTGCGCCAGGGCGTCAACAACAGTCTGGCGCGGCTGGATATTGAAATTCAATCCGGCGGTCCCGTAACAAATGTCGAAATCGATGACCACCACCTTCTCGTTGTAGGCGGTCATCAACTCATTGGCGACATTGTGGGCGATGACACTGCTGCCGGCGCCACCGGCCATGCCGGCAAAGGCAATCACGCGGCCGTCGAAGTCGGTCTCAACACCGGCATACACCTTGGCCACGGAATCGCGCAACGCCTCCGGCGTGACCGGCGCCACCAAATAATCACTGACGCCGAACTGAATCAGTTCGCGGAACAGTTCGATGTCATTTTCCCGGCCGATGAGTATCAATCTGGTATCGGGATCGCAGACACCGGCCAGGGCCTCCAATTGTTGGAAGACCTGTTCGCGGTTTCCGGCCGATTCAACAATCAATAGACTGGGGGTGCGCTTGTCGGAAAGATAGGTGCTGGCCGCCTCAATGCCACCGTTCTGAATGTCGAACGTGCAGCGGAACAACAGCCGGTCCGACCTCGACACCTCCAGGGCGTCGGTGGTTTCCTGGCTGAGCGGAAAGCCGCCAATGGGTATTCTCAGTATCACCTTAGTCTCAGCCTTCCTGGTTTCCGCCTATTTTCTGGAGCACGTATTTAGCGCAATCGCAGACGATCATGGTGTTGCCGCGCCACCTTCGGCGGCCGCACCATCGCCGCCTGCGGTGGCGCCGCTCTGGTAGCTGTTCAAAATCCGCTCACCACGGTTTGCATCGCTGTTGCTCATGGTCGCCGCTTTTTTCAAATCGCTGGGATTGGCCACCGTCAAGCCAAGGTTGCGCTGCGTCGCGCAGCCAAAATTCGCCTGCGACCGGTTCGACCAATTCGCCGTCGGATTGGAAGACCAATCGCCGCATTCGGGAACGATGGCCGTGTGCGCCCTGAATGCCAACACCACCGCGGCGGCACGCGGCGCCGTCGTTCCCAAGGGAAGCACGTTGATATCGCCGCTGCTGATCCCGGCGCGGTTGAGTATTGTTTGCATCTTGCGGACACGTGCATCGGCATCACCGCCGGCCGCCTCGCGCCGGTGCATCTGGATTGTGATTGGTCCGGCGCCGCGTGTGAGATAATCGCCGACAAACTGCTGCAGGTTGGCCGCCTCTACCGATGACATGGGTTCGAATTCGACCCGCGCACCAATGGCAAGTTCCACCGTGCCTTGGGTCACCTGCAATGGGTGGGCGTCGAAATAGTCGGCCTTTCTTTTCGGCGCTTCACAAGCCGCCGTACCAATGGCAATGGCAAACATTGGCAGCAGCCGGAAGATATGCAGGCGGAAATGAACCATGGCATTCACCTCATAATATATCCGAAGGGACCCTTGACGGGGTCTTTCCAAAACGGGCGCTCACCTTTGCCGTAGACGCGATGCAGACGGCCGAGCAAATAAATATCGATATCACTGGCCGGCTCGAACCCGTCCGTCGGCAGGGCCAGGCCATTGCCGACGCCGCCGTCGGCCGGTTTCGCCAGGTAGGCGGTAACTGTAATAATCAATTCTGTTTCGTCTCGTTGAAACTCGGTGCTGCGAAATAGCGCGCCAAGAACCGGCACGTCCTTCAGAAACGGCAAGCCATTGATGGTGTCTGCGATATCATCCTTCAGTAGGCCGGCCAGCATGAGCGTGCCGCCACTGGGCAAATCGATGGTCGATTCCGCGCGCTTCGTCGTAAATCCGTTGACGGTCAGATTGGACAGGGTGACCGTTGTGGTCGTATCGACGGCACTGACCTCCGTTAGGACACGCAGGTTGATGCGGCCCTTATCAACGACGACCGGCGTGAACTCCAAACGAATTCCGTATTCGCGAAACTCAATGATCGCATTGCCGTTCTGATCGACGCCAATCGGTACCGGTATCTCGCCACCGGACAAAAACGACGCCGATTCGCCGGAAAGAGCCGTCAAAGTCGGTTCGGTCAATGTTTTTGAAAGACCTTGGCGCTCCAAAATCTCGAACACGGATTCACTAAGGCCCTTGATGGGATTTGTCAGCTGTCCGAACCCAAACGCGGCCAACGATGTATTGGCACTGACGGTGGAAATGACCAAGTCACCGAGGGTGTTCGAGACCGTGATGCTTTGATCGACCGACAGGTTCTTCCTGATCGCCCGATCCATCTCGGCAACCCGGACTTTCAAAATAACTTGCTGGCTGCCCGTCACTTTCAGAAGGTTGTGGACATTCGCCGGGTCCGCAACAAACCGCCGCGCGATATTGGCGGCATTGGCAGCGGCCGCCGTAGACCGCACGTTGCCACCCAGGAAGACGCTGTCGCGGATCACCGAAACGTCGATCGTCTCATTTGGCAGTAATTTCTTCAGCGCCGATTTCAATTCTTCATGATCCGCCGTTACGCGGACTTCCATCTGGCGGACGATCTGTTTATTGGCGCCCATGAAGAAGACATTGGTCGTGCCGATGCCTTTTGAGACGATGAACACTTGGCGCGGGTTTTCCGGGTCGATATGGATGTCGGCAACGGTTTCGTTGCCGAGAACAATATTGCCGATCCGTTGATCGAATTGCAGGACATGCGCCTTATTCATGGGCAATTCAACGAAAGCCCGTTGCGTGGATGTTTCCAGCGATTGGATAGCCGCCGCCGGTGTCAAAGGCGGCGGCAGCGCGCGGCGGTTCGGCACCTGCTGCGCCAAAGCACTCTGCAGGCCCGCGGCAATGATGATCCCAATCCCGATAATGACACGCATTGTTTGAAAGGGCGCCGTCATTTGGTCTGTATCTCTTCGGTCTTCGCGGCGCCGCCACGGTAAATCTTGACGACAGGTTTTTTCGCTTTCTTCGCCGGCTGCGTCGTCGTGGTTGGTTTGGTTATAGCTGGGGCCGGCGTGATTGGCGCGATTGGCGCGATGGCCATTTTGTTTTGGCGCGGCGTTTCTTCTGCTTTTTTTGCCGTGCGTTTCAGGCGTTCATTTTGTTTGGCTTTCGCCTGAATTTTTGCTTTTTCCCGATCATAGATGGCGTAAATTTCCTTTAGACGGTCGGCAAATTTTTCGTTTTCCTCCTTAAATCGAGCAAACAGAGGGCTGACATCAACATCCGTGGTTGTGGTTTTTGGACTTGTGTCCACACCCTCCGGTCCGATCCCCCTCAGCACCAAGGAGACCTTCCCCATGGCGCGCGCGGCGGTGATGATTTCCGCTTGTTTCGGCGACACTTCCAAGGTCACGGTTTTCGGCGGAATGGAAATCCCCTCGGGCGGCGTAACACTCTGATTGACAGCAATGACACGGATGTTTTTGAGGATGGTTTCCGAGGCGCCGCCAGCAATAATGTAACGGCCCAATGTACTAAAGATGTACCATGTCGGCGGGAAAGCTTCCTCGATATATCGGTTCAAATTCTTGTCGATATGCCGCCGCCCGCCAAGTTCTTCGACAATATTCTGTATTCTCTTGTTGGCGATGGCTTTCGGTCGATCGATTGCCGGATCCGGGTCTGCCTTCGGCTTTTTCTTGCCGCCTGCGCCGTCCTGCTGCGCCGCCTGTTTGGCTTTCGCAGCAGCTTCTCTCTCTCTTTTCCGCTCGTTCTCAAGTCGTTTTTCTTCTTTCTTCTCTTCCTTGTAAATATCCAGAAAGCCGTCATGTAACAAGAGAAGGTCAACCCGGTCATTGGGTAGAATGAAACCGGAAACAGCATTATTGAGGGTCACGGGTATGGCCATGGCCCGCATGCCCGGGTTCAGCATGCCGGCCATGAACCCGGCCTTGTCGCGCTTGAACATCTTGTCGGCAAGAAGCGGCTCGCCTTCCTTGATGGCAATGCGTACGACGGAATCAACCAGTTCCTTCTGGCGTTTTGCCATCTGATCATCTTTTTCAATGACGATGTAATTTTTGTGCATGGACTCTTCGGGCCAGGGCACCCATTTCATGGCGTCGGGCATGATGACGTCTCCCGGTGCCAAGGCCTTGGTTGCCACCAGGATACGGGTTTTGATCGGTTCCGCTTCTTTTTCCAGCTCGCTGATGGCTTCCTTGGAGGAAAAGCTTTTAATCAGATAGGTGCTGACTCCGGCGACGCCGAGTGCGAGCACGATCAATCCGACAATAAGCACCTTCATGTCATCATCCAGCCACCAACGCGCCACCGAATTGCGGCGGCGGGAAACGCGACGTTACCCTGCACGGTGGATTTATACGAAGCGCGCCGTCATTCGACGGAACTGCCCCCATGGCACCCACCTGATTGTTATGGAGGGAATTATTCCTCCAAACCATTAATTTATCATTGATTTCCAGGGTTTGCCACCATTCCGGCGCGATCTGCCTGTGGACAATCGACGGCATAGAATTCACTCTTTCATTTCGTCGAAATAATTGAATAGCCGCGCAAGGGCGGGTAGTTTGAGATGGTTGGAACGGGACGGGGGACGCCATGAACGAAGGCCGGGAAAATCGCACAACGGGACGGCGGCGAACCTTGTTCGGCGGCACCATCTTCGCCAAGGGCGGAAAATCTTGGGATTGTTCCATATCCGATATCTCCGAAGCCGGCGTCAGGGCCAAGGTCGATGCGGAATTTGACCTTGGTGACAGCGTCGACCTGCGCATCAACAAATTCAATGATATGCGGCCCTGCACGGTCATGTGGATACGCGATGAGTATATTGGACTGCAATTCAACGTGAAGATTGACCCGGATGCGGAAAACCTGTCCGAATTGTTCAAGTTTGCCCGCAAATAGCTGATTTTATTCACGATTGTTTCTCTAGGTGTCACCCTGGGCGCGCTCTTGAACGCTCATGCGGGTGCGCAGGAAACGTAGTGCGCGTTGCGCCGATTGCGGGGTGATCCGCTCATAAACCTCCAGCAGTTCCTCCATGTCGTCTGGTGAACGCGCGTCGTCGAAATTCGCCAGATCGCAAATCTCCCAAAAAACATCCCGGTCCAATTCAAGTGCCCGGCAAACGATGACCAATTTTTCGCCGCTCGGGTCAAACACCGTTTGGCGGGCAATCTCCGTATCCAGCTTGGCTAGGCGGGCCAACCCGGCAACAACCTCCGGCACCTTTTGTTGGCGCATGAGGTTGAGTAAAAGCCCGGCGTCCAGCTGGCTCATCTTTTCCTTTCGGTTGATGAACTTTTCCGCCGGCGTCGGGTTATCGGCGTTCTGCTGGGCGGCAAACCATTGCTCCGTCTCTTCCATGAGGGCATCGATCTGCCCCTCATCCATGCCCGAATTGGTCGTCAATATCTGTTCGCGCATGGCCCAGGATACACGCCAAAACATCTCCTGGTTCAAATCATCGGGAACGTCCTGGCGTTTGATCAGTTTGCCGTTCAAGTCCTCGTTTTCCTGGGCCCGCTCGACCATGGTTTCCATGCCGCCGCGGGAAAATTTGGCACCCTGGTTCTCGGCCAATGTGCCAAGGACGTTGTCATCGCCCTTTTCGACCAGGGCATCGGTGACCGTCTCGCTGACCGTGGCCCGCATGGAAATGGCTTTCATGTGGTCCTGAGAGTGTTTGCCGACAATCTCGACCAGATCTTCATCCGTCAGCACGGCACTTTCCTGCAACACCGGCGTGGCCACCTCGATTTCGTCGTTCGCCAGGCTGTGGATCAAGTCGTGCGGTGCATTGGGCACGGCGGCGATGGTTTCCGACAGATGCAGGCGCACCTTGGTTTCCACGTCGACGGCAATCTTGCCCATGATGTCGCCAAAATAATTGACTTCCGTTTCGCTCAAGGCTTCCGGCTCGGCCATGAACATGTCGGTGATCTCATGCAACAGCTTCTGGCGGCCTTCGGACGAATCCTCGCGCGCCAAATTGACCAGGTTTTCCAGATTGCCGCCGCTTTTGTTCATTTATTTGTTCCGTTCACCGGCCTGGGATTGGCCTGAGTTTAATGTCATGACGCGCTTAAGGGAAGTTGAGACATGGCATTGAGAGAAATGTCGGGAATCGAAAGTATCGGAACAATCGTCGAGAATGTATAGGTGATGGTGATGGATACGGCTGTCGACGAAGACGTCGCGCTAAAAGTCATATCCGTCGTTGAAACGCCATAAGTCGACACGACGTTCGAGGCATAGGATTCAAGTGTCGAGGTCGACGCACTGGTGTTGACGATGGCGTAGCGGGTCGTTTCCTCGGCAGCATACTGCATGGTCGCTTTAATCCACATGGCGCGGCTTAATTCGACGGTACCCATGACCATGATCAGGAACACGGGCGCAATCAGCGCGAACTCCACGGCCGTCGCGCCGCGCCGGCAGCGGCCCAAATATCGCGCGAATTTGCGATTTCGGCTCATGGAAATTGGAATCCCTCGGTCAATTTGTGCGGACCGTCGCCGAGCCGCTGAGGGTGATCGAGGTTCCCAATAACAGGAGGGTGAAATCTTCGCTGACACTCACCGTCATATAAGTCCGCGTTGCGTCAGAATCCCCGCACGTCGCATCGTCATTCGAATCATCGGTGCAAAACGCTGTGGTCGTAACGTCGCTGGTGGTGATCGAAAGGTTTGTGGCATTAACCACTGCGGTGGCAATGGCGGACGTGTTTGACGCGTCTAACAAGGCATACTGCGCCCCGGCCCGCGCCGCACTGGTCAACTCCATTTTTTCCAGCATCGCCAGACCATAATTGCCCAAACCGGTCACCAGCGCCGCCAAAACAGGGATCAAAAGGGCGAATTCCAAGGCGCCGGCACCGCGCTGGCACGCCCACACTGACTTTGTTTGGACCCAAGGCCGACGGTATGATCGCCGTCCGCCGTGTAGTGCCGCATGTATCTTCTTATTGGTCATCACATATCATTGTATCAAATATTTCCGCATCACCGCCAACGCATATCCGGGCGCCAGTCGCTATTCAACGAGGCTTACCGTATTGGAAACATATATGGGTTCGACCCCGGTGCCGTCGCAGTCATTTTCAAGATCCGCGGATCCACCAAAGCTGACCTCATCGGCGACGATCTGCAGGCATCCGTTGTCATCCGTGTCGTTACCGCCGGTGAAACTGACGTCATTATTGGGGACATATATGACGCCGGTAAATTCGGTGTCAGAGTTTCCGCTGAAAGAGAAATCCAGGTTCGCATTGCTGACCGCATCGCCGTCCTGAAAAAACAGAATCCCAGCCCAGTCGCCGCTGGTCGGTGCGGTCATCGTGACGGTGCCACCGCCATTGATCGTCATGGAGCCCCAGCCGTTTTGATTGGTTCCGGAACCGGTTGAGATGACGGTAAGCGAATCGCCGGTAACATTGGCGCCACCGTTGATCGTCAAATCACTGCCGTACATGGAAACCACCATATCGTCTTCAAAGGTCACTGTTGTGCCGGCGTTGATGCTCAAATTTCCGCAGAAAACAACATATCCGTCGCCGTTCAGATCATCATCCGCGGCGGTAAAATCGCGGTCAGAGCCAACGGTCACGTTGGAGTTGTAGTCACAAACCTTGGCATCATCGGGCACCGTTAAATCCGAATAGGGATCGTTAATCGTCGTGGTGTTTTCGTTGACGCTGGCACACGTGCTGAGGGTGATATCCTCGGTACCGTCGACTTGGCCGACGGTACTCACGCAATCCACGGTCAGGCTTGAGTTGTTGGAGACGTACACGGCATCGGATTCGCTTGAATTGCTGGCAACCTGACAGCCATCCATGGTGACGGAAGCCCCACCGGAAAGGCTCACAGCCCTCGATTCACTGGTTCCGAGGGCAAGAACGCAGGCTTCCTCGCCGCTTGACACGGCGGTCGCAACGGCCCTGGCTGCAATACTTATCGACGACGACGACATGAGATTACCGACAAACAGCAACGCCACGGTACTGGTCATATTCACTTCGACGGCGCCTGTATCGGTAGTATAGGAACCGGCACTTGGCGGGTTGGTGACCGCAATCGTGTTTGTCGAGGCCGAATATCCATTGCGCGTTGCGTCGTTCGTTGCCTCCGCGGTGATGGTTGTCGATGAGGCATCGCTCTCCATCGCTTCGTAGGCGCCCGCAATTGCGGCGGCATCAGCGATCGTTTGCAGGTCGCGTTTTTGCTGGAACCACAGGCCGACCTCCACGCCCAGCCCGATAAATCCGACGAGGATCGGCATCATCAGCGCAACCATGACGACGATGGCGCCGCGTTCATTCCGCCGAAAACGGGTCACGGCGTTGCGAAACTTCATGGTCGTGGGCTTTATAGGCCGCATCCCAACCTGATCCTGAACACATTAAATCACTGATCGGACCAGCTTATGTCGCTACATCCAATCTGTCAGTGACTTACATCACATTGATTTTATACCAAATTTTCATGATTTCATGAACAGCCTATATCATCACAATGCGATACTGCGACCAAGGTTTCTTGTTCGCGGCGTGGCTTTCACCTAGGCTTGGGCGAACTTCCGATGCAAGATGGAACCATGTTGAAATTTCGCGCATTCCACACTGTGCTGGCGGTGGCCATGTTCACCAGCCTCGCCGGTTGCCAAACCACCACCGAGGCCACCGGCCCCATCGCCGATGTCCTGTTCCAGACCGCGGCCACGGCGGAGCAGAACGGCGACCACGCCGCCGCCGCGCAGCATTACCAGAAATTGAACGCCAAGGACCCCGACAACGTCACGGTGCTGTTCGCCCTGGTCCGCAACCTGCGTTACTCCGGGGCTTCGGCGCAGGCGGTGAAGTTGTTGACCGACGCGACTTCTGAGGTCCGCAGTGAGCCCGGATACCATCTCGAGCTTGGCAAGGCACAATTGGCTGCCGGCAACAACGGCGATGCCATCGCCAGCGTCGAAAAAGCCCTTGCCGCGGACCCGAAGAATTGGGAAGCCCATTCAACCCTGGGCATCGCCCACGATTTGAGTGACGATTTCGCGAAAGGCCAGCAATCCTACCGGCGGGCCCTTGATCTGTCGCCGAAGAACCCGACGGTGCTCAACAACCTGGCCATTTCTCTGGCCCTATCCGGCGACTTGGCCGGCGCCATCGCAACCCTCAAGGACGCCCCGCGGGTTGCCCGCCACAATCCTCAGATCCGTCAAAATCTGGCGCTTTTCTACGGCATCAAGGGCGACGTCAAGAAAGCCAAGGCGCTTGGCAAGATTGATCTCGACGAGGATGCCGTGGCGAAAAATCTGGAAATTTACTCACAACTTCGACGCCAATAGGAGCCTCCCGCTTCTTGCGGAAAAACCCGGGCTTTGCGAGAATGCGGCACCGAGCGAAGCTCCGTCCCTTACCTTAGTCGCAAAGGTCCGTGCCCGTGGCCGACACGCCCCCCGCCTCCGACGCCGCAAACCGGTCCCTGGACAACATCCAGATATTGATGGAAGCGCCACGCGAGATCGTTGATGACGTCATTGCGCTGTGCACATGGTCGGAGTTTCAGGAAAACGACGTGGTCGTCGATTCCGATGACGCCAGTACGGACGTGTTTTTCGTCGTCAAGGGCCGGCTGCGGGCGATGGATTATCTGACGGAAAACCAACAGGTGGCGCTGGCCGACCTGGAGGCCGGTGAATCCTTTGGCGAACTTTCGGCAATCGATTTGAAAATGCGCTCGGCGCGGGTTGTCGCCCTGGAGCCGTCGGTCCTGGCCTCCATGTCGAGCCGGGATTTCCGGAAACTGCTGATGGATTGCCCCGGCATCGCGCTGGCGTTGTTGAAGCGGTTCGCCGGCTTTATCCGCACCCTGAACACCCGGGTCACGGCCATGAGCACCATGTCACCGCACCAGAGGATCTATTTTGAGCTGCTGCGCCTGGCCGAACCTGATACGGCGACACCGGGTGCCTGGGTGATCGCCAACGTACCCAATCATGCCGAGATCGCGTCTTGGGTCGGCGCCGACCGCCAGACCGTCGCCGATGCCATTGGCAGTCTGGCCCGCGATGGCGTTGTTGAGCGTAAGCACAAGAACCTGATGATCCGCGATCACCCCAGGCTGCAACGCCTGGTCAATCAGCAGTGAGCCGCCGGCCCGCCAACGTGAACATTTTCGCCGCAACCCGGCTTGGGGATTGAGGTCATGTTCCGCGAACATTTCGGCATTGAGAAAAATCCCTTTTCCAACACCCCCGATCCCGATTTCCTGTTCATGTCTCCACGCCACAAAGAGGCCCTGGCGCACCTGATCTACGGTGTCGAAGGGAACAGCGGCTTCGTTCTTTTGACCGGCGAGGTCGGTACCGGCAAGACGACGCTGTGCCGGTATCTGGCCGGCAACGTGCCCGACAACGTGGAATTGGCGCTCTGCATCAATCCGCGGCTGACGGAGGTCGAACTGTTGGCCAGCATCTGTGACGACATGGGTATCCGCGATCCCGGCTCGCGCTACAGCGCCAAGGAATTGACCGATTCGATCAATCGCCATCTCCTTGACGTGCACGCCAACGGCGGCCGGGCTGTCCTGGTTATCGACGAGGCCCAGAACCTGGGCTTCAACAGATTGGAGCAGGTGCGCTTGCTGACCAACTTGGAAACCGCCGACACGAAACTCCTGCAAATCATCTTGATCGGCCAACCGGAATTGAAGGACATGGTCGACAAACCTGAATTGCGCCAGTTGTCGCAACGCATTACCGCGCGCTATCACCTGGAGCCCATGACACCGGCCGAGGTCAAAGAATATATCGGTCATCGCCTTGGCGTTGCCGGGCTGGGGCCTGAGGTTTTCGCGGCGTCGGCCATGTCGGTGATCAACGAACATACCCGCGGCATTCCCCGGTTGATCAATTCCATCTGCGAACGCTGTCTGCTTGGCGCCTACGTGGCCGGCACCAAAACCGTCGATAGCAAGCTCGCCCTTGCGGCCGCAAGAGAGGTTCTTGGTGACGCTCGGGTTATCAAACCGCACAGCCTGATCCCGGCGATCGCCGCCAGCGCCCTGGCGCTTGTCATTGCCGCAACCCTGGCGCTGGACCCCTTCGCCATGAAACTGGTGCCCGGCGTGTCGCAATCGCCGAAGATGGTCGCGGTCCGTGAACGGTTGCGAACCTGGCCGGGCTTTCGCTGGATCGAAAGACATGCACCGTGCCCCGACGAGACGGCGAACGGCAAAGACGGAGCCGCCGCATGTCAATGATCCTCGACGCCCTGAAGAAGTCGGAATCGGATCGCAAAGGTTCGGAGAACGACCCCGAACAGAATTTGCCGATTGAAGATCCGGACGATGAAGCGCCGCGCAGTTCGCGGCGCCTGTGGATCGGCGTGGGCGTGTTTTGCGTGCTTTTGCTGGGCGCCGCCGCCGGCTACAAAATCCTCGCGACCGGCGGGCCATCGGAACAAAGCAAATCGGTTATGGCCAAAGTGGACAAGACCAATGCGGCCGCGGCGCCCGACGCAACGAAGACCGCGCCACCGCAGCAATCGGCCAAGAAACAACCGCCAAAAGCCGAAAAGCCGGTACCACAAGAACCGGCCAAGACTGAAAAACCCGTGGAGACCAAATCCGCCCAAGCGCCGGCGACGAACCCCGTCAAGACGGAGGCCGCCAAGCAGGCAGCGAAACCGTCGGATGGCGAGGCCCCGGCGGTGAAAACGGCACCGGCGAAAACCGATCCGACACCGGCGAACCCCCCGTCCGCTGCAGGCGCCGCCAACAAACTGGTATCCCCGAAACCGGCCGACAAACCGGCGCCTGCGGCGCCGCCGGTTCAGACAGCCGAGGCGCCGAAAGCCGCAAATTCCCTGCCGTCGGCACCCGCAATTCCGGCGCCGAAGCTCATGCCCATCGCACCGCTGCCGCCATCAGCGGTGCCAACGCCGCCTCCGGCGACCAAGGCACCGGCGGCGAAGCCCTCACTGGCCGGCGTCACACCGCCACGGAAGGCGAAAAAACCGCCAGCGCCGCGGCTCTCGGCGGCGCAGCGTTATGTGCGGGGTCAATCGTTTGAACGCAATGGTCAGATCAACAAGGCCATCGCCGAATACTCCGCCGCCATCGACGGTAAATCGGATTACGCCAACGCCTTCATGGGACGCGGCTGGGCCCAG
>CAZQPC010000015.1:0-30096 GCA_964595005.1 uncultured Magnetovibrio sp.
CAGCGGGCTGTACGGACGATCTCTATGGGTCATTATTAATGCAATTTGGTATAAACTGGTGAAAGGACTGATCAAATGGTGTGCCAGCGCAACAGTAGTGACGTTCTGATTTACGGCATCGTGATCGGCCCCCAAATAGACGGAGGTCAGAAGACTGCGGATTTTCCGCCGCGCCCAGATTTTGGCAAGCCCGGCAGCCGGCCGCGCGGTGCTCAAATCAAGCGTCGTTTGCCACGGTTCACCGGCATGCCGGCCCGATAGGCGCAACGTGCCCGTCGTATGTGAAAGCCGGGCCGTGACCACGACGGGTTCGCCCATGTAGAGATCAGGCACTGCCGGCGGCATCATTTCGGCGGATGTGTCCTGCGGTGTTCGTACGGAGATATCGGTCAGCACTGGGTGTGCCAGTTTTTCAAACAGGCCGGTCATCTTCGCGCCGACCTCTTCCAGGGAACCGATATAGGTGAAGCCACCACGGCCGATGGCGGCCATTTCCTTCATCAGATGACCATTTGGCGCCGAACCGATGCCGACGGTGAAGACGCGCGTCTGGGCCGCCGCGCCGGTCAGCAGACGGAACACTTCGGTTTCGTAGCCGACGGCACCATCGGTCATCACCACCATCTGGCGCAGGCGTTCCGCTGCCGGATTTCCGGCGAGGGCCAGATTGAGGGCCGGCAGCATATGCGTGCCGCCCCACGCCTGCAGGGTGTCGACCACCGCCTTGGCGTCCTTGATGGCCTGCGGGGTGGCGCGGACCGCCTCATCATGGAGGGCATGGGCGCGGGAATTGAAGGCGATGACATTGAAGAAATCATCAGGGGTCAGACGCTCAAGTGCGGCGCTCAGGGCGGATCGAGCCTGGCGGATGGAGGTCCCTTCCATGGAGCCCGAGACATCGATGACAAAAATGATCTCGCGCGGCTGGCGGCGGGGTTTGGCGACGGTCTTCCCCGGCGGCGCGATCACCGCCAAAAGATAATCGCCGTCGTCGCGGCGTTCGATGAAACTGGCGGTCAGCGGCGCATCGGCCGCTTTCGGTCGCCAAGTTAACTCGAAATCGCGGTCTGCCGGAATGGCGTCGCCGTCAAGGCTGACGGCGTAGACCGATGGCGCCGTCTCGTGCGTCTGGATGGCGTGATAGGAACTGTTGATGGCGGTGATGGGAAACCCCGGATCGAGCTCAATGGTCATGGAAAGAGGATTGCTGGTGCCCTGGTCCGGGCGGCGCACGGGCGGCGTGATGCGCCCCGTATCGGGGACCCGTGGCTTGGGCGATGCCCCGCCAACGTCGGCCACCGGCATGCGCTCGCCGACGAATCGCGGCGCCACGACCATGGGGAAGCGGAACCGGAAGGCGCCTTGATCGTAACGGACGGTCTGCACGTAATCGAGCTCGACGGCAACCACGTCGCCCGGTCCAATGTTGGCGACGGACACGGTGAAGACGTTCGGCCGTTCCTGCTCGACCAGACCGGCGCGGTGCCCCGCCTTGGCGGCGTCCGTGTAGACGTTCTTGGCTTCTTCGCGTTTCCTGATTTCGCCGGTAATCGTGCGGTCACCGATGTCCAGCTTCAGCCGGTCGATGGCGGCATTTTCGGGCAGCGGGAAGACGTAAATGCCTTCTTTCCAATCGTTGCCGGGATTCGAGAAATACTGTTTTACCCGGACCGATCCGACGACCCCGCCGATCCGCACCCGGACCTCGGTGGCAACCTCCGGCGCCTGGCGAAAACCCTTTCCGTCGGGCAGCCGAAACAGCAACCCGGATTGCGCGGGGCCGGATTTTCCCGACGCGCCGTCGGCAGCGGACGATCCGGCTGCCAGGGCAACCAGAAGACCGGCAATCAGGCCTAGCATCCAAATTAAATATACGCCGGCGCGGCCGGCGCCCGCAGCAGGATCTGTGTGCGTTCTGACGGCGCCAAACATCTCATCCAACCCAACCCAATGAAGGAGGGCTGAATGAGACGAAAACCGGGCGGCGAAAATCGGGCCGAATTGCGGTATTTTCAGGGCGGCGTCTCAATGTCCCGTCAATGCAGGAATTTGCCGGCTACATTCTCAACGCCAGATATGATAACTGATCTTGTCGCCGATCCAGTTCAGGGGAAGCAAGGGTACCGCCCAGGCCACCAGCCAGAGAATGGCCAGGGCCCACAGGGCGAGACCCATGTGCAGGTAGCTGAATACCGGCACCACGATATCGTGCCATCCCGTCCAGATTTCAAACTCGGCACTCCAGAATCCGTAAAATCCGGGCACCATGTCGTTCAACGCGCGGTCCGCGGTCAGCGTCCAAAAGTCGTAGACATTGGCAATCAATCCGTCCTCGCCCGAATAATCCAAGACAGCCATGGAATTCCATCCCTCATCGCCGAACACATAGAAACCGCCGGCGATAACATATCGCAGGGCAAATGTTCCGACGCCGCCAAGCAGCCAGAACCAGCCCAAGGCGAAGGCCACATAGGCCGGCTTGAACCAGATGAATCCGAAGATCAGTTTAAGAAAATCGATACTCTCATCGACGAACATGGCACCCGCCGAGGGGCGCCGGCGGTCGGGCTCTGAGGGATCCTCGTCGTCCCAATCGTCATCCCAGTCGTCGTCCTCATCGTCGGCGTCGAAATCCATCAAGTCCCCGGCTTCGTATTCATCGAGCCGTTTTTGCGCCTCATCGCTGCCCGCGTCGACGGCACGGTTTAGCCAGGCCAGGGCCTCGTCCAGGTCATAGGCGACATCGTCGCCTTCCGCGTAAAGCCGGGCCAAAGCGTATTGGGCGTCACTATCGCCGTCCTCGGCCGCGAGGTTGTACCACTTCAGGGCCTCGACGATATCGCGAACGGTGCCCAATCCATGTTCCAGCATGCGGCCGAGATCGTACTGGCCGAAGGACCGGTCGGCCTCGGCGACCTCGCGGTAGAGCTCGACGGCCCGGGCCAAGTCCTGGGCGACGCCGCTTCCGTGTTCGTAAAGCTCTGCCAAGTAGTGCTTCGACAGGTAATTTCCCTGGTCCGCCGACTTCCGATAATAGTTCGCCGCCGTTCCGGCGTTTTTCTGCAAGGCGCCTTGGCCGGTTTGGTACATATAAGCGATCTCATACTGGGCCATGGCGTGGCCGGCCTGCGCGGCGCGCCGGTACCAGATGGCGGCCTCCGTGTCCTCTTCAGGGACGCCAGTGCCGTTCAGGTAGCAATCACCCAGGCTCTTTTGCGCCTCCGTATGGTCTTGTTCGGCGGCTAGCCGGTAATAGTGTGCGGCTAAGGAATCGCTGGCACCATCGATCCAGCCGTACTCGTGCGCTTCGCCCAGTTCGAACTGCGCATCGGCTTCGCCTTCGTCGGCCCGTTTTTGCAGCACCGGGACGGCGTCGGCTGCCAACTTGTAGGGCTGACGGTCATCTTCGTCTTGTTCCTCTTCATCCTCAAAATCGCCGTCATCGTCAACGTCGTCCGCGTCTTCTTCCTCTGTTTTATCGGATTCGGTGAAAAGCGCTTCGCGCCAGGTTTCGACATCCGGTGGCCGTTGCTCGGGCGTGATGCCCAGGGCCCAGTCGACAGCATCGAGAAAATCCGCATCGTATTGGCCGGCGCCGATCTCGGCGGCCGGTATCATGGCATCCTTCAACCGCCGCCGCGGCGACGGCGGCGGCGCCGCGCCGCTGATGGCGTGATAGATGGTCGCGCCCAGGGCATAGATGTCCGACCAAACGCCCTGGTTCTCGGAATCACTGGCGTACTGTTCCAGCGGCGAGTAGCCCTCGGCGACAATGCCGGTCAACGCCTTGGAACGCTGATCGCGGCGGGCCGAGCCAAAATCCAAAAGCACCGGGACGCCGTCCTCGCGGACATAAATATTGTCGGGCTTGATATCGCGATGCAGAATTTCCCGGGAATGGACTTCCGCCAAACCGTCGAGGACCTCCGAGATCAGGAAGCGCAAACGGTCCTCTTCCATGGGGGCCTCGCGTTCAAGGACCGCGTGCAGGCTTTCCCCTTCTTCGTATTCCATGACGAAGTAGGCGGTTTGGTTTTCGCGGATGACCCGATTGACACGAACGATGTTGGGGTGGCCGCGGAACTGCGCCAGGCGATTGGCTTCCTCCAGGAATCTCTCAAGGCCCCATTGGAATTTCTTCCGGATTTGTTGCGAACGGGGGACCACGTTATGGTCGGCGTTGCGGACCGCCCAATCAAACGGGAAGTATTCCTTGATGGCGACGGCAAAGCCCAGGTTCGTATCCGTCGCCAGATAGGTGATGCCAAAGCCGCCTTCGCCGAGAATATCGTCGATGCGGTATTCCTGAAGTTGACAGCCCTGGGGCAGACTGTGGAGGGCTTCCTCTGCCATGGCGTTCCCCGTCCGATCATAAAGCTGGCGTGCGGACGATTTTAGCGCCTAGTCGAGGTCCCTGGCCACGCGAAAACCACGGTCGTCGCGTCGAATGCCGCCAACCAGTGGCGCCCGCCAACCCGGGTTCATCTCGACCGAACCGTCGCGCCACGAACCGCCCCGGTAGACGCGCTCTCCACAGGGCCCACTGTTATGCCAGGCACTTCCGTCCGCCGGCGCACCGTGATAATTCGGGCGCCAACAGTCCGCGACCCACTCAGAGACATTGCCCAAAATATCGTACAAGCCGAAAGGATTGGGATCGAAGCTGCCGGTTGGCGCGACGCCGCGATAGTCGTCGTCACAGGGAGGCGTTTGGTTTTTCGCGGGATCCCGTTCCGACAATACTGCGGACACATCATAAAAGTTTTCATAGCGGCAGGCGTTATAGGACCAGGCGCCCCAATGATAGGCTGTGTCGGTTTCTCCGCGCGCCGCGTATTCCCATTCGGCTTCGCTGGGCAACCGGTAACCGCGGCCCGTCAATTGCCGCAACCAGGTCACGAAATTGCCGGCCTCTGCCCAAGTGAGCCCGGTGACCGGCATCTGCATCGACGCGTCAGATCGGCGTGCCGCACATGCCGCCGCGTCCACACAGGCTTGCCATTCGGCCACCGACACTTCGCGGCGGCCCATGGCGAAAGGCCGCCGCAAGGTGACAACGTGGGACGGCATTGCGGATGTGTTGCCGTCCTGTCCCATGGTGAACCGGCCGGCGGGAATCACCGTCATCTCCGGACAGCTGCGGCAATCGCGAAACCGTTCGACCAATAGGGAGGCGTGGACATAGGAAGGGGCGCCGGCACTTATCGAAACTTCATACCACATGTTGCCCGCGTTGCGCCAATAACCGCCGTCGACCATGGCACCGACCTTGACCGCATCGCCCCGCTTGAGCTTGCCGACGATTGCAGAACCGGTGGTCGTCGGCTGGTCTCGCACGTTCAAAATTCCGGTGGCGATGCGCAGGGCCGGGGCGCTGAAGCCGCGCCCCGGCTCCAAGAACGGGATATCGGCGCCCTGTGGGATCAACAGAAAATACACGGCGCCCGGGCCGCCGACGCCAATAAAAATCAGCAGAACAGCGACCCAGGGCCACCGGCGCCGCGGCTCTGGTTCCGGTTCGGGCTCCAGTTGCGGTTCAAGCTCAGGTTCTGGCTCAGGTTCTGGCTCAGGTTCGGGCTCCGGCTCAGGCTCCGGTTCGGGCGCCGACTCCGGTTCCGGTTCCTCATCCACCTTTGGGCCCGTCAACGCCGTGCGCCATGCCATGACCGTCTGCGGGCGGTCGTCGGGCAACAAGGCCAAGGCCCAGTCCAGGGCTTCCAGAAACGCCGGTTCGAACCCGGGCGGCGACAACGACGCGGCGTCGATCAAGGTGCCGCCCAGGGAACGTTCCGTCGACGCCAGGGGTTTCGCGCCGGTCACGGCATGGTAGATGGTGGCGGCCAGGGCGTAGATATCCGACCAGGGGCCAAGCAGATCGCGGTCCGGCGAATACTGCTCAAGCGGCGAATATCCTTCGGCAATGATTGCCGAAACGCTGCGGGTCCGGGTATTGACGGCCTGACGCGCGGCGCCGAAATCCAGCAGCACCGGGGCGCCGTCCTCGGCAATGTAGATGTTGTCCGGTTTGATGTCGCGGTGATAGACGTCGGCGGCATGGATCGTCTGAAGGGCATCGAGCAGCGGCGTCAGGATGCGCCCGACGGCGTCGGGGCCAAGATTCCCGTCGCGGCCCAACCATTCCTCCAGCGTTTCGCCCCGCTGGTAGGACATGATCATGTAGGCGGTGCCGTTGGTTTCGATAACGTCGTCGTCGACCTCGACAATGTTCGCCAAGTGCTTGAATTTTTGCAGCGTCTGGGCTTCTTCGATGAACCGCTGCAGGCCCCAGTCATAGTCGCCCTCGGCCGTGCCGGTGCGTGAGCGGATGGCCATTGAGGCCTCCCGGTATGAGAACTCGGCCGGGAAGTATTCCTTGATCGCCCGAAGCTCTCCGGTTTCCGCATGCCCGGCCAGATACGTGACGCCGAAACCGCCTTGGCCGAGCACCCGGTCAATAACGTAGTCTCCGATCCGGTAACCGCCGGGCAGGACGTGAAGATCATCGGCGTTCATGGCCGGTTTCCAGGGGTCCGCATGGGCGCCGTCACCACTTCTTCAGAACCGACAACAAGACGCTTTCCGAAAAAGAACCCGTCCGGTCGACGTATTCGCCATTTCCGCGGGTCGCCAATTCACGGAAAAATCGCGGATCGTCCGGATTGACCTTACAGCCGCCCGATGGGTGCGCGCGGTAGATGGTGGCCAGGCGGCTGGGTGTCGGCGCGGCGGCGAAATTATCGGCCTGGGAAAAGGACTTCGGCCAATTTTCCTTGTGCGCCCTGGCGTCGCCGATGACGACGATCTGACGACGCGCGTCGGTCCGCCACGGCAGGTTCAAGGCGGTCTCAAGACCGCGTTCGACTGCCTCCGCGCAACTGCGTCCGCCAGCGACGTTCAGACCTTCAATGTAGCGGATGATCTGACTGAGGCCCGAGGGCGTCATCGCAAGCAGCTGTGACGCCGTGCTCACGTAGCTGCTGGGATCGCTCATATCGACATCGCGGTAGGCAACGACGCCGATACGAAGCTCATTGACCACTTTCTCCAGGACCCGGACGATACCCGTGATCTCGGTGGCCAGAAAATTAATATCCTTGTCCATGCTCAAGGTCGTGTCGATGGTGAAAACGAGGTCCAGGTTTCCTACCTGGATGGCACTTTTCCGGGCCTCGCAGCCGTTGACGGCGGCTTTGATCCGGGCGTTTCCGGCGGCGACTTTGTCGCGCTTCGCCTTGGCGTCATCTTGGGCCTTCCTTTTCGCTTGCGCGTCGGCTTCCGCCTTGTCGCGTTCACCGCGCGCCTTCTTGGCATCGGCCCGGGCCATGGCGTTCGCCGCCTGCGCTTGGTCAAGTTGCCGTTGCGCCACCTGGACCCGGCTCTCGGCTTCGGAAACGTTCATGTAGTAGGGGAACAACAAGACCGCGACGATCATGAAGGCGCCCATGGCCGAGGCAAACAAATCCAGGGCCGACATGTTGAAGACTTCGATCTCGCGATTGAAATATTTCATCCGCCCCGCCGCCTCACCGCTTGATCATCGACAGCAGAATGCTGGTCAGCATGTTGCCCCGGTCGCGGACGAAATCTCCGCCGCCGGCGCGGGCCAGTTGCTGAAAAAATTTCAGGTCGCGGCCCGACGTTGCTTCGGGCACGATCACCGAGATCTTGGTTCGGGCATCGCCGCGGCCAGCGAAGGCCTGGGCGGCGCGATGGGCGCGATGCGGCGTGGCATCATCGTCCGTATCGTCGCCGACGACAATGATGGCGCCGCTCACCCCGGAGCGCCAGGCCATGTTTCGGGCCGCGGCGATTCCCTTGGCGACGGCCAGCGCGCCGGTGCCGCCGCCCGCGGACAACTTCTTCAGCCAGGCCTCGGCGGCGACCAAGCCTGCCGCATCCATGGAGCGCAGGGGAAAATCCTTCGTGATGTAGGGCGCATCATCGCGGAAGGCGACAAACCCGACCCGCAAGCTGGGGATCATCTTCTGCAAAATGCGGACGATGGCGCGCAGTTTGACCAACATTTCTTGCATGATCGACGACATGCTGCCGGTGGTATCGAAGGCCAGCACCAAGTCGAATTCGCTGATGTCGAGCTTGCTCAACGCGATGCGGCATTGTTCCAACATCTCGCCGCCCTTGCGGCGCTGCTCGCCAAGAGCCTTGATTTCGGTTTCGATCGCCGCCGTCTTGCGTTGGGTTTGTTTGGCTTCGTCGGCCGCGCCCTTCGCCCGCTTTCGGTCTTTGTCGGCCTGTTCGCCGAGGTTCTTGGTCTCCCGATTGAGGTCCTCGGCCTCCTTGGTCATCTGCGCCGCCTGGGCCAGGGTCGGCGCGTTCTTCTGGTAGAACGGGAACAACATCACGGCGATGACCACGAAGGCACCCAGCGCCGAGGCGAACAGATCCATGGCCGACAGGCTGAAGATGTTAAATTCCCGCGACCGCCGCCTCATCGCCGGCCCGCCGTCATCGGTTTCGTCCCCGGCGGTTCATCATGACGCCTGCAGGCTGACGCGGGAACCGCCAAAGGCCAGCGTGGTCCCAACCGGCAGGGGTTCGGTGGCATAGGGGGCAAGCGCGCGGCCATCGATCCGGGTCCCGTTCGACGATCCCAGATCTTCGGCCACAATGCCGCCACCGGCCATGGTCAAGCGAAGGTGGCGGCTGGAGACGTCATCGTCGCCAACCACCAGATCGGCGATATTGCCGTCCCGGCCGATGACAAGATTGCCCCCCGCCTTGGCAAATTCGGCGGCCGAAAGGGTGAACCGAAGAGGACGCCCGCGTCCGTCCGAACCAACCAGCTGCCAGCCTTTCTCAATCTTCGGCGCCTGCGTCGGCGCCGGTGTTGGTTGCGACGGTGATTTACCGTTTGGCGGCTCGGGTTCGCGCGGCGGCCTGCCAACAATTGTGCTTGCGGCGCTAGTAATGCGGGCGCGGTTTAACAAGGCGATGATCAGCGCGAACACCGAGGCGGCAATGGCCACCATATTGGCCGGTGTCAGCCAGGTGGCGGCAGGAACCACGGTCGGCTGGCAGGGCGCGTCGATGGACGTAAACGGGTATCCGTTTTGTTTTAAAAATTTTGTCAACGCTGAGGCATGGGAGGCGAAAGACAGACTGGCGTCGACGACATGTGCCTTGCCGCCGTGCGTTACAATTTCGGCGCCTCTGACCAGCGTATTGACACCGACAACTTCTCCGCAATCGTTGAACAAGGGCCCGCCGCTGTTGCCGCGCCGCACGGTAGCGCTGTGCTGAACCCACACGACTGGCGGCCCCGATGGAATTTTCGACCACTTCTCCAGTTTTTCGACAATGCCGCTGGACAGTGAGCTTTCCCAGCTGAGCTTATCCCCCCTGTCGCCCATGCCGGGAAACCCGAGGCTATGGACCTTCAGCCCCTTGTCGGGCGTGACCTGGGAAATGGGCAGGATCGGCGTCTTTAGGCCTTCGGCCCGCAAAACGGCGAGATCGGCGGCCGGGTCGGATTTTATGACCTCCACCTCGGATATTTTGTCGATGCCACGGACCCGGATTCCGACCCGGATTTTGATAATGTCGACATTCGTTTCGCCTTTGCCGGGTTTGTTCGGGTAGACCACGTGCAAGTTCGTCACCACCATGGACTTGTTGACGACGAAACCGGTGCCCGTGCCGCCCCGTTTCTTGCGGATCACCTTGCCGTTGGCCAGGGTGACCAGCACGTCCGCCTGCATTAATACCCGGACGACTGCGGCATCGATCTTTTTGATATCGACCGCGGCGGCCCCTGATGGCATCGCCAACACCGACATAACGATCAGCGCGGATACTGTTCGCCGGATCATCAACTTCGTCCTCGATTGTCTGGGGCGGGCTCAACGGGCTCTGACTCAGATTGTTCGTCGCTAGCGGGCCGGTCCGAAGCATGATCGGGTTTCCGCTGAAGACCGCCGACCAGACGTTCGGCGAACCGGACGGGAGCACTTAGAAAATTCCAGGCCTGTTCGGCCCCTGTCATCACCTGCTGGCCCAGCCCGGCCGGCGGGCCGACCACCCGGGCCATGGCGACGCCGACGTTGTCGCCACTGGGGCCACCGCGTTCGACCGCCGTGGTGACCAAGTCGTGGGCGGCCTTTTCCAGTGACGGCGCCGCCAGAGCGGCGGCCATTTCCTTAGGTTTTACGGTTTCCCACATGCCGTCGGTGCAGATGACATAGCCGTCACCGGCCACGATCGCGGCCTCGCCGCCGGCCACTTCCGGGTCCTCGTCGGCGCCGAGAACCGATAAAAGCTGGGTCTGCTCCGGCCGCGCCGCCATCTCGGCCTCATCGATTTCACCCAATTCAAGCAGCGCCTGGGCCATGGAATGATCGCGGGTCCGCTCGATCAGGTCTTTGCCGCGGAACCGGTAGAGGCGGCTGTCACCGACATAGATCCAGGTCGCCATGGTCCCATCCATCAGCAGCAGGTTGCAGGTGCTCATGGGCTGCAATCCCTTGCGCCGGCAGGTTTCTACAATGCGCTGATGAGCGCGGTCGCGAATACCGCCAAGGAACGCTGCCGCCTCGCCAATGGGTTGGCCGGCGGCCCGCCAGGCCTCGCTTGCGGTATCGATCACCTCCTGCGCCGCCATGGCGCCGCCGCGATGACCGCCCAGGCCATCGGCGACCACCAGCAATGCCGTGCCGTCCGCCCGCAGGACGGCGACCCGGTCTTGTTGTTCGTCGCGGCCGCCCACATGGTCGGCGGCCGCGGTTTCAAGAACATGGTGCAGGTTCGAGGGCGCGATGGCGTCACGTTCAGCGGCTGAAGTGTTGCGGTCCAGGGCGGACATCACGGACGTTCCTTCGCCATCGTTTCATTCGACCAGGGCGACCAGGACCGTCGTGTTGTCCTGGCGCGGGGCGTCGCGGTTTTCGACGCCGGCCACCAATTGTTCGGCAATCATCTGGGCGCCGGCGCCGGCGCCGATCTCTACGATTTCCTGCTCGTCGATGGTCTGCAAACCGTCGCTGGCAACAATCAGCCGATCACCTGGAGCCACGGCAAGGGGGGCGGCGGAGCGGTCGATCAACGATATTTCTTCGCCCATGATGGCGGAGCGAAGGGCATTGCGGTGCGGATGCATGGCCGCCAGGCGCGCCGTCAATTCGCCCCGCTGTACCTGGCGGTCGATCACCGGCGCCATTGAATGATCGGCGTTCAGGCGGTCCAGGTGGCCGTTTCGTAACCGCCAGGCCGGTGAATCGCCGACGCTGATCCATTCGACCCCACCGGCGCTGAGGACCAGGCCGACCAAGGTGCAGCCCATGCCGTCGTGTTCCGGGGCGCCGATGAGATGTCCGGCGATGGCATCGTTGCTTTTGGCAAGCCCCTCTTCAAGGCGCTGCGTTGCGTCGCCCTTGGACCCGGCAAAGGTGTCGACGAAAGCTTGCACGCTGAGCGCTGCAGCCGTCGCCCCGGCCGCGTGCCCGCCCATGCCGTCGGCGAGGACCATCAGCAGGCCGCCGCCCGCAAGGCCGTCATCGCCATCGAGATCGAGAAAGCGGTAGTCGTCCTCCTGGTGGGTGCGGGCGCCAAGAATCTGGCTGGCCGCGAATTGCAGGGCCAAGGTCATGCGTCGTCGGTATCCGCCCAATCGAATTCCGGACCGCACAGCGCCACGAACCGCAGCGTCGTCGCACCAATCTCAATTTCGTCGCCGGAATGCAGCGGCGTCAGCTCAAGAACGGCGTTGCCGCCAAGTTTCGTCAGGTTTCTCCCTTCCTCATGCTTGACGGCGAAACTGCGCCGGCCCGGCGAATTGTCATAGACGATAACGGCGTGCTTTTCGCCGGAAATACTGCCATCGCCCAGATCAAAGTGGATAATGTTCCGTTTCGGGTCGCGGCCAATGGTGTTGAGCCCCATGCCGACACCACGGACCGAACCACGGCCTGGGCCTTTCGTGACGACCAACCAACCGACAACCGGATCGGCCATGGGATCGCCGGCCTCAAAGGGGGCATCGGAGGTGCCGAAGTCGCCAACCACGGTGGTTTTCACAGGATCCGACGCTGCTTCGACACCGCCCATCGGCTTGGTTGGCGTCTTGCCGCCGCCGCCCATCGGCCGGGTCGGCGCCGGGGCGCCATCGCCGGCGGCGACCCGTCGGTAGACTCGCGTCTTCGTTGGTCCGGAGCCGCCTGAGTTGTCGTTGCTGTCGGCCATGGGTGTTCTCCCTTTAATCCTTGTAGAGGCGAATAATCAGGTTTTCGGTGCAGTATTGGGCAATGCCGTTCAGGGCCGCTTCCTCGCGTCCCTGAATAACGTGAATTAGAAACACCAGCACCATGGACAGCGCCAGGGCCAGCATGGTGGTGTCGAAGGCGACGCCCAGATCCGTGGTCAGCCGGGCAAGCAGGTTTTCGCCCATTTTTGTCGGATCGATTGCGGCGGCGCTGCGCAGTGCATTGGCGATGCCGTAGACGGTGCCGATGAAGCCCAGCGACGGGATCACCCAGGCCGTATAGCGGAGCATACTGTAGCGCAGATCGATTTCGTGCATGAACAACTCAAGGCTTGAATTCAGCAGGCTGTGGGCCTGATCAATGGACCGGCTGCCTTGGTATTGGCGGATAATGCGTTGGATCAGGCGCGGCAGGAACCGGGAATCGGCCGTCGCGCTTCCCCGAACGCGGCGATAATACTCTTCCAGGTTCTGGCCAATCTGCAGGGCGATGCTGCGGTCCTCCGGAAGATAGGATTTGCCGATCTCGGACATCTCCGACTCGGCTGCCCGCAGCCGGACCAGAAGTTCACCGAGGCCGAAAAAGAACGCCAGCCATTCCGCGTTCTGGATGGTTAGGGGAAATGACTGGGTCGGCCCCAGGACCATGATTGCGATGCTAGGCGGCAACGCCAGATGCAGAGCGAAAATTACGCCGGCGCCGACGACAAGGCTGATGACACAAACCAACAGGCGATTTTCGTTCATTTACCGCTTCCCTTCGTACCGCCCGTGTAGCCGCCACCCTCATCATCCCAGGTCACGGGGCCTTTGATCACGTGCGGGTCATCGACCCCCGATTCTGCTGACGGTTCGGGCGCCTGTGTCAGTGGCGGCGGATCGGGTGGGCGCGGCGTCTGGTCCGGCTGCATGGGCACCAAACCTCTGAGCGCCGTTACCGAGATTTTATATTCCCCCAATTTCAAGGTCTCATGGTTGCCGACGTAATCGCGCTCCAGGGGAACCCAATGATCGCCGTCGGCCCGGAACGATCCGTTGGCGCTGCCCGTATCGGCATAAAAAAGCCGGCCATCCCGGGCCACGGTCAGCTCCGCGTGCTGTCGTGACATGGTTTCCGTCGAATCGCCGATAACGATGTCGTTGATGTCCGGGTCGCGGCCGATACGATAGCATTTCATCGCTTGGTGTCCTCAGCTGGATTATCCGCCGGTTCGTCGGGATCGGTAATAATGGTGGTCACCGCCGGACCCGGCGAAGATACAGCCGTGTTCTCCACAGGTGCATCATCGTCCTCGTCGGCGCCCAGCGGTTCGGCGACCGACGTGGCGGCGGCAACGACCGCAAAGCGGAACCGGACCTCGCCCAGCTCACAGACGTCACCATCATTCAGTGGGCCCGACGTAATCTTCTCATCGTTGACGAAAACACCGTTCAAGCTTTCCAGATCGGCAATCAGGTAGCTGCCATCACGCTGCCGGCGGATCGCCGCGTGCACGTCGGAGACGGTATCGTTTTCCAAGATGACATCGTTGTCATAGTTCGGGCTGGCACCGCGTCCCAAGACGACGGACCCCTTGCGGAGCTCAAAAACACGGCCGTCGGAATCGAGAAAATGTAACGCCGCGTGCACGTCCGGTTGCGGCTCGTCCGGCGGCGGCGCTGCCGCTTCGCGCGCCTGACGCCGGCGGCGCACGCCCCATATGACCAAGCCCAGGGCAACAACCACCAGACCGGCTGCAGTGCCGCCATATTTTGGTTGTCCCAAGGCGGCTTGCCACGGCAGTTGAGGAATATCGACATCGATGGGAATCGTAATTTCACCCTTGCCGGTACTGACGATCACCCGGCCGGCGCCGCGTTGCGCGGCGAACGGCGAACGGGCAAGATGAAGATCGAAATTGATCCGCCCGCCCGTTTCAATCTTGGCGAACGGGTCATTGAGGACATTGGCCGGCAAGGTGCCGGTGCCCGCCGCTTCGCCGTAGCCGCCACCCGTCGACCGCGCCATCAGACTGAGTTTTCCGAACTTCGTCTTCTTCTTGAAAATATGGGTATAGCCATAGCCGTAGATGGCGATGCCGGCTTCTTGGGCGCGCTTGATGGCGTGGTTTTCCGTATACCCGTCGTCCTCCGACAGACCGTCCGTAAACAGCACCAGGGCGCGCCGCTGCGCGGTATCGGCGGCCAATACGTCGAGGGCTTTGACGGCGCTCAGATAAAGCTGCGTGATCTGGCCGTTGGCTTTGAGCTTGGCCGCCGCGGTGGCGACGTCCAGGGCTGGCGAGCCCAGCGGCACGACGACGGTCATTTCATTGTCGAAGCGCGCCAGCCCAAACCGCCGGTGCCTCGGCGCGCCGGTGGTGACCGCCAGAATATCCCGCGCGTTCTGTTCGACGACGGCCTGGCGGGCCGGGTCACTGGTATCAACCAAGAACAGCACGCTGGTGCGATCGCCAACTCCGGGATAGGCATCGAACCCGGCCGATGGATAGGTATCACCGCCGAACTGCAACCGTGCCGACGTCACCGTTCGCTTGTCCGCGAACCGAACGTCAATCTCCCAGGTCGTCGCGGTGGCGCGTGAGATAGTCGCAAAAGCACCCTTCAGCGCGACATGGTTCGCTTCGTAAGCCATGCCCGCGCCAGCCCAATGGGCCACCAACAGAAAAGCCGCAAACCGGTGAAGCCATGCCCTCATGCGTTTGACACCCCACTGCCACAATTGTCTGTGATACTAGCGAATTATCCAATGTGATGTAACATTGGCGTAATTTAGGGATACATGCGATGCCATATAATACGGGGCTCGTGAATAAGGGCTGGCGTCAAAGACATCGGAATTGTCGACATTCGTTGACAATCGGCCGCCACGCCTTTACCGCGGCTGCCCTCATTGTTGGCATCCTGTGCAGTGCGGTGCCGGGCCAAGCGGCGGGTGGCGACGCATCCCAGCCGGTGCGCCTGGCTCAGGCCGCGACCGTCTGCGAAGATGAAATTCAATGCATTTCGAAATGCCCGATGGTGCCCGGGCTGTTCGGCAACAAAAAACGCGATGAGGATTGCAAGCTGAATTGCCTGATCCAGGACTGCATTCCGGGTCAGGTCCAGCAGACACAACCGATTACGAAAAAACCGGTCGTCACGGCGCCGCCGCCGATCAAGTCCGCGCCTTTGAAACTGGCGATTCGGGGAATGGTCCGTTACCGCGCCACCACCGGCGGGCCCTTCAGCGTCACCGCGCAGGCAACCCCGCCAGGCGGCACCTTCTCGTGGACCACGGACAAGCCGGGGATCATCAAGTTGACACCTCTGGCGCCGCCGCCATCGGGGCTCGCGTCGATGCCCGGCGTTGGCCCGGCACCGACGGTTGGCGCACGGTATCGGTTAACGCCGCTGAAACCGGGCGCCGTGGTGCTCACCGTCCGCTATCGCAAGGGCGCCGTCGAGGCGGCGGTGCGCAAACACCTGATCATCGTGCCGCCGACACTTTTTCTTCACGGTCTCGCATCGGACGCCCGTACCTGGGACCGCATCAAGGCGCACCTTGAGAAAAACGGCTGGCGCCATGGCGGCCGCCTTTGCATCACCTGTATAAAGCCCAAGGCCGGCGATTTCTATACGGCGGATTTCCTCGACAACCAGGACAGTTTTGTCGATCAGGGGAACGAGGTGAAGATTTTTGTCGAACGCATCCTGCGTCATGTCGATAAGGCTGCCGCCGCGGCCGCCCGGCGCGTCGTGCTGGTCGGTCACTCCATGGGCGGGCTGGCGTCCAGGGCTTATCTGCAGGCTCATTATTACCAAGGCAACGTTTCCGGCCTTGTCACCATCGGCACGCCGCATCTCGGCAGTGTCGTCGCGCAGCTTCAGTTCACGGCCGGTTACTTCACGGGGGCCAAGCCGATGGGACTCTTCAAGCCGCCGTTCTACGAAGACACCCTGCAGCCGCTGTTCCGCGAGCTTGGCGCGCCACTGGCCAAGCTGGCCGTAGCGAAGATTGTCAAGGCCAGGGCCAATATCGAGCTTGATCCCAACGCGCCGGCGATACGCGATCTTGCCGTCGCCAGCGCCAATCTTTCCAACCTGACGCGCAGCGCCAAGACGCGATTGCCGAGGAAGATCAAGTATGTGTCGGTCATCGGCGTGATGCCTCGGGCGTTGGCGGATTCGATTGTCTCATCGAAAATGGCGACGGTTGTGCGCGCCCTCAAGATCAGCGACCCGGGCCTGGCGTATCTGGTCAAGGTGTTTGCGAAAACCGATTTTTTGGTCGCCGGGCACAGTCAGAACCTGAATAATATCGTTCCCGGCATCGCCAAGGAAATTCGGACCAAGGCCGTTCACTGCTGTTATCAGGGCCTCTATGGAGCGCCGGGCCAAATCATCAATGAGACGGATCAGACCGATGTCATATTGGAAGCCATGGCGGCAACTGGCCTTTATGCCGAACTGCCCCAGTAGACGGCGCTGGGCGCCGGTGGCGGCGGTTGCTGTCGCTGTGGTATTGGCGGCGATTGTTATCGTCGTGTCCGCCGGCCCCGCGACCGCTGGCCACTGCGGGGCGCGGCCTCTCGGCGGTGGTCAATCGTGGGCGAGGAAATACGCTCCCTGGTGCCGATGCATGGGCGGCCAGTACGAATACCGGACGACGGCGTGCATCGGCGCCTCGCACGGCAGCGCCGGGGTTCGCGGCAACAATCCCTACGGCGGCATCGCCGGCCTGGTCGGCAACCTTCTCGGCCAGATCACCCGGCAGATCGTTGATCGCGCCATCGCCTGTGTCACCCAGTCCAGTTGCCCGGCCGCCGCACCGGCGGCCGGCGGGCCCGGCAATCCCCCCTCACGGGCCGATGCGGAAGCCGAAGAATGGCAGCAACGGTTCGATAGTGAGCGCGGCCAGGCGCTGAACATGATGCGCCGGCCGATTGCCCAACCGGGTCTCAAGGATGCGCTGGCGCGGGCCAACTGTGCGCGCGCCCTGATGGGTCAGGCCCGAAAGGCCGGCAAGCCCGGCAGCGCTGCCTACCTGGGTCAGCAGGCCGAGAGTTTCATGAACGCCCCGAAGGGAACCGGCGCCTGCCCGGTGACGCCGATATCGGGTCCGAAACCGAATGATATAGCCGGGCACGCGGTCGGCATTGAAAAGCAGATCGTTCGCCAGGTGGCGGCGCTGCGCGAGCGCCTGCAAGCTAAGGTCGAACGCGATACAGCGCAGATTGACGAACAAAAGGCGGTGCAGCGCAAGGTGAAGACCACGCAGCGCCGCCAACGGGCCGATCAGAAGGTGGTTCAGGTCAGGCAGCAGCAGACGGTCGCCAGCCAGACCGGCACGCCGCCGCCGATCGGCCAGGACGATGCCATGGCGAAGGCACTGGCCGCCCTGAAGCAGGCCGAACAGGCCGACGACGCGGCCGACCAACTGGTCGCCAAAGCCCAGCAGGACCGCGCCGCGGCGGAAAGGAAATGGAAAAATGTGCAGAACCGGCCGCTGCCGCAGTGAGCAAACCGTGACCTTGCGCGGGGTCGCATTGGCCGCCGCGCTCGCCTTGCCCATGGCGGTGCCTCCGTCGACGGCGGCCGCCGCCGATGCAGCGCGTGCGGCGGCCGCCCAGGGACAGGAATTGGCACAAAGCCCAACCGACGACCCGTTGCCTTGGATTGCCCGCGGGCTGACCGCCATCGGCAAAGGCGAATACGGTGAAGCCGCGCTGGGCCTTAGGCGCGCTCTTGCCGGCGGCGTCAAGCCGACCTTGGAGTTTCTGTTCTGGTTGGGATTGAGCCAGGTTAAATCCGGCGACGCCCTGCGCGGCATCCAGAACCTGAAAAAATCCCTGCCAAAAGCCGATCCGGCGCGCCGCCGGCACGCCCATCTGGCCATCGGCGAGGCCTACCGGAAGAAATCCGATTGCCAGCGTGCCGTGCCGGAATTTCTGATGGTCCGCGACGGCGACCCTAAATACCGCGAACCGCCGACCCGCATGGCCGCCGCCTATCTGGCAGATTGTTATCTGCGCCTTGGCCGGTTTGACGCCGCCCTGGAAGCGGCACGAACCGCCGCCATCATTTTTCGCAACAGCGGAGATCGGGTCGAGCAAGGGTTCGCCGTCCGGATTGGCGCCTTCGCCCGTCTTGGTCTCGGCAACCGGGCCGGCGCCATGAAACTTTTGAAGCGGGTCGGGCGGCTCAATCCCGATTACGAGCTTGAGACCGATATGCCGGCCTTTTTCGCGGCCATCGGGGCGTTGCACAAAAGTCAGGACCTGCTGAGCCTGCAGGGGTATCTGGGCGCCAGTCTGTCGAATACGCAGTCGGGCGGCGTGCGTATTGCGTCGGTCGTCGCCAACGGCCCCGCGCAACGGGCCGGACTGCAGATCGGCGATCGCATTGTCACCGCCAACGGTCACGCCATCGCCGATGCCAGGACACTGGCGAAAGGTGTGTCGGCGGCTGGACCCGGTGCGATCTTGAAGCTGGCGTTCCATCGCGGTAGCGGAAAAATGCGGCTGCCCGTGGTCTTGCAATCACGCATCGACGGCGGCATTTCGCCACGCCAGATCGGCGCCCTGGTAAAGTGGCATATTCCGCGCCACCGGGCCGTCGCCGCCGCCGAGCGGGCCGAAGCCACGGGCGACATTACCGAGGCGTTCGTGATTTATTGGCGCCTGGTCAGGACACAACCGCCGGATTCCGAAGTCCTCAGGCGCCTCATCCAGCTGGCCCGCGTCGTCAAACCCGCGCCTTTGGTGCCGTTCAAGGTTCGCCGGCTGGCGCTGGCGGGCATCGCGGGGTTCGCCAAAGCCGCCAACCCCGCCGCTGCGGACAAGGCCATCGGACACATGGAAAATGCGCTCCGCCGGGCACCGTGGTGGGCCGATGCCTATCTCAACCTTGGGCTCATGCACGGCGCGCGCGGCAATCACGGACTGGCGACGGTTTATTTGCGCCTGTTCTTGGATGCCCAACCGAACGCCCCGGAAAGCGCGCGCGTCAAGCGCCGCATACGGGAACTCAGGAAACGCGCCGACCATCCGCAGCGCTAGCGCTGGGAGATCACGGGAGATGAAGATGAAACGGGCAAATATCATCACGGCATTGTTCGTCACTGCCCTGGCGCTGGCCGCGCCAGCAACGGCCCAGGACCAACGCTCAAGCATGGCGGATGCCGTTCTGGACGCGATTCGGAAAGCCGTTCCAGGCGGCTTTCCCGACCTTCTGGTCATGGGCAAACGCGGCCGCGATGCGGAAGCGACGGTCCTGAAAGCCCGCCAGGCATTGCGCGACGCCGAGGCGTCGCTGGCCTACGCCCGTGAACAGAACAACCCTCAGGCGGCAACGATTTCCGGCCGTGCCATTCAGATCGCGCGGCGCGCTTTGCGCAAAGCCAAACAGGACATCGCCCGGATCAGCGGGCTGACCTTGGCCGTCGATCGGGCCATTGAGACGATCAGCCGCCGCATCGCCGAGGAAGCCGATGCGGCGTTGGCGGTGAATCCCGGCTTTCATCGCGACCCGGTTTGGGAAACCCGGCTGTCAGGCATCTTGGCGGACCTCCGCAAGACATCCCTGAAACCCGGCGCAAAGCTCCGCGTCCGCATTCTTGACGACAATAATCCCATGGGCATGGCCAAGTCGTCACCGACGACGGTCTATCTGCTGCGCGGCTATCTTGCCGCCAATCCATCGGACAAGGAACTGGCATTCGTTCTCGGTCATGAGATGGCGCACGCCGACCTGCGCCATTCGGCGTTGTGGATGATCCGGGCGCGGTACGACGAAGAAACCGACTGGATGTCCAGCCTGGCTTCGGAGGGTCCTAATAACCCTCAGATTGAATTCCTGATCCGCGACGCCGCCGTGCGGGTGCGCCGCGCCGACTATGAACGTCACCAGGAATTTATCGCCGATATGGTCGGCACCCACACGGCGCTTGAATCGGGCGCCGATCCGTCCGGCCTGAAAGCCATGCTTGCCCGCATGAGCCGCTACCGTGCGGCGTCGGCCGGGAACTATCCGACGTCGGCCGAGCAAAAACGTGCTCAGCAACTTTCTGACCATCCGACACCGGACGAACGCCGGCGCAAGTTGAAATCCCTGTTCGGCGACCGTGTTCGTTTCTAGCGCCTTGAACCCCCGGCTCAACGAAATTGCGGCACTTCCCCGGCAGAGGGCCGTGCGATAGGATGTGGTGGCGCCGTCAGATCGCCCATCGTCGGGAGTAAACATCATGTTGATCGAAGACCCGCGCTACGGCGAAATCGTCGCTATCGCCCTGGCCGTCGCCGGGGCCGCCGGTTTTTTCATCTTTCTGAAGCGCAATATTCTGATCTCGGTGGTTTTTGTCTGCCTTGGTGCGGCCGCTCTGGTCGCCCCGCAATTGCTGCGTGACTGGCCGTTCGACGTGATCGTCGTGACCGGGCAGCCGGAACCCGACCGCATCGTTTCCAAAAGTCCGTTCTACGGCGGCGTCTACACGTCGCCGGCGGGAAAAGAGCGCCGGTTCAACCGGGATCGCAGCTGGCCGAGGGTTGCCACCGTGGTGGTTAACGACAGTGACCGGCTGGTGACGCTTCGCCGGTATTTCTATTCGAGCGCGGGCATCGGCGTTGCCGGCACGCCGTTGCTGGCCGTGGTTTTCCCCGGCGAGCAACATGTCGTGCGTGGGCGGATATCGCGGACCGCGCCCGAGGGTGAGCCGCCGCCCAAATCCATCACCTCACCATCAACCCAGGATCGGATCGACATTTTGCATTTCGGTGGTGAGCCCTACGATCCGGCGAAACACGGCAGCCGCGACGCACTGCTTCAGGAAATTGAGCGATAGGGGACAGTGCCGTCGAGCGCTCCACTGGCAAGAAGCCTGAAACTGAGTGCGCTGCCTACGGCGCCGAGAAAACGTAACGCTTGCTGCGCACGGTGACATTTGGCGGGCGCAGGTTCTGCTCAAAGTAACGGTATCCCTCGCTCAAATTCCGCCAAAAATCCGCCCATTGTGAATGTTCGTGTGATTTCAGGTTTTCCTCGGTCATTCGAAACGGAAAGATGTGCACCCGGAAAAACGATTGGCCCTGACGATAGGCGGCATCGGCCATCGACCAGATTTCCTCGATCGGGTCGTTGCGGTCCGTGCCGACGGGTGCGGGCCGCTTCGCCATGGCGAAGCAGCCGATCGACACGCATTGCCCGTGCACCATCAGATAGCTGCCCGTGCGGCCATGAGCGCGGTCATAGGCATTGGGGTAGCCCAGGTTGAAAGACAGATGGAATTTGCTCAATGGGTTGAATTGGTTCGGTCTGACGAAATAGAACCCCTCCGGCGCCTGGCCATCACCCTCGGCCAGTTTCGGACCCAAGGCACCGGAATAGGCACAGATCGGATAGGTCTTGAACAGACGGAACCCGCCCGTGTCCTGCAGCCAGACCTCCAGTTGTTTCTCGTGCTTGAAGATTCGAATGAAGATCGGCGCGCCGAACCGAAGATGCGCCTGTTCAAGCTGCGTCTTGATCCGCGGCACGGCCCGGTTCATGGCCTGCGCCGCCCGGGCGCTTTTCGGCACGCCGGCGGCCGACGCGCCGGCACTCCAGAACGCCGCGGCGAAGATACTGCCGACAGCGAGGAGGCGGATGGAAATGGAGACGGGTGTCATAAGCATCAAGATCAAATCCCATGGGTCCAAGAACGGCCATCGTGATCACGGAAGATGGCGAAATTATGGGTGATCAGGCCGCATTGCCGGTTATTGCGCCGGCTCCTGTTCGTACATGGCGGCCCAAGCCTCCACGTCTTCGGCCGAGTTCAATGCCCCTTCGTCGGCAAGCCAACGGTCGCGAACTTTCCGCGATTTGATCGTCCCCGGTTGCCAACAGACCGGACAACCGCACGGTTTGGTGCCGTGAGAGCCGGGGAAATGGCGCCAGCCGACAACGTGCGGCACGCCGCGCACCCTGTGAATCTCCTTCGCTAAAATCTTACGCGGAATGATCACCTGATAGCCTTCCGCATCACCGACCTTTTGCAGAAAGCCGGCCGCGGCGGCGGCGGTCATGAGCTTGTGCGTGTTGCCGTAGTGGCCCGTATAGACCGGGTCTTCGTCAGGCACACGGAAGTAGATGCCAACGAAGGTTCGGGCACCGCCGCGCTTCAGTTCCCGCAGCCATTGGTGCGAAATGGTAAAGCTGGAAAGCACCGGAAAAGCGTAGATGCCGCGCAAACCGCCCAGTTCGGGCGGAACATTCCGCGAGGCTTTGATGCCCGAACGCCGGATGCGTTTGGCCTGCGTTTCCGGCGCCAGATGTACGAACATGGCCATGGCCCTTATGCGGCTCCAAATGCAGGGTCATCGCTGATAATGATCAGGGACATGTAATATGTCATCTGTTTGTTGCCGGCGCACGATCCTGGCCACACGAGATGATCTAACGGCAAGCAAAAAAACATGATCCCTGGCGGTCTTGGCAGGAACGAAAAATGGCATCGCGATTCGCGCCGGAAAACTTTTCCCCTATAATGGTTACTTATGAGCAGCGGCACCTAATGGGGAGACGGGGTGGCGCCGCGCGACAGCCAAGTGAGGCAACGAATTTCGGGAAACCGAGAAACGCGCGATGATGAGGCGAGGGTTTGGTGAGATGTGGAAATTTTTTGAGCACCGGCTCCGCCGTGCGCCGATTTTTTGTATCCTGCTTATGGGCCTGTTTTGGGCCCCCATCGGAAATGCCGCTGAGCCCGTAACAATCAAACCGGTTTCCGGATGGCAGGCTTACGGCGCCGGGTATACAGAACCGGGTGCGCTGAAGCAGGGCGATGTCGTTACCCTCATGGGCATGTTCCGCCGCAAGGGCGGCAAATGGGGGCACGTGGGCACGTTGCCTACCGGCTACCGGCCGCCGGCGCGCCTCATCTTCAACGTCAACCATCACGAAGCCTCAGCCCGCGTCGACGTGCTGCCCGACGGCAAGATCGTCTGGGTTGCCGGCGGCAAGAAGCACGACTGGCTCGGCATTTGGGGTATCAGTTTCAGCACCAAGAAAGGCAAATCACTGCCACTGACCAAGGGTTGGCGGACGTATGGCAGCGGCTATGCGGCGCCGAATTATCAGACCAGCGGCGACATGGTCGTGCTCAGCGGTCTCATCAAGAACACCGGTGGCAAATGGGGCCACGTGGCCTCCTTGCCCAAGTCGCTGGCACCGAAAACGTCGCTGATCTTCAACGTCAATCACCACGAAGGCACGGCCCGGGTCGATGTCTTCAAGGACGGTCGTGTTTACTGGTCGACCGGCGCCAACAAGCACAAATGGATCAGCCTCGACGGCATCAAGTTCCTGCGCAATCCGAAGACCAAGCTGAAGACGGTCGGCGGCTGGAAGGGCTACGGCGGCGGTTACCAGGAGCCGACGGCAACGCGCATCGGCGATATGGTTTATCTGCAGAGCATCGTGCGTAATTTCTCGGGCGGGAAATGGGGCCATATTGCAACCCTGCCGACCAACATGCGTCCGGCAACACGCCTTGCCTTCAGTGCCAACAATCACGAGCGGGCGTCCAGGGTCGACGTGCTGGCGGACGGCCGTATCGGCTGGCAGGCCGGCACGCTCAGCAGCAAGGCCGGCGGCGCGAAAGGTTGGCTCAGTCTCAGCGGCATCGCCTTTTATCTGCCGAAGGGCAAAACCACCGGCGCGAAAACGTCGAAGCCCGCCGCCAAATACACGGGCTCGCCCGCCTCCGCGGCGAAGAAGGCGGTTTCCGATTCCGGCTCGGCGAAGACGCTGACCATCGGCGACATCGCGGATCTGGCGAAACTACCGATCGTTAAGAGCACCGGCATCGGATCGCTGAAAATCAAGGGCGTGAAGATCGAGGGCAATGCCATCTGGGGCAAGGTCACGTTCCTCGGGAAGTCGGCGGAGATGATGATCTTCGGTGCCAAGGGTGCGTCCGGAAAATTGAACTGGCACTTTGCCGTCAGGCCGCAGAACTTCTCGTTCAAGGAGATCATCACGGATGTCGGTGAGTACCTCGACAAGGTAACGCCGAAGTCCAACACCTTCTTGTTCACCACGGCGACAGAGAACTATCCGAAAACGAAGCTACCAAAGAAGGCACAGAGCTTCTTTGCCAACTTCTTCACCAATAAGGGCCGCCTGGACAACAAACGCGGCGCGCTGCGTCTTGACGCCGGGTTCATGTACATGGGCCACCTGACGCCGGACTCGGAATCCGAGACCATGAAGCGGATCCGCGAGTTGATCGGTTTTAGAGGCGACAAGGTGCTGATGGTCGGACGCTTGGGATTGGGCTTTGTGGCCAGCGTTTTCTCCGGCACCAAACCGTCCGGGTCGGAAGCAAAGGAGGTTTTTGTCGAGCTGGAGGCGACCTATCCGCCCTACAACCCGGACTACCTGCCGCACTATATCGGCACGACGGACGTCATCATGGGCATCCACGGCTCGAAGAAGAAGGTCGTCGGATATGCGATCATGAACATGCCGGTCTGTGTCGATTCAACCCGGCTCAAAGAGTCTCAGCCCTGCAAACAGACGGTCAACTTCGCCGGCGTGATCTCGGCCGGCAAGAACGCCGGTTTCAGAAGCCGCGACATGATCAACACCTGGCGCCTCAGCCCCGATCTGGAAACGGAGACGGCGAAAGGCCGCAAGAAGCTGGCCGACGCAAAGAAGAATAAGCGGAAGTCGCGGAAATCGGATGAAACGAAACGCGCCAAGAAGGACAAGGACAACAAAAAGAAAGACGACAAGATCACCGGCAAGAACGGCGCCAAGCAGCAACACGCCCAGCGTCAGCAGGCGGCCGCCAATCCAGGCTCCGAGCGCGGCAGGAAAAACACCAAGAAGCAGAAGAAGGCCGGCGGCGGCGGCAAGTTCTTTTCCAGCACGGACAAGATCAAGGGCAAGCCCCGCTTCGCCATCTACGCGGAGGCCAAGGGCTGGAAGGATTTCTTCGGCATCAAGGAGATTGACCTGAACGAGATGCGCATGAAGATCAACGTCTACAAGAAACGCCAGTTCTCGGTCGGTTACTACGGCGATGCCAAGCTGATGGGCAAGCACGACGTGATCCTCGGCAACAACTATTTCTTCCAACGCGTGCCGCAAATCCAATACATCCCGATCCCCGCCGTCTACGCCTCGCTGAACACCATCAAGGGCCAGGACATCGTCGATTATTGCAACTTGGGCATGGATGTCCTGAAAGTGAAGGAACGATGCGAGACCTTTGACGTGATCAAGGATTCGCGCTTTGACAATGTGACGGTGAAAATCGTCCCGCCCCTGGCTGCCGAGGAAGATTTGGGGCTGACCCCCGGCGTCGACATCACCGGCATCTACTACCACAAGGACGCGGAAATTGCCGGCGCCTATGGCTCGGCCGATCCCAACGGCTTCATGATCCAGGCCTACAAAACCGCCTTCCGCTTGGGCCCGGTCAATATCAGGGAGGTCAGCTACACCCTCGATTGGCAGCGGGGCAAGAGCTACACCATGGCCTACGCCGGCGGCTACGAGGTGTTGGGCGCCATGCAGGACGTTTACTATCGCATCGGCAAGAGAGATCTGAGCGGCTACGTCCACATCAACTATTTCGACCAGTTGGAGGCGGAGCTTTATCTCGAAAAGCTCTATCAGAAGTTCCCGGGCTACACGTCTCCGAAGGGCTACGAATACCGCGCCGTCCTGAAGGCCGACTTCAAGAAGCGCTTGGCGGAACTCGTCCTCAAGGATCCGGTGTTGAAAAAGCTTTTGGATGACTTCGCCAAAGCCCACAAGATCATCGGCCCGGCGTTTCAATGGAAGCCGGTGAAGGACTTTACCGCCGGATTCCAGGCGACGTTGCAGGAACTTCGAAAGTTCAGGAAAGAACTGATCAAACTGCGCAAGGACTTCGAGGCGCTGACGGTGCGCCAGTTGGAGAAGCTGGATGCCATGCTGCGCGAGTTGGACAGAATGATCGATCAGCTTAATGGCATGTTCGACAATATGGAGATTGACCCGAAGAAACTGAAAGCGCTGGCCGTCAAGGCCACCGAGCTGACCGCCAAGGAGATGGGACTTCCGCCGGCGATCCATAAGAAACTGCGTGATCTCGGCCGGCTTTATCTGAAGGCCGATCCCTTTGAGAAAGCCTTCAAGGTCTCCGGTCCGGACGGCCTGAAGGCCCTCACCAAGCCGATCACCTGGAAGGAACCGCAGTTGCAATGCGGTGACTTCGCGAAGGCGGCGACCTTCCCCATGAAGCCGCCGAAATGCCAAATGAAGATGGTTGAGCGGACCTTTGACTACAAACCGGATAAATACGACGAAGCCTTTGCCGCAATGGACGCCGCCGACAAGATCGCTAAGCAGCTGGCCAAGGACCTGCCGAAGCTGTTGAAGGCGGCCTACAAGCAAGCCTTCGCCGAGGCCCGCGCCTGGGCTGACAAGGCGCGTCTGGCGGCGAAAAAGATGCGGGCCGAGATCGAACGCCTGAAGATTTTGGCGAAGGATTTGGCGTCGCTGCTCAAATACGTCGACGACATCGGCACGTTGCAGAAGTATCTGAAAGACTACGACAAGCTCATCCAAGTCGCCCACGACATCAAGGACAAGCTGCCGACCCCGCCGACCATTCCGAAGCTCGCACCGCCGGCCCTGCGTCCGTTCATGACCGGCCAGCTTTCGATCACCGGCATCGACGCCCTGATCAAGAAAGAGCTCAAGCCACTGGAAAAATACTTCCTGGATATCCTGACCATTCTGGAGGTGACGGCGAAGATCGTTGGTGACCTATCGACGGTTGGCACCGTCGCTGCCGTGGAAGGCACGAAGCTCGGCATCACCACGGCGCATAAGGAATACGCCGACGCCGTCGGTGACATGCTGTCGACGGGCGGGCGGCTTGCCGCCTATTACGCCTACATGCGCAAGGCCGAACAGGCGGTCATGACGGCGCTGGCGGCGCTCGACCACTACAGCCGCAACAACCAGTATATCGACGCCTTCAATGACGCCATGGGCGGGTACAAAAACGAGGACAGCCTGTTCCGCATCGTCAAAGCGTCTGTGGAAGGCAGGCTGGAAGGCCAGAACCCAACGCAAGGCAAGATGCTGATCGACGTGGAGATCGCCGGCACCGGCTGGTCGGCGGGCGTCGAATGGGACTTCAACAAGGGCATGAAGGGCATTTTCAACGTACTCAAGATCGAGTTGCAAGCCTATCTGGAAGAGGAGACGCAGTCATGATCCGCACCTCCGTATTCGTTCTTTCCCTGACGATGACGCTGCCCGCCTTCGCCGCCGACACCAAGCAGATGGACGAGCTCCACAAGGGCTTCAAGGATGCCTACGCGGAGATTGCCAAGCTGCCGGCGGACGGGAACGGCGTCAGCAAGGCGAAGGTGGACCTATTGGAGCGCTACCGCTCGTACTTTGGCTCGGCACTGACCAGGGCGCTGATCGAAGATTTGCGCGGCGCCTTCGACGGCGCCTTCGACGGGCTGCGAGGACCGAAACGGGTGAAGGACGCGCTGGCGTCCGAGAAGACGGCCATCGACAAGGAAATTGGCCGGTTAAATGGCGTCAAGGGCGACCTCGGCGGCACCAAGGGCTCGCTGGAAGGCAAGATTACGGGCCTGGGCGGTGAGAAGTCCAAATGGGACGGCGAGGTCAACCGGCTGATCAATGAGATCAAGAAGCTTGGCGGCCAGGCCTCACTGATCGGCGATCTGCCCAAATATGCCGCCTATCCGGGCCGCCCGTTCGCGACGCCCGTCAAGCAGCGGCGGTCTTATCTCCGGCCTTGGCATGTCCGCCTTGCCGGGCATTACTGCTGGCGGGGAAGTTGCGGCAAGGGCCACGGCGGCAGCACCACCATCTCGGAAGCCAAGAAACGCGCCAACAAGGCGAAGTCGGAAAATTTCAATGTGCCCGACGAGATTGATAAGGCGGGTCTGCACAACCTCCGAATGATGAGCCGCGGCGAATTCCCGAGCGGGCCCAACGCCTTGGCCACGCCGGATCGGCTCAAGGAGAGCGGTCTCGGCAAATTTCAGGTCGACCTGCCGCCACCGCCGGTGATCCCAGATGTGCCGACACCGGACCCCAATGCCGGGCGCATCGATGACCTCAAAGTGAAGCTCAAGGTGGCGCGCCAGAACGCCACCGATGTCGCCGGCCGCATCGGCGAACTGGCCGCCGAGATCGGCGTCCTCGACGTCAACATCGGCTCGCTCAATGACAGCATCCGGTCGCTGACGGCGCGCAAGGGCGAGATCGATACCGCCGCCGCCGCCATCAAAATGAAGAAGAAATACAATCAGTTGAACGGCAAGGAACTGTTTCAGTTGAATTCCGTCACCTGGACAGGCGCCACGGCTGCTGCTGTCTTCGAAGCCGGCAAGACGAAAGTTACCGCCAACGTCACGATCTTCGGCACAGCCACGTCGGTGAGTACGGACTGGGCGTTTGCAAAGGCCGCCGCGTCGCTCTCGATATTGGTTTCGGCGATCAAGAAGACGGCGCCCTATAAGACGGATATTGGGGGCTAGGCCGATGATGAAACGTTTCCTCCCGTTAGGGCTTGCCGCCCTTGTACTTGCCCCCCCGATAGCCGAGGCCGCCGCGGTTGACCACGCGGTCTGCCTGCAGACCCGGACCGGCAAGTTCATCAGTGTCAATTCGAATGAACCCCGCCTGTTTGCCCGTCTCGATCAGTGTGCAGGCAATGCCGTCTTCACCATCCGCGACTTGAACGGCGGCGCGCTGACCGGCGCCGACAAGGTGCGCATCGGCAACGCCGGGCTGGATCGCCGCTGGTCAACGCACACGGGCAATGGCGAACTGGTCCAATATATCCGGGACGCCACTGTCGGCGGCAACGAGTACTACAACATCCACCGCGCGGACCGTCGGAAGATTCCCATCGCGTCGGGGGATAAGGTCGCAATTAGCGGCTATACCGGCTGGGTCTACGATTCGGGCGGCAATGGCAAACTGCAGGCCACCACCAAATCGATCGGCGCCGGCGAAACCTATACGCTCATCTACGCCTCGAAACCCGCAGTAGACGCGGCGAAGCGGGCCCAGGACGCGGCGCTCGGCAAAGGCGGCGACGGTTTCCACCGGGTCTGCCTGCTGACCCGGGGCGGAAATTATGTAACTTTTGCTTCCGGCGCGCCACAGATCGACAAGGCGCGGAAAAACTGCACCGGCAACGCCGTACTGCATTGGCGTGACAACAACGGCGGCGCACTGAACGGCGAGGACGTGTTCTATTTCTACAACGCGCCTAGGAACAATACCTGGCTTGAAAACATGAACGTGCACTTGAAAGACCGCTCGCAGCGAGTCGTCAAATCCGGTGACGAAATCCACATTAACGCCACCGGCGGCAAGTGGGTCTATGACAACGGCGGCAATGGTCCGCTGGTGGCCTCATCGGGCAGCATCGGCGCCGGCGAGACCTTCACGATGATCTATGCGCCGACCGTCGATACGGCCAAATTCGCGAACGCCGACAAGACCGCCAAGGCAACGGCCGGCAAGGCCGCGCCCCGGGCCGATGCGTTGCCGGAGGGCGGCGGCGGTGACAGCTTGAAATTCGGCGACACCGTGCTCATCCGCCACGGCAGCCGGTTCCTTTCAGCCGACAAATGGGGCCGGGTTTCGATCTCGGCGAAGGCCGATACGGCGTTCCGGTTGCTTGATGAAAACGGCAAGGCGACGGGCCAGCCGGTGAAGCTCTGGGAGAAGCCGGTGACGCTTCGGGTCGCCAAGTCGCACCGCTGGCTGCAGTCGTCCAAGGACGACGATACCGGGCTGATCTACCGCTACGTCGGGATGTCGGCCCCCTACAATTTCAACACGGCCGAGATGGGGCACAACAACAA
>CAZQPC010000016.1:0-29047 GCA_964595005.1 uncultured Magnetovibrio sp.
CAACACGTCACGATATCAGCCACAACAAATGGGACTAAATCGGACAACATTGGGCCTTAGGGGGGGTAAAGGTTTGATTGCCTCCGACACCTCAAGGTCGACCCCTCCCAAGCGCAGTTCAGAGAGGAGGAAGACAGTGACGAAGACAGTGACAATGACGCAATTGCATTCGCCCCCCCGCTCCGTTGCCAAGGTTTTCCGCCGGCTGGCCGGCGCAATGCCGGTGATCGCCCTGGCGCTCGCCGGCTGTGCCCAGACGGCCAGCATTTCATCGACCGGCGGGGCGGCCCAGGTGTCATCGACGACGCCGTCGGCCTTCACGCAGTTTCCCGATATTCCGGTGCCGCCGGGATCGAAGATCGTCGTCGACAAGACCCTGGTGTTCGGCTCCAAGCCCTGGTTCGGACAGCTGACCCTGGATTCGTCGACCAGCGCCAACAAGGCCTTCGATTTCTTCCGCGCCAATCTGACGTCGATGGGTTGGGAGGAAGTGACCTCCGTGCGCGCGCCGACCAGCATATTGACCTACGCCAACGAGGACAGGGTGCTGGCCATCGCCATCCGCGGCGGCACCATCACCGGCTCGGAACTGACCGTCACCGTGTCGCCGCGCGGCCAACCGCAGCCGCAAGGCGGCGGCGCCTTGCCGCCGCCCGTGACCCGGCAATAAATTTCCAACCTTTTTTGAAAGAATCACGAGAGTGAGCTGAGAGGCATTATGAGAGAAGTAGTCATTGTTGACGGCGTCCGCAGCGCCATCGGTAAATACGGCGGCGGGCTGTCAAAAGTCCGTCCCGACGATTTGCTGGCCGAGGTCTACAAGGGCCTGATGGACCGCGCCGGCGTCGACCCGGCGCTCCTCGACGACGTCTATGCCGGCTGCGGCAACCAGGGCGGCGAGGACAACCGCGACGTTGCCCGCATGTCGGTTCTGTTGGCCGGCTTCCCCATCGAGGTGCCCGGCGTCACCGTCAACCGCAACTGTTCATCGGCCCTGGAAGCCGTCAATCAGGCGGCCAAGGCGATCATCGCCGACGAAGGCGACGTCTATATCGGGTCCGGCGTCGAAAGCATGAGCCGCGCGCCCTGGGCCATGGGCAAGCCGGACCGCACGCCGGCCATGGGCAACCCGAAAATGTGGGACACCACCGTGGGCTGGCGCTTCAACAACCCGAAGATGGACGCCCTATATCCCATCGTCAGCCTGGGCGAGACGGCCGAGAACATCGCCCAGGAAATGCAGATCAGCCGCGAGGAACAGGACGCCTTCGCCGTGGAAAGCCACCGCCGGGCCGTCGACGCCATAGACACCGGCAAGTTCGCCGAAGAGATCGTGCCCATCGAGGTGCCGCAACGGCGTGGCGATCCGATCCGCGTCGATACGGACGAACATCCCCGCTATACCCGCGACGGCGACAGCTTCGCCCTGGCCACGGACGCCGAAGACATGGGCCGCCTGCGCCCGGCGTTTACCAAGGACGGCACGGTCACGGCGGGCAACTCATCGGGGGTCAACGACGGCGCCGCGGCGGTGCTGATGATGAGCAAGGAGAAAGCCGATGAGTTGGGCCTGAAGCCGAAGCTGCGCTGGATCGCCTCCGCCGTTGCCGGCGTTGATCCCGGCGTCATGGGCTACGGACCCGTGCCGGCGACGGAGAAATTGCTGGCGCGCCAGGGGTTGAAAATCGACGACATCGAACTGGTCGAATTGAACGAGGCCTTCGCGGCCCAGACCCTGGGCTGTATGAAACGCCTTGGTCTCGACCACGCGAAGACCAACGTCAATGGCGGCGCCATTGCCTTGGGCCATCCCACGGGCGCGTCCGGGGCGCGGCTGATCGTCACCATCATGCACGAAATGCAGCGCCGGGCGCCGGACCGCGACACATCGAAGCCGTTCTATGGCCTGGCGACGCTTTGTGTCGGTGTCGGCATGGGTGTCTCGACCCTGGTTGAGTGGATCGGAGACTGATTTCGTGAGCACCCCTTCCCTTACCCGGCCTCTCGAGGGGATCCGGGTTGTCGGCCTTGAGCAATACATGGCCGGCCCCTACTGCACCATGCTGCTGGCCGACGCCGGCGCCGAGGTGATCAAGATCGAACGCCCCGGATCGGGCGATCCCAGGCGCGTCATGCCGCCCTTCGCCGAAGGCAATGGCAAGAAGAAGGCGGCCGGCTTCATGGGCTATAACCGCAACAAAAAAAGCCTGGCCCTGAACCTGCGCGCCCCGGAGGGCCAGGAGGTATTCCGCAAGCTGGCGGAAACCGCCGATGTGGTGGTGGAAAACCTGCGCCCCGGCGCCATGGCCAAGCAGGGCCTGGGCTTCGAAGATATGCGCCAACGCAACGAAGGTCTGATCTGGGCGGTGATTTCCGGCTTCGGCCAGTTGGAAGGCTACCGGGGACCCTATGCCAACCGCCCGGCCTTCGACATTGTTGCCGAGGCCATGGGCGGGATCATGCACATGGTCGGCTTCGACGACAAACCGCCCAGTTGGACGATCTACGGCATGGCCGATATCTATTCCGGGCAGATCGCCGCCTACGGTGTGATGCAGGCCTTGTTCATGCGGTCGCGCACGGGCCAGGGGCAATTGGTCGATTCGTCCATGTTCGACAACATGATTGCCCTCAACGAAGCCCAGATGGCGCTTTACTCCGTCGCAGGCCAAGTCAATTCCCGCGGCAAGCCGAAGAACGCCTGGCCCCGCGACGCCTACGAATGCGCCGACGGCTGGCTGGCGGTCAATGTCCCCGACAACATCATCTGGGGCCGCATGGCGGAAACCGTCGGCCATCCGGAATTGAAGGATGACGAACGCGCCAAGGACGGCACGGCGCGCTGCCGGAACATCGATTTCCTGCAGCCCCTGCTGGCGGCCTGGTTCAAATCCCAGAAACGCGACGATGCGGTCGATGCGTTGAATAATGCAGGCGTGCCCTGTGGACCGGTTTTCGACGCCGAGGACATCTTCAACGATCCGCAGGTTCAGGCGCGCGGTGTTTTGGTGGATATCGATGATCCGGACGTGGGCTCGTTGAAATTTGCCCGCACCGGCCCTTATCTGGGCGCCTCGCCGGAAATCGCCACCAATCCGGCGCCGGATTTGGGTCAGCATACGCGCGGCATATTGGAAGGCCTGCTGGAATACAGCAGTACTGACGTGGACAAGTTGGCGGAAGCGGGCGTCGTGCAGTTGGCCGACGAAAGCTAACCCTTGCCCATCATGCTGGGTTCGCAATACTGCCGACGGCGCTTCAACTGCCGACACGCATTCTTCGCCGCGGCGGCGTTCTTGAAGGGGCCGGCTTTCAGACGGTAATAGGTGCCCTTGCGGCCTAGTTTAACCCGAGTCACTTCATGTTTGAGACTGCCCAGGACGCCCTTGTGGGCACGCTTGATTTGCGCCCAGCCGCGTTGTGCCTGCTTGGCAGACTTGTAAGACGCCAGATGGACGGCCGGTTGCGGCCCCATCTTCTTGGCCGTCTTTTTATCAAGCATGGCCGGCTTCGAGACGGGCTTGGCGGCCATCGGTTTGGCAGCGACGGGCGAGGCCGGACGCATGGCCAGTTCGATGGCCTGGCGCTCGCGGGCGTATTCGTCGGAACTGATAAATCCTTCGTTGCGCAGCTTCTCCAGACGGCGAACCGAATCGGCGGCCTCCATCAACCCCTTCGGCGGTAACGCCGGGTTGGCAACCACCACCGGCGCCGACGGCATCAAGGCATCCAAAATCATGGTCCGCTCCGCCGAATGCTGGGCCACGGATATGGCGCGCATCTCCAGAGCACGGCCAATGGCCCGCAGGCGCCCGGCGATCTGTTCCGTTGACGGCACCGGACGGTCCAGGCCGGCCGCCGGGGGCGGCGACGTGAGCGGCAGTAAGGCGCCGGCATTGGTGCGCCGACGCGCGCCAAACTCATCGGGCGTGATGAGGCCCTGATCGCGAAGCGCCTTCAGTGTCGAATAGCGCGACATGATGTTGGCGTCCTTGCCGGAGAAGCCCATGGCCGCATCATTTCCCATCACCCCCATCGCCGGTGACGGCGCCGACGGTGTTGCCGTACGCCCCAGCATGGCGGAACCCGAAGGCGCGCCGCGCACGGAAACGCCGGCCGAAGGTTTCGCCAACGGGCTTTGCATGGTCGGCGTGACGCCGCCGCTGTCCAGCAAGGACAGGTTCACACTGGCGATCTGCGACGCCGGACGGGTGCTGATATCGCTCCAAACGACAAATTGTTTCGATTCGTCAGGCCGCAAGGCCAGCACGGATTCGTACATCTGGCGGGCCTTCGTCAACTGGCCGGTGTTTTGATAAAGAATGCCGGCACCGATGAGGGCGTCAATGTCGCGGGTATTACGCCTCAGGGCTTTCTTGAAATGCGCCTCAGCGGTGATGTAGTTGCCCTTCGCCAATTCAGCGATGCCCAATTCCGCTTCCTGGTTTTGGCCAAACGGTGACCCGGCCCAGAAAGACTCGTCGAGCAATTGCCCTTGCAGCGCGCCGCATCCACTGATGCCGATACTGAGCGCGAACAACGCGGCAATTCGCCGCAAACCCTGAGCCACTTGACCTTGAGCCACCTGAGCCCCCTCCTCGGCGCCTTGAGGCACCTGATAACGCATTGACACAGGCCGCAGGATACGGCCCAGAGGGCACTAAGTATAGTGTTTTTTTAAGTTTTCGGCACAAACCCTAGAGTTTTGACGGCTTCTATTTCTTCTTTTTCTTGGGGTCGGCTTCTTCCTGAAGTTCGTCGCAGCCATTAACACTGGAGAACGGCAGTTTCATGATCGATCCACCGCCCGAACGGAACGTGCCTTTGACGACCAGGATGCCGGTCACTTCATCCTTATCCATGCGCAAGGTCTTGTTGATGATCTTCAGATACTTCTTATCCAGCTTCAACTGTGCAGGCGTGCGCTTGTAATCGACACGGGTTTTGCCGCTGCGCTTCTTGCGCTCATAGAGATAATCCCGTGGGATGGCGCGCCTGTACCAGGTGCGCAGCAGGGCATCGGTGATCCGCGGCCCCTTCTTACAGACCTTACCGACCTTGAAGTTGTCCTTCACGGTGAGAACGACGGTCACCGGCGTGTTACGGGTGCGCTTTGACTTGCTGCTTTTGCGGACCGGCGCGATCATCGATTTCAACTGAACATGTCCGCGGCCCTTCTTGCGCAGGCCGAAACTGCGTTTTTTGGAAACCGAGCCGCTGGCAGCACTAACATCATCGGCGACCAGTGCGCCAAGCGCCAATCCCCCCACCAGGGCAATCCAAAACCGTCTCATATCTTCAATCCTCAGGTTCGCTCACATAATGGGTAACATTCAGCGGCATTCAGTTCACCACATAACTTACCACAATCCGCTTTCGATCGCCCTAATCTTACGCCTCATCGCAGCGCTATACCCATATAGGTGACGCCCTCCAGGGGATTGTCGTAGTAGGCGGGAATCTCGTCAAAACCCATATCGCGGTAGAGCGCGCGCGCCGCGTCCAATTGCGCCAAGGTATCCAGGCACATGTCCGTGTAACCAGCGGCCCGGGCTTCGCTAAGGCACAACGCCGTCAGCGACCGGCCCAAACCGCGCCGCCGCCACGGGGGCCGCACATAGAGCCGCTTCATTTCACATTGCCCGCCGTCTCTGGGCCTGAGCGCGACACAGCCGACCAACCGTGCGTCGTCAGCATCGAACACCAGATAGAGCCGCCCCGCTGGCAGCGCGTAGAGCCCCGGCAGGTCCTTCAACTCATTTTCGAAATCCTGGAAGCATAGGTCGACGTCCAGCCATTCCTGATATTCCCGAAACAATTCCCGGGCCCGGTCCAAATCCTCAGGTCCATTTGCCTGCCTCACGTCAAATCCGGTAATCATGGCAGCTCGATCATGCCGCTCAAAAACAGCACTGCACGGCCGCCCATGCGGACCCGGTCGCCGTCCATGCGGCAATAAAGATCACCAGACCGGGCCGACACCTGGCGGGCGTGAATATCGGATTTGCCCAGCCGGTCCGCCCAATAGGGCACGATGGTGCAATGCGCCGATCCGGTCACCGGGTCTTCATCGATCCCGAACTTCGGGGCAAAAAACCGCGACGCGCAGTCGCTGTCGTCACCCGGCGACGTGACGATCAAGCCCATGCCGTCCAATCGGGCGATGAAATCGAAATCGGGATCGATGCCGCGCACAATGGACTCGCTCTCAAACACCGCCATATCCTTGACCGCCCGGAGATAGGCCACGGGTTCCAATCCAATGGCCTCGGCAAAACCCGCCGGCAGATCGACGGGCGCCGCCGGCAAGGCCGGAAAGTCCATGACCAGTCGGTCGCCTTCGCGGACCACCGTCAGGGTGCCGCTGCGGGTCTCAAACCGGACCGCTTCGGCATCCGGCGTCAATGTCTCCAGCAGCAAAGACGCCGACGCCAAGGTGGCATGCCCGCAAAGGTCAACCTCGGCGGCCGGGGTGAACCAGCGCAGATCATAGTTGTCGCCGCCATTGGCGACGAAGAACGCCGTCTCCGAGAGATTATTTTCCGCCGCGATGGCCTGCATGGTGGCATCATCCAGCCATTCTTCCAGGGGGCAGATGGCGGCCGGATTGCCGCCGAAGGCCCGGTCCGTGAAGGCGTCGATCTGATAGACGGGGATCTGCATGCGATGTCTCCTATATGGCGTCGATAACCGCCTGCCCAAGTTCTTGTGTATTGGCCTTACCGCCCATGTCCGGTGTTTTAATATCGGAATCGCGGATCACCACTTCGATGGCCGAAACGATATCCGCCGCCGCCTCGTGCTGGCCCAAATGATCGAGCATCATCGCCGCCGACCAGATCTCACCGATGGGATTGGAAATCCCTTGGCCGGCGATATCGGGGGCCGAGCCGTGCACTGGTTCGAACATGGATGGGAAATCGCGCTCCGGGTTGATATTGGCGCCCGGTGCAATGCCGATGGTGCCGGTCACCGCCGGCCCCAGGTCGGAGAGAATATCGCCGAACAGGTTCGACCCCACCACCACGTCAAACCAGTCGGGATTGCGGACAAAATGCGCGGTCAGGATATCGATGTGGAACTTGTCCGTGGTGATGTCCGGATAATCGGCGGAGACCGCTTCGAAGCGCTCATCCCAATAGGGCATGGAATGGATAATGCCGTTGGACTTGGTCGCCGACGTGACGTGCTTCTTCTCCCGGGTCTTGGCCAGTTCGAACGCGTAACGCATGATCCGGTCGGTGCCGCGCCGGGTGAACACGCTTTGTTGGAAAGCGGCTTCGTGGTCGGTTCCGTCATACAGGCGGCCGCCGATTTCCGAATATTCACCTTCGTTGTTTTCGCGGACGATGAAAAATTCAATATCGCCCGGCTCGCGCCCCGCCAAGGGGCACGGCATGCCCTCGAACAGGCGCACCGGACGCAGGGCCACATATTGTTGGAAATCGCGGCGGATGGGGATCAGCAGACCCCACAGGGATATGTGATCGGGCACACCGGGAAACCCCACCGCCCCCAGCAATATGGAATCGTGCTCCTTAATGGATTCCAAGGCATCGTCGGGCATCATCGCGCCTTTTTTGTGGAATCGCTCGCAGCTCCAATCCTTTTCGTCAAATTTGAAACCCAGGTCGTACTTGCGCGCCACGGCCTCCAGAACCTTGATGGCTTCGGGCACGACTTCGTTGCCGATGCCGTCTCCGGCGATGACGGCGATGTTATAGGCGTTGGTGGTCATGGAGTTCTCCCTGGCAGATTAAAAAGCGCGCACCATCAGCAATGCGTCGCCGGCATATTGAATAAGCTCATGCGGCACAATCGGCCGCCGATCGACAATTTCGTAACCGAGGCGTTCGTACAATCGCACGGACCCTGCGTTCTGTTCAAAAGCAATCAACGAATGCTCATTCAGATCGTCGCCAGAATGATACATGCCAAAGGCACCCAACAGGGTTTCACCAATCCCCTGCCCGCGATAGCCGGGGTACATGGCAATACCAGCGATATAGAGGCTGGGCACGCGTTCCAATTCCGCATAAGGACGCAAAACCGGATCAAAATCTTCGCCCGGGTTCGTCGCCGCGCGCATGGGGTAGGCATGAATCATGCCGATGATTGCGCCTTCCCGGGCCGCAACCAGGCAATTTTGAAAGGAATAGTCCTCGCCGCGCCGGGCGAACCGCCGTGCACCGACATCAAGAACGGTTTCGCCCGCCTCCGCCATGCCCGACCACATGTAGTCGGCGACGCCGCCGGCCGCCATTTGATACAACTCGGCAATCTGGCGGCTGTCTTCGGGACCGGGTTGGTAATAGACGGCGCCTTCGGACACGCTCAGTCCTCCAGGCGCACGTTGACCCGGCGGTTGTGCTTGCCTTTGTTTTCGATCTTGCCGATCACCATGTTGCCGATCTCACCTGTGCTGGAGACGTGGGTGCCGCCGCAGGGCTGCAAATCGGCGCCCTCGATTTCCATCAGGCGCACCCGGCCGATACCGGTCGGCGGCATCACCGACATGGTGCGCACCAGTTCGGGCTGTGCCGCCAACTCCTCATCTGTGATCCAGCGCGCCGTCATGGGCCGGTCAGCGGCGATGAGCTCGCTGACGGCGGCCTGTATTTCAACCTTGTCGATGGTCGCGTCTTCCGGGTTGAAATCAATGCGGCTCTTGGCGGCATCCACCTTGGCACCGGTGATCTGGGCATCGACGACAGCGCAAAGCAGATGCAGGGCCGAATGCATGCGCATGAGCCGGTGGCGGCGCTCCCAATCGATGGTGGCGCTCACCGTATCGCCAGGCGCAAGCGCCGGTGCGCCCTCGGCCGGCACATGCACATGGCGACCGCCGGCCTTGTCTTTCACGCAATCAACGATGTCAACAACGCGGCCATCCGCCGCAGTCAATGTGCCCGTGTCGCCAGGCTGGCCGCCGGAGTTGTAGTAAAATACGGTCTGGTCCAATTCGATACCGTCGGCGTCAACCGACACGACGGTTGCTTCGCAGGACTTAGTGTAGGCATCGTCGCGAAATATTTCTGCAGTCATTGGGTTACACTCCAAGGCGGGAATCCAGTGGGCATTTCGACCGGACCATTGAGTTTATTTTACTGCTCATCGTTTGCCGATATCAAAACACTTTGGAAAAGTTCCCGATCCGCGTTGCCGCCGGACAAGATCAACCCAACCCGTTTGCCGGCCATGCGGTCGCGTTCCTTCATCAGCGCCGCCAGGGGCGCCGCGCCGGCGCCTTCGGCGACGTTATGGGTGTCGGTGAAATAGTGCACCATGGCGGCCGACATTTCCGCTTCCGAGACGGTGACGATACGCGCCGCTCCGCCCAAGATGATCTCCAACGCACTTTCATCGGGCACCCGGCAGGCCAGGCCGTCGGCCATGGTGTCGGCGCTGTTGGTCGGCACGCATTTGCCGGCGTCGAAAGATAGCGCATAACTGGGGGCGTTTTCCGCGACGACGCCGATCACATCCGCCCGGCTGCCCAAGGCTTCACGGGCCGAGATCATGCCGGAAATGCCCGATCCCATGCCGATGGGCACGTAGACCGCGTCCAAATCGGCCACCGTGGTCAGGAATTCCGTTGAATACGAGCCAACGCCGGCAACCAGATGCGGATGGAACGGCGGAATCATGTGCAGGCCGCGTTCTTCACCGAGACCGGCCGCATATTCCCGGGCTTCCTGAAAATCCTCACCGTGTTCGATCAACTCACAGCCGAAGGCGTTCATGGCGGCGTTCTTTTCCGGGTTGTTGCCGTGCGGCACCAGAACTGTCGCGCCAAGGCCGACCTTTGCCGCCGCCAGGGCGACGCTTTGGCCGTGGTTGCCGCGGGTCGCGGTGATGACGCCCGGACAATCGGGATGGTCGCGCTTCAACTGGGTCATAAAGTTCAGGCCGCCGCGCACCTTGAAGGCGCCGATGGGGGTGTGATTCTCGTGTTTGACCCAAACCTCAGCGCCGGTGCGCTTGGTTAACAAGGGCCAGCAATATTGCGGCGTCGGCACCATCTGCGCATAGACGATTTCAGCGGCGGCTTGCAAATCAGCCTTGGGGATTACGGGCATGGGCGGCTCCTGAATTCAACGTTATGGTCGTTCATGGGTCTCATCGCTCACCCCTTCCGGGCCAGGGCGACGCCGGTCAAAATCATTACCGCGGCGCTGATCAACGGCACGCTCAGGGCTTCCGAGAAAATCACCACGGCCAACACCAGACTGACCAAGGGCTGCAGATACTGCACCGGGGAGACACGCACCACGCCGCCTTCGGACAGGGCCCAATACCAGGCCGCATAGCCGACCACGGCGGCCATGACGACCAGATAGGCCATGCCGCCCCAGGCGGGTGCCGGGATGGCGGCCCAATCGGTGGCCCCGGTAAACCACCACAGCAGCGGCGCCTGCAATACCCCTGCCAGGGTAATGCCCCAGGCCGTCGTCGCCCAGGTACCGATCTGGGCGCTCAGGCGGCTGCCGGACACGTAGCCGACCGCGGCGCAGAACGTTGCCGCGATACACATTAAATCTCCGCTCGGCGATGCCGTGCCCGCCGCGCCGCCGCGGCCGGTGATCAGCAAGGCCTCGCCGCTGATCGCGATCGCCGCGCCAAGGAACCACATGCGGCTTGGCATTTGGCGCGCCACAATGGCACCGCCAAGGCCGGTCAGCAGGGGAATGCCGGCCAAGATCAAGCCGGCGTGCGCGGTTGATGTCTGGGCGACGCCGAAGGTGAACAGCAAGGTGAAACCGGCGAAACCGCCGAGCCCCGACAAGGTCAGCAGGCCCCAGGCCGCCCGGCCCGTGGGAAGCGGCAGCCGCCCGGCTAAGGCGATGCATAAAACCAACGGCACGGCGAACACGGTCCTCAGCATGCCGGCGACGATGGGCTCCATACCGGCAACCGCGATGGCCGTGGCCGCCGGCGTCGCGCCCCAGATGACGGCACTGACGAACGCCATGGCAAACGCCAACAGCAGGCGTGGCGATGCCACGTCGGCGACGGCGGCCGGCGCGCTCACGACGTATGGACGTCCAAGTCGGGCTGCGACGCCGGATGCAGCGCGCGGTCGATGGGCAGGATTTGATCGCCCAGCAGATAGGTCAAAACCGTATCACGGACCTTTTCCGGATCGAGACCATGGATGGCGATCATCTCCTTGCATTCGGTGACGATGGCATCGGCATCCTGCATGAGCTTCAGGCGCTTGAACATATCCGGGCGCTCAATGCCCATGCTTTCGGCGATCAATTCCATGTAGTTGACGACCTCAAACGGCCATTGGTCTTGGTGTGACGACAGTTCCCGGTGATCGGCGTGGTAGACCCCGGCCAAGGTGGTGACGCCGGCGGCCTCTGCGGCGCGCAGGCTGTCGGCGATGTGCTGTTTTTGGAAGTCCGGGACAACGGCCAGCGAGGTCATCTGATAGCCAACGCCCGGTTGCTTCAGATCAACCAGCGTCAATCCGGGTATGGCGCTCAGCAATTTCACGACACTGTCCATGACGCCCGGCGATCCCGGGTATTCATGCAAGGCCACGGTCTTGTTCACGGGCCGGGTCATGAACGGCTGCAGGCGATCAAGCTGGGCCGCCAGATAGACCGGGAACATGCGGATATCGACGGCCGGGCGCTCCGTCGGCAGCAACGTTTCGGAAAACTGCATCTCACAAGTCGGGCACCACGACAGGACCTCTGCCGCGCCCGTGTCAGCGAAGCGCTGCATGGTGCTGCCGGCCTGACGGCCGGCGTTGGCATCGTCGCCGGGCCGCAGTTGCAGTATCCCGCAACAGTTGGCGGGCCCGCCATAGACCTCGAAACTGACGTCGAGGCGATCCAGAATATCGAGGCAGATGAGGCCGATGTGCGGCGTCTTCAGCATGTTGCAGCCCGTATAGAAAATCACATCCGGCGGCGTCTCGCGAACCGGATGCGACGCGGGGCTGAGCCGGTCCATCAACTCGGGCGGCAATTGCAGGCGTGAGATTACGCGGACACCCCGGCTCATGGACTGAAAGGCCGTCTTGCCAATCTCCTTGCGTTGTTGTTCGGGCGCGGCCCGCGACAGGGCACGGCGGGCCATGGTCAGCATGAACCTGGGGTTGATGCCATGTTCGCAAACGCTCAGGCAGTGGCCGCTGCCGCAACAATCCTTAGCCCAGGCTTCCGAGACCGCCGGGCCGGCGCCGGTGCGAAGGATGTCCAGCACGCCGCCGCTGAGCGCTTCCGTATCACTGGCATCCAGGCCGGTGATGGCCGGTGTCGGGCAAACCGCCACACAGGCGCCGCAAGCCGTGCAGGCGTCGAGAATGGACGCCGCCCGGCCGTCCAGGGAATTTACCAGATCATTCGCCAACTCAGACATGCGGACCTCCCGTCATCTCCGTCACGCAACAATACGCCGTTCGGGGCCGCAGCAAAACACGGGAGAATATGAATAATCCGGGAAGGCGGCCGCCGGCTTGGCACCAGCCAGGGTAAGAGGTGCCAGCCTTGGCGGCCGCCTTCCCGTTGGGGTGATGTGTTGGACGCAAGCTCACGGCTGCCAAAACGGCCTTGCCGCTTCGCTGTTGGCCTGAATTCGGGTGATCCCCATATCAAGCAAGTCATGATGGTTCATGCGGGCCAGCCGTTGCCGTTCGTTAGCGCGCCGCTGCCAAGTGCAAAGCGCCCGAACGACCTTCAATACGGCTTGCGTCGTGCGGTTCCATGAATCGGCCGCATAGTCATCGAATATGCGGGCCGTGGCCGGATGGCGGCCATCCATTGTCTCGATATAATATGAGGACATTTCCTTATCTCCTGTTCACATGTTAGATACAATAAATACAATTGACGTAATATTATCTACAATGTAATTATTGTTACCATGACAATATGGCTTCCTGATTTGGCTGACCATCAAGGTCCCAAATACCTCGCCATCGCCGATGCCTTGGGCGAAGCGATCACCACCGGCTCCCTGGCGGCCGGCAGCAAACTGCCGCCGCAGCGAAATCTGGCCTATGATTTGGGCGTCACGCTGGGCACTGTGACCCGGGCCTACAGGGAAGCTGAACGCCGCGGCCTGGTCGGCGGCGAGGTCGGCCGCGGCACCTTCGTGCACGAAAAGAAACGCAATCGCGGCGACGGCTTCATCGAAATCGAAGCGAAAACACAGCCGGGCATTGTGGACCTTACTCACGCCACCCTGCCCCACGCGGAAGCTGGGCGGGCGATGGCGAAAACCTTGGCCGAGCTCAGCCAGCTGCCGGACCTCTCGGCATTGGCCGACTATCAGCTGAATACGGGCATGACCCGGCACCTGGAAGCCGGCGCCAAATGGATCGCCGGGCGCGGCGTCGCCACCTCGGCAGACAACATCGCGATCAGCGGCGGCGTTCAGCACGCCACCCTGGCGGCAATGATGGCGCAGGCGCCGTCGGGCTCGACCATCTTGCTGGAAGTACTGACCTATCCCGGAGTGATCCGCCTCGCCCAGCACATGGGCCTCAGGGTCGAAACGGTAGCCATGGACGGCGAAGGGTTCCTGCCCGAGGCCTTGGATGCGGTCTGCCGGCGATCCACGGCGAAGTTGCTGTATTGCATGCCGAGTGTCCACAACCCGACCACGGCAACCATGTCCGAGGCGCGGCGCGCGGCGATCGCCGAAATCGCCCGCGCGCACCACCTCTGCATTATCGAGGACGATGTCTGGGCCGCCGTCGGTCCCGGGCATCCGCCGCCCTTGGCGACCTTCGCACCGGAGCGCACATTCTTCCTGTCGGGCCCGTCGAAATGCATGGCCGGCGGCCTGCGTATCGGCTTCATCCACAGCCCCGATGGGTTGACCGACCGGGTGCGTTCGGCGGTCCGGGTCAGCAGTTGGACGGCGCCGCCCCTGATGGCGGAGATCACCACACGCTGGATCAATGACGGTACCGGCGCCGAACTGACCAGGGTCATCCGGCGCGAGATCGAGGTCCGGGTCGCCCTGGCGCGCAATCATTTCAAGGATTTCACCCTGCGCAGCGATTCCAGCGTTTCCTTCGTTTGGCTGGAATTGCCGTCACCGTGGCGGGCGTCGGACTTTCAGGCGGAGGCGGAAGCCCGCGGCATCCGCATTCTGACCGCCGAGACCTTCACGCCGGGCCGCGATGCGGCGCCCCATGCCGTGCGCATTTCCGTCGGCGGCAATCATTCCCGCGCGGAAGTGGAGCGGGCCATGGCGGAACTGGTGGATATCCTGCACGGCCCGCCGGGCGCTGCCAGTTCGGTAATCTAGCTTTTCAGGGGATGGGCGTGGTTGAGCGGGCCGTGCCCTGATCCGAAACCGGGCGCGCTGATGATGGCGTCGCGAACATAGCCATGCGCCCGCCCGACGGCCGCGGCCAAGGTCATGCCCTGGGCCAATCCGATGGCGCAGGCGGACGCCAAGGTACAACCGGTACCGTGGGTATGGCGGGTATCAATACGCGGACCGGAAAACGCCAGTGCCTGCGCTTCGCCATCGTACAACAGATCCGTGACCTCATCGCCGGCCAGATGTCCGCCTTTCATCAGCACCGCCTCAGCGCCCAGCCCCAGCAGGTCCTTGGCCGCGGCGGCGACGTCCTCAGGTGTTCCGACCTTGCGTCCGCTCAGTGCCGCGGCTTCCGGCGTGTTCGGCGTCAACAACCGGGCCAGGGGCAAAAGCCGCGCTTTTAGCGCCGCCGTCGCGGTGTCTTCCAACAAGGCAGCACCCCCCTTCGCCACCATCACCGGATCTAGAACAACGGGAATACCTGCGGCCATGGCGCCCAAGGCATCGGCGACCGCGTCAATGATTTCCGGACGGTGCAGCATGCCGATCTTGATGCAGTCCGCTCCCAGGTCACCAAGCACGCTGTCGATCTGGGCGTGGACGAAATCCGCCGGCACTTCGTGGATGGCCTGCACGCCGGTGGTGTTCTGGGCCGTCAGCGCGGTGATCGCGGTCATGGCGAAGCCGCCCAGCGCCGTCACCGTCTTGATGTCGGCCTGAATGCCGGCGCCGCCGCCGGAATCGGATCCGGCGATGATCAATACCCGGCCGTTCATGAGATCAGGACCCGTCCGAGGCAGCCTGCTCAATGGCACCGGCGACGTCGCCGACGACACTGGAGATCAGCGCTTCGTCCTCGCCTTCGGCCATCACCCGAACCACCGGCTCCGTGCCGGACGGGCGGATCAACAAGCGCCCCTTGCCAGCCAGACGGGCTTCGCCGTCGCTGATGGCTTCCAGGACACGGGCGTCGCGCAAGGGTTGGCCGCCGTTGACACGCACATTGGTCAGCTGCTGCGGATAGGGATCGAACCGCCGGCAAGCCTCGCTGGCCCGGCCGCCGTCGGCGACCAGCACGGCCAGCACCTGCAGGGCGGCGATCAGACCGTCTCCGGTGGTCGCATAATCGCCCAACACGATGTGACCCGATTGCTCACCGCCCAGGTTGTAGCCGCCACGGCGCATTTCCTCGACCACGTAGCGGTCGCCCACCTGGGTGCGCAAAAGCCGGATGCCCTGGCCGTCCAGATACTTCTCGAACCCCAGGTTCGACATCACCGTGGCAACAACACTGTTGCCGCTGAGATCGCCGGCGGCGGCCCAGTGTCCGGCGATCAAGGCCATGATTTGGTCGCCGTCGATCAGCGCGCCCTTTTCGTCGCAGACGATCAACCGGTCGGCGTCGCCGTCCAGGGCCAGACCGATGTCGGCGCCGTGCGCCATCACCTGGGCCTGCATGTAATCCGTGTCCGTCGACCCGCAGCCCCGATTGATGTTGAAACCGTCCGGATCGACCCCGATGGGCACCACCTCGGCGCCCAATTCCCAAAGCACTTCCGGCGCCACCCGGTAGGCCGCGCCATTGGCGCAGTCGACCACGACCTTCAATCCGTCGAGACGTGAGCCGCGGGGAAACGTCCGCTTCACGTGCTCCGTATAACGGCCGATGACGTCGTCCAGGCGCCGCGCCCGGCCCAGCCGGTCCGGCGCCGCGCGCAGCTTATCAAGACCGTTGTCGAGGCGCGCCTCGATGGCGGCTTCGACCTCATCCGACAGTTTGTAGCCGTCCGGGCCGAAGAACTTCAGGCCGTTGTCGTGATAGGGATTGTGTGACGCCGACAGCATGACGCCCAGATCGGCGCGTAAGGACCGGGTCAACATGGCAATGGCCGGCGTCGGCATGGGCCCGACCAGGACCACGTCCATGCCGACGGAAACGAAGCCCGACGTCAGTGCCGGTTCCAGCATGTAGCCCGACAACCGGGTATCCTTGCCAATGATGACCCGGTGGCGGTGATCCCCTTGAATGAAATGACCACCCGCCGCCATGCCGACCCTGAGCGCCGTCTCCGCCGTCATGGGGTCGGTGTTGGCGGTGCCGCGGATACCGTCGGTGCCGAAAAGTGTGCGGTTCATATGTCCTCTGAAATCACGCCATGTGAGAATGACGGATGATTAAGCTACGACGTCTTTTATTGCAATTCGGTTAAGCCGTGGGGTCACGATTTGTTACGGAACGTTGCCTGCGGCATCGTCGCGCCTGGAAAAACCTGACAGAGCACCGATTCAGCGCTTGGCGTCCGCCGCCGCCGTGCCATCCGCATATTCGCAGATGACATTCAACACGGCCTGGCGCTTTTCCACATCGACGGCGTACACGGCGCGTTCCAGGGCGGCCGGCAAATTGGCGGCGGCCTCAACCCGTTCGGCATATCCGCCCGACGCCTCGACCACATGTTCGAAGCGCGGTGACGGTTTCAGATGCGTCAGCGGCGCGTCATTGGATCGCGACGCAGCGCCGTCCGGATACATGCTCAGCGTGGCGCGGCGCACGGCGCCCCACATGGCATTGTTGACGATGACGGTCAGGATCGGCAGCCCCATGGCTTCGCAAACGAAGTGGGCCGGCGTCGGGTTGCCGAACATGTAGCTGCCATCCCCGACGACGGCGATGACCCGCCGGTCAGGATGGGCCAGCTTCTGGCCAATGCTTTCGCCCAGGCCCCAGCCCAGGCCGCCGGCCGGGCTCATGCCGAAGTGACAGCCCGGTTGATAAAAGTCCAGCAGGTGCAGCGGGAACACCATTTCGGTGATCACAATATCGTCGGTGCCTTTGATATCGTTGAGGCAGCGGGCGATCCACGGCGTTGTCGCCAGCGGTTTTGCCGATGCGTCGGCGACGGCCTTTGCGCCGGCTTCACGGGCCGTCGCTTGGGCCTCAGCAACGCGGTCGCGCCGTGCCTGTTCGTGCGGCGGGCGCTCCATCCCATCCAACACCCGGTCAAGGCCACGCAACACGGCCGAGGAAAGCCCGGTAATGCCCAGATGGCAGGGGAAATTCCGCATGACGTAATCGGACAGCAAGGGGTCGGCGCCGATTTGTACAACCTTCGCATCCGGGTTCGGCTGATGCAGCTTTGGCAGCCAGGGCGCGTCGCTGTCGACGACCACGATCAGATCGGCGGTATTGATATGGGCGCCGACTTCGTAGCCCAGATGCATGGGGTGATCCGTCGGCAGGGGCGTATAGCGGGGCCGGTAGGCGATAACCGGAATGGCATGTTTCTCGGCCAGGGCGGCAAGCACGTCAGCGTCGCCGTCACGGCTGCCGTAGCCGCCGGAAATCAGCACCGGCGCCTCCGCCGCGACCAGCCATTCGGCCAGTTGCTTGAGAGCCGCCGGATCCGGGCTCGGCGGCGCCGGCCGGGCCACGCTATCGATGTCGGGCGGCGCCTTATCGGCGGATTGGGCGAGGATTTCCCGGGGCAAGGTCACGTAGGTCGGCCCGCGCGGTTCACTCATGGCAATGGCAACCGCCCGATCAACCACCTGAGCGGCTTGATCGGCTGTCCTGAGTTCGTAATCCCATTTGACCGCTTCGCGGACCATACCGGCCTGGTCGAACATCTCCTGGCCCCAATGGATGAAGACGTTGCGGGCCCCGACGCTGTCGTCCTCGGTGATCGGCGTGCGCCCGGCAAACAGCAATATGGGGATATTGTCGCGTGATGCGTTCAACAGTCCGCAAATGGCGTTTGCCGTGCCGACGTTGACGTGCAGCATCACCGCCTGGGGCCGGCCAGTGGCCTGGTAATACCCGTGCGCCATGGCGATGGCGAGATTTTCGTGCGGCACGGTGACCGGCATGGGTACCGGGCGGTTGGCTTCCCTGGCCCGGCAGAAGCCTTCGATGATCGACGGGAAATCGGTGCCGGCGTTGCCGAACAGATAATCGACGCCATGTTCGCCCAGGCGGGCGAGAAAGGCATCGGCGGCGGTTTGGATTGTCGGTGGGTTGGTTGACATGTACGGATCAATCCCGATCTGGCCGGTCGGTGACGTTACTGTTTTCCTGCCGTCGGCACGAACGCGCGCAATTCCTTGACAGCGTCCGGTGACAAGTTCTTCTCATAATGCCGGTACCATGCCGGGTAGGCGCCCGCCGCACTGATGATTTTGTTGACTTCCGCGATGACCCGTTTGCCGATGGGCTTCTTCGAACATCCCACATGGACCGGGAAAAACCGTGCAACATTTGCCATGGGAAAATAACGCAACTTTGGTGTCAGTCCCAAACGCCGCAGCTGATGGGTCGCTTCCGTGGGATAAGCGAAAGTCACGTCGAACCGGCCGCCGGCAATCATCTTCATCAGGGTTTCCGAATGGATCACCGCCTGGCCGCGCGGATCACCGGCCAGGGCCTTCAATGTGTTATCGACAACCGGCGCATAGGAACGCGATTTACCAAAGCCGAACCGGATTTTGGCGTCATTGAGAAGGATTTCCACATTGACGACGCCGTCGGCGCCAACGTGCGGCGCGACCTTCGCCATGGCGTCTTCGGCGACGATCAAGCGGTTTGAGACGATCCACACATAGGGTTTGGAAAACGCCACATATTCTTCCCGTTCCGGTTTCTTGAACACACCGTTGTTGCACACACCATCGCTTCTTCGCATGGAGGCCAGGGCCCGGGTCAGCGGCCCATCGACGGTCAGATGGTTGAACCCGGTCAGGCCTTTCTGGAAATGATCGAGCAGTCGGTCCATGTGGCCGGTGCCGATATTTTCGCCGACCCGGATGTAACCCGGCGGAAAGTGAGTGACGAACCAACTGATCCTATCGGCGGCGATTGCCGGGCTGCCGAATCCCAAATTCGCAATGGCTGGCAAAAGAAGCATTACTGTACCGATTGTCCGGATCATCTCACCCACCCGCTTTGTCGATGGCCTCCCAGACATCGAAGGCCTGCCGCGTTTCCGCGACGTCATGGACCCTGAATATTTGCACACCTTTGGCCCTGGCGGCCAGCGCCGAAGCAACGGATCCGGCGACACGGTCATGAGGGTCATCGGCCGCCGACAGTCTGCCGATATAGCTCTTTCGTGACGCCCCCAGCACCACCGGGCAGCCCAATTCGTGCAACACGTCCATGTGGGCGAGGATTTCCAGATTGTGATCCAGGGTCTTGCCAAAGCCGATTCCCGGATCGACGGCAATATGCGTGCGACTGATCCCGGCGTCCTCGCAAACCGCAATGCGGGCCGCTAGATAATCCCGAATGTCCTTGGAAGCCACATTGTAGGTGGGATTTTCCTGCATGGTCCGGGGCTCACCTTGCATGTGCATCAAAACAACCGGCACGGCGTGGTCGGCAACAACGCCCAAGGCGTCTGGATCACCCGTCAAGGCGGTCACATCGTTGACGATAGTGGCGCCAGCATTCATCGCCGCTTCCATGACCACCGCACGCCGGCTGTCGATGGAGACCAACGCGCCATCACCGGCCAAGGCTTCAATCACCGGCAGGACACGCTGCATTTCCTGTTCGACGGAAACCGGATCGGCGCCGGGCCGGGTCGATTCGCCGCCAATATCAAGAATATCTGCGCCCGCGTCGCGCATGGCGCGGCCGCGCGCCACCGCATCGTCAACGCGAAGCGCCTCGCCGCCATCGGAGAAACTGTCCGGGGTGACGTTGACGATGCCCATGATCCGCGGGCGGTCAAGCGTGAGGCCGGCAAATTTAAGATCGGTGAATGCGGCTTGCTTTGAAGCTTCCATCATCAAGGCCATCCGGAAGACCGCCGGATCAGTGGTGATCTAGGATTCCGGCTGCGGCTCGATACCGCCGACGCCGGGCGATCCCTTGTCCTTGTTGACCGCGCCGCTGGTCGGCACCGAGGCCTTGTGGCCGCCTTCCGGGGGGGTGTAATCGTCATCCTTGCGGACGATCTCTTCGCCGCGCAAAAGCGCATCGACATCGACACCGGAAAGCGTCTCGTATTCCAAAAGCCCCTGGGCGATAAGCTCCAGCTGATCACGTTCATCGGTGAGAACACGCCGCGCATTGCGCTCCGCTTCGTCGATGAGATCACGAACTTCCTCATCGATGATCGCCGCCGTCGCGTCGGACACGTGCTTTTGGCGGGCCACGGAGTGGCCTAGGAACACTTCTTCCTCATTGTCCGCGTAGCGTAACGGTCCAAGCCTTTGGGAAAACCCGAACTCAGTGACCATGCGCCGCGCGATGTTGGTCGCCTGCTGGATGTCGTTGCCCGCACCGGTGGTGATGTTGTCCTTGCCGAACACCAATTCCTCGGCGATGCGGCCGCCGTACATAATCGCCAGGCGGGACTTCAACTGCACCTCGGATTGCGACAATTGATCGCGCTCCGGCAGGTTCATGGTGACCCCCAAGGCGCGGCCGCGCGGGATGATGGTAACCTTGTGCAAGGGGTCTGACTTCGGCATGCGCAGGCTAACCAGGGCATGACCGGCCTCATGATAGGCGGTCAATTCCTTCTCTTCCAAGGTCATCACCATGGAGCGCCGCTCGGTCCCCATGAGGACCTTGTCCTTGGCGTCCTCGAATTCCTGCATGGTGACGACGCGCTTGCCGATGCGGGCCGCCAACAGGGCCGCTTCGTTGACCAGATTGGCCAGATCGGCGCCGGAAAACCCAGGTGTGCCGCGGGCAATGACGCGGGCGTCCACGTCGGGGGCCAAGGGCACTTTCTTCATGTGCACCTTGAGGATCTTCTCGCGGCCCAGAATGTCTGGGTTGGGCACGGTGACCTGGCGGTCAAAGCGGCCGGGACGCAGCAGTGCCGGATCCAAAACGTCCGGCCGGTTGGTGGCCGCGATCAAGATCACGCCTTCGTTGGATTCAAACCCGTCCATCTCGACCAGCAATTGGTTGAGCGTTTGTTCGCGTTCATCATTGCCGCCGCCAAGTCCGGCGCCGCGATGCCGGCCGACGGCGTCGATTTCGTCGATGAAAATGATGCAGGGTGCGTTTTTCTTACCCTGCTCAAACATGTCGCGGACCCGCGAGGCGCCGACGCCGACGAACATCTCGACGAAGTCGGAGCCGGAAATGGTGAAGAACGGCACGTTCGCTTCGCCGGCAATGGCGCGCGCCAACAGCGTCTTACCGGTGCCCGGCGGGCCGATCAACAGACAGCCCTTGGGGATCTTGCCGCCCAGGCGCTGGAATTTCTGCGGATCCTTGAGATACTCGACGATCTCTTCCAATTCCTGCTTGGCTTCGTCGATACCGGCGACGTCTTCGAAGGTCACGCGGCCACTTTTCTCGGTCAGCATGCGGGCCTTGGATTTACCAAATCCCATGGCCTTGCCGCCGCCGGATTGCATTTGGCGCATGAAGAAAATCCACACCCCAATGAGCAATAGCATGGGGAACCACGACAGCAGAATGCTGAACAGGGTCGGCGAGTCCTCATCCGACGGCAACGCCCGGATGCGCACGCCCTGTTTGGTCAAGGTCTGCACCAAGCCCGGGTCATCGGGGGCATAGGTCTGGAACGACCGGCCATCGCGGAACTGGCCGCTGATGGCGTGACCTTGGATGGTTACCTCGCGCACATCACCTTGTTCCACGGCGGTAAGGAAATCGGAAAAGGCCATGCTGCCCTGCGCCGTCCTGGGCGATGTGCCCTGAAACAGGTTGAACAGGGCAAACACCAGAAGCGCGATAATCACCCAGAGGGCCAGATTGCGGCTGAAATTCAAGTCTCGGTCCTTTCCGTCGCGGCCGAAGGTCGGCTCAAATTATAATGTGATCGCGGATCCCGCCAATCACCTACGTGTCACTAACCTATAGAGATAGTCTGTCAAAACCATTACGCAACACAAAACGCCGGATCGGACAAGCCCCGGCGCGGCGCGAAGGTCATGGAAACGGCGGGTTTTCTGATATTTTCCATGGTCCCAGGCCGATCCTTGTTATACGCCAGAAGCGGCGCCGCGCAAATACCGAAGCGATCGGCCAATACCGGCATCGACGGCCGCACGGGCGCCGGCAGGCGGCACCAATGCTCATGGGCCGGGCCTGTAACGGCGGCGGCCGACCAGCGCGCATCGCCGGCGGCAATGATATGCAGATCACGCGGCGCCGTCGCGTCCGGCTTGATCAAAATGCGGCCATCCCAGCGGAATGCCGTGACATCGGTAATCTGCACGGGCCCCGGCAAGTTGCGGGCTTCGCGGCAAATCAGCAGGCCGCCGGCACCGGCGATGATCCGGCACCCTCCGAGGGTTTTCGACATCGCCGGGTCCTTGCCAAGACGCGCCAAAAGATCTTCCAGGGGTTGACGCTTCGGCGGATACCAACCGCCGCCAACAGCCGTCAGGGTCCGGCCGAGGACCCGCAAAGCCGTGTCCTGGGGGGCATTATTCAGAACATTCCCATCAAATATCATGAAACCGGCCGGCGACAGACGACCGTGGCGGGCCAGGAACTGGTCGGCGGCATCTTCGGCAACGATGCGCGCCTGTCCATAGCGCCCGGCGGCGGCAGACAAGGCGCCGACGCTTAAGGCGCCGCCGGCAAGCGCCTGACGGACATTTGTCCGGGCGAACCGGGGGTTTTCGTTGCTGGGGTCGTCCAGCCACGGCTGGCCCTGGGCGCCCAGGTAATATCGCAGTGCGGTCCGCCGCATGCCCAGGAGCGGCCGGAGGATACGGCAATGGGTCAGTTCGCGAACCGCGCTCATGCCCGACAACCCATCAGGGCCGCTGCCATGCTGCAAGCGCAACAGAAATGTCTCTGCCTGATCATCCGCCGTGTGACCGACCAGCAAGTGCAACACGTGATGATCGCGGCACCAGGATTCCATCAACCGATAGCGTGCGTCCCGGGCCGCGGCCTGCATTCCGGACGTTGGTTTGGTGCCGCCCCACGGCAGAATGTGCTGCACAATCTGGCGCGCTGACAGCCACGCGGCAACCTGGCGGGCTTCGTCGCCGGACCCGGCGCGCAGCCCATGGTCGACGCTCAGGGCCGTGAGATAACCGCCTTGGCGGCGGCACCATTCGGCCGCCAACAGGCAAAGCGCCATGCTGTCGGAGCCGCCGGACACGGCGACCGCAATATGTGGAGCCGGCTCAAAAGGCCCGAGTGCCCCGATGCCTCGGGCGAAGGTCGCGTTAGAGACACCAGCGAAAGTCCCATCAGTGACCGGCGATGGGAACGGGAGGGTTGTTCCCTCCCCCATTCAGCGGCAACCCGCCCGCTTGCGTTCGCGGCCAACGGCGCTGTTGATGCGCGTCGACGCATTGGGAAAATCACCGGCCAATTTGTCGAAGGTTGCGCAGGCTTCGGCCTTCTTCTTCAACTGCGACAGCGACATCCCCAGTTTCAACAGCATATCCGGCGCCTTGGCATTGGCGGGACTGGCCTGATAGCCCTGAAAGAAGGTTTGCGCGGCTTGTTCATAATCGGCGCGTACATAATAGGTTTCCCCCAGCCAATACCGGGCGTTGCCGGCCAGCGGATTGTCGCCGTGCTGGGCAACAAATTCCGTCAGCGCGATCTCGGCCTGGTCGTAGTTGGTCTGACGCAGAAGATTGAGGGCGTAGGTGTATTTTTCCTTGACCGTACCGGCCGGCAGCGGTGCGGCGGCGGCCGTGCGTTGCGGGGCAACCTGCTGGACCGCCACCGGCGGTTGGGTTTTCAGGTTTTGCACCGCCTTCGCGGAAACGGTCCCCAAGGTCTGCGGACCGGAAGTCGACGCGCTGGCGCTGACGTCGGCGGCGGCAACGGACGGATCGACCGGGACGCCTTGAATGGAACGGGGGGCAATGGCGGAAGAGGCGCCGGCCGGCGGCGTCGCCTGGGCGGCCGTTCCGCCGGCGCCAACGCCCAGCTTGGTCTCCAGCGTGCTCAACCGGAAATCGACATCGCCGACAAGTTTGTCCAGGCGTTCCGTCAGTTGCAGAATCTGATGGCCCAGCTGTTCCATGCTGCCGGTGGCGTTACGGATATCCTGTTCCAGGGCGTCCAAACGCTGGGTTAAACGCGCGACCCCGGGATCGTTGCTGGCCGGACTGTCGGCGGCCGCCGAAATGGGCGCCGCGGCACCCTTCGCGCCGGCGCCGCGGGAAATCTGAATATTCAGCGTTCGGATATCGCGTTCCAGGCGGTCCAGGCGATCCATTACCGGACCCAGATCCTGCGCGGTGACGGCTGGCGGGGCCAGCACAATGACACTGAACACAGCAACGGCAGCCCCGATCATGGGCAGCCGGCGTACCATGGGGACCTGGCCCCGCGATTTCTTCAACATCATGATTCCGTGCCTTGTGGCTTTTCAAATCGCCGCAGCATACGCGATCCTGACCAGACCATGCAGCAAATTCCAGGCAAAATTAAGGCGCTTGCCCGAAACGGCCGAAGCCACGGGCAAGCGCCAAGAATTTCGTCAGCGGTGGCTTAGCTGCTGCCGCCGATCCGCACGGTCACGCCGCGGCGGTTCTGGCGCCACGCACTTTCATTGGACCCATTGGCCACAGGCTTTTCCTTGCCCCAGGAAATCGTCACGATGCGGGCCGGATTGACGCCCTTGGCGGCCAGGTAGTCCTTGACCGAATTGGCGCGGCGCTCACCGAGGGCCAGGTTGTACTCGCGCGTGCCGCGCTCGTCGCAATGGCCTTCAACACGCACCGTCACCGACGGATTGGCTTTCATCCAGGTCGCCTGCTTGTCGAGGGTGGCGCGGGAATCGTTCGACAGGTTGAACTGATCATATCCAAAGAACACCCGGTCACCGACGTTGACCACCAAATCTTCTTGGCTGCCTTTCTTGACACCCATGGCCTTGGCCATGGGGGCGGCGGCCGGTTTCGCCGCGGCCGGCTTCGCTGTCGTGCCGGCACCACTGCTCTTGCCGTCGCCTTCGGAAGCGGTTTCGCAGGCGCCCAGCAAGGCCACGGCGGCCAGGATGCTCAAAAATTTAATACGCATTTACCTCTCCCCTTTGTCGGGATTATTACGGTGATTGTCGCCGCTGCCACCAACGCTCATATCAGTCGTCATCGCCAGCGCATGGGTTCCGCCACCCTTTCACGGTGCGGAACTTGACTAATTAAATGGGAATAACACGGATTCCAAGCGTTATGTCCAGAAAAACCTTTGATTCACAAAGATATGACCGCCGCGCGGAAAACACACTCAAGTGCCTTTGAAGCGCCGTTTCACGGGATCAGCGGCGACCAGGCCGGGTCTGACGCATCGACCGGTGTTAAAATCTCTCGTTCGTTGTGTCCGGTCAGATCGATTGACCACAACCGCGACAGCCCACCCTTGCCGTCTTTTGTCGTGCGGCTTTGGCGGAAAAACATGAGAACCCGGCCATTGGGCGACCAGGTCGGCGCCTCGACCAGGAAATCCTGGGCCAGAAGCCGCTCACCGGAGCCATCGGGCCGCATGACGCCGATATAGAACGTACCCTTGAGGATTTTCGTAAAGGCAATGAGATCGCCACGCGGTGACCACACGGGCGTTGCATAGCGCCCTTTGCCGTAGCTGATGCGCCGCACTTTCGTCCCGTCGGCGTTCATCACATAAATCTGTTGGGCGCCGCCGCGGTCGGAATTGAAAACGATTTGCTTGGAATCCGGCGAGAAGCTGGGCGAGGTGTCGATGGCCGAATGGCGGGTCACCTGCTGGGCGGCCCGCGTCTGCAGGTCCATCACGTAAATTTCCGTGTTGCCGTTCTTGGCCATACTCATGATCACTTTGCGCCCGTCCGGCGAGAACCGCGGCGCAAAGGTCATGCCCGGGAAATCGCCCAAAATCTCCTGGCGTCCCGTATCAATGTTGAAGATGTAGACCCTGGGCAGATTGCCGTAATAGGAGAGATAGGTGATCTCTTGAAGGGTGGGCGAAAACCTGGGTGTCAGGACCAGCGAACTACCGTCCGTCAAAAACCGGTGGTTGGAACCGTCCTGGTCCATGATCGCCAAACGTTTGATCCGGCGCGTCGCCGGCCCCGTCTCCGAGATATAGACGATACGGGTATCGAAATAACCGCTTTCACCGGTCAGCCGCTTATAGATGGCGTCGGCGATGATATGGGCAACCCGGCGCCAGTTGTCGGGAATGGTGAAATAGGCCAGCCCGACCATCTGTTGTTCGGCCAAAACATCCCACAAGCGGAATTCGACCCTGAGCCGGCCGTCGGTGACCAGGTGCGCGCGGCCCTGCATCAGTGCCAGGGCGTTGATCACCCGCCAATCGCCGAAGCGCGGCAAGGTCTTGATGTCGGCCGCCTTCTGGATGAATGCCTTGCGGTCGATGGCCTTGAACAGACCGGAGCGTTCCAGGTCCGCGGCGATGACCCGCGAAATGTCGGCGCCGTATTGCGACACCTCTCCGGATGGCCCGACCATGTCGGTCACAGCAATGGGGATCGGCTCCACGACACCCTTGGTGATGTCGATACGCAATTCGGCGCGCACACCTGATGCGAACAGCCCGACGACCACACCAACGGCCAACACCACCGCCACGCGGTCCAGAATTCGCTGCATCGGAAAGCATCTCATTCTCGAAACATGTCCTTCGGATCGAATACCAACGTCATCTTCTGCCATTCCTGATATTTGGCCTGCCATTCGGGAAATTTGTCGGGTGGCAGACTGAGCTTATTGCATTTCGGATGCAAGACTGCTCTTTGCGCCGCCTCCGCAGAGGTCCGAAAATAAGCATCGGAATGCATGCGCGCCGCGTCCAGCACCTGCACGGCACGCACCGATCCGTCGCGCAAAAACATAATTTCCAATTCAACCACCATATCCTGCGCATCCTTGGCCCCGGCCGGCACGTTCCAACAACGCTGGAAATGTCTCCGGATGGCATCCGTCTCACTCATGGATACGGGTAAACCCGGATTGTGGCGTTTTTGTGAGGTTGATTTCAGCGCATCGGCAATGGATTTTTCGAACGCCGAGCGCTTGTCGGCGGCCTCTTGCTCCTTCGGTTTCGGTCTCGGCTTTGTTTTCTTTAATTCAGCTAAAGTCTTCAGCACCGAGGCGAAGGCGTCGGGCGGTTTCGGCTTGCGTGGTGGCCGGATGCCGGCGAGTAAAGGTTTCGGTTTCGGTTCGACTTTCGGTTTCGGCTCAACTTTCGGCTCAACTTTCGGCTCAACTTTCGGCTCGGGTTTGGGCTCCGGCTTTGGTTCGGGCTCCGGTTCCGGCGGCAGCTTGGCGATTTCCGGCTCGGGCTCCGGTTCAGGCGCAGGTTCAGGCTCGGGCGCCGGTTCGGCGACCGGTTCTGGTTCAGGCTCGGGCGCCGGCGCCGGTTCGGCGACCGGTTCGGGCGGCGGCGGCGGTTCCTCGGCTTTCGGTGGTTCCGGTGGTGGTTCCGGCGCCTTGGCCTGCTCCGGTTCCGGTTCGGGAGACGGCTCAGGCGGCGGCGGGTTCGCTTCGTCGGCGATATTGACAACATCGACGTAGATCGGCGTCTCCGAAATCATCGGCTGTGCGTCGAGATAGGGCACGCCCAGGTAGGCGACAATGGTGAGCGCCGCGTGGAAGACCAGGGAGACGAAGATGCCGCCGCGCATGGGTACTACTTACCTTTACGGTCCTTCGGCGTCTTCTTAGACGCCTTGGCGCCGGGCTGGCGGGCAATCAGCGCCACCTTGCGGAACCCGGCCGCATTGATGACCCCCATGACCTCCATGACCCGGCCGTAATTCACCGCTTCGTCGCCGCGCACGAAAATGCGAATTTCGGCGTTGTTACCGGTGATCGCCCGAAGTTTGGCGACAACGCCCGAAACCGGGGTTTCCGTATCTTGAATGAACACGCGGCCGTCGGCTTTGACGCTGACCGCCAGGGGCTCATCGCTACCCTTGATGGTCGAAGCCTTGGTCTCCGGCAGGTCGACCTGAACACCAACCGTCAGCAACGGCGCGGTGATCATGAAAATCACCAGCAACACCAGCATGACGTCGACGAACGGGGTGACGTTGATCTCGCTCATGGGCGCTGTCTTGCGCCTTATGTTGCCGCCGCGGGCGTTTCTCAGCACCACCGCCATGTCAGCTTTCCTGATCCATTTCGCGGCTCAGGATTGCCGCGAACTCGCCGGCAAAACTGTCCAGGCGCCCGGCGTAGCGGTCGAGGTCACGGGTCAGTTTGTTGTAGGCGACCACCGCCGGGATCGCCGCCAGCAGGCCCAGCGCCGTGGCGAACAGGGCCTCGGCGATGCCCGGCGCGACCACGGCAAGACTGGTGTTCTTGGTCACCGCGATGGATTGAAAACTGTTCATGATCCCCCACACGGTTCCGAACAACCCAATGAAGGGCGCTGTTGAACCGGTGGTCGCGAGGAACGTCATGTAGCGTTCGGCCCGGTCCATTTCACGCGACAAGGTGATCTGCATGACCCGTTCGATGCGATCCGTGAGACCGATGCTGGCGCCGGTGCTGGCGCCGCGCGTGGTCCCCGGAGAGCGCCGCCATTCACGCATCGCCGCGACAAACACGGCGGACATGGAATCGCGCGGCTGCGCCGAAATCCGGTCGTAAAGATCGTCCAAGGAACCGCCCGACCAAAAGGCCTGTTCGAAGTCGTTCGAGCGTTTGTTGAGACGCCGCATGCCGAACCATTTGTCAAAGATGATCGCCCAGCACCAGATCGACGCCAGGAGCAAGATGACGATAACGGATTTAACCACCAGATCGGCCCGCAGGAACAACGCCACCATGGAGAAATCCAGGTCCG
>CAZQPC010000017.1:0-28982 GCA_964595005.1 uncultured Magnetovibrio sp.
GGTCCGCATGTTGTGCATGCATGGCGCCATCTTGGCATAACAGTCGCGCCGCGTTTTATAAGGGATACAATGGAATTCCCAGGATATGTTTATGGGTATTCGTTGCGCCCACTGGTTCGGAGTAATTAGGGTCGCATTAATAACCAAAGTCCGTCCCCGAATCACGCTGCGAAGCCTAACCTGGTAGAGACGTAACCACGTGACGAAGGGAGGCGCGTGTGTTTGGTCAACAGCTCATTAGTGGGCTTGCTACGGGCAGCCTGTATGCGCTCACGGCTGTGGCAGTGGTCGTTGTGTTCAGAAACACGCGGACCATCAATCTGGCGCAGGGCGACTTCTCCATGATCGGCGCGTTCATCGCGGTGGTTTTGATCAAGGATCTGGGCGCCAACTATTATCTGGCGTTGGCGGGCGCCGTGGTCGGCTGCATTGGGCTGGGAATATTGGCCGAGCGGCTGGTCATGCGTCAGATCGCCGATTCCGACTGGCTGACATTATTTACCGCAACCCTTGGGATTTACTACATCTTGCATGGGGTTGCAGGATACTTTTGGGGTCGGGATACAAAAGCATTTCCAATTTCCTTCGATCCAACGCCCATTGAAATTGTCGGTGGCATTATCTCTCAAGGGCACGTCATCAACATGGCCTGGGCGGCAGCCATCGGTTTGGTTCTCTACGTCTTTTTCAAATACACCAAACAGGGCATCGCCATGCGGGCGGTTACGGATGATCCGGAGACCGCAGAACTTATGGGAATTCCGGTCCGGTTTATCGTGCTTTTGACATGGGGCATGGCCGGCTTCCTGGCGGCTTTCGCGGGCGTCTTAATTGCCCCCATCATTTATGTGGCGCCGGAAATGATGGATGAAGTGTTGATCAAAGGCTATGTGGCGGCGGTGTTCGGTGGACTGTACTCGATCCCTGGCGCTATCTTGGGCGCGCTGATGATCGGCGTCTGCGAAAATCTGGCCGGCGGCTATCTGGGGTCCCATTACAAAACGGCGACAGCTTTCACCATGATCGTTCTTTTGCTGGCCCTCAGGCCGCAGGGCCTATTTGGAATTCAGAAGCGGAGAGAAGTGTGACAGGCGCGAGGCCGCTCCTGTGAAGAATGCCATGATGGATAAATCGACTGAATTTTCGTCAACCGCGCTCCGGACGGCACGAAAGCTTAGGTCGGCACGCCGCATCCAGGCTGGCCGCCTCAAATGGGCTGGAATGGCCGGCTTGTTTGCGTCTGCGGTGGTTTTCCCGCTTGCCCCGGGCGTTGAAGGTTGGATGGCATCGGAAGCGACACTTATCATTATGTACATCATGGCGGCGCAGGGGGTGAGTATCCTGACTGGTTACACCGGATTGGTGACGGTCGGTCACGGCGGGTTCCTTGCCGTCGGCGCCTATGCGTCAGCGCTGATGACAATGCATTTGGGAACCGACTTGTTGACCGGCATCATTGTCGGAGGATTTGTCGCTGCGGTAATCGGATGTGCACTGGGGCTTGTGTTTCTTCGGCTTTCCGGTGCTTTCATGGCGATTGGTACGCTGGGGTTCGCATTTTTCATCGGCACAGTGGTCAACAATGTGCCGATCTTCGAGGGCCGCGAAGGCATTTCTTTGCCTGGTAATCACGTACTGGGCTATGAGATCGGTGATATCGGATTTTTCTATGTGTCATTGGCGACGCTCGCGATAACGACGCTGTTTATCTATTGCCTGGTGCGGTCGGCGGTTGGTCGCGCTTTCATGGCGCTTCGCGATTCCGAAAAAGCGGCAGAGGCCAGCGGTGTCAATCGGGTGTTCTACCGGACATTGGCATTTTCCATGAGTGCGGCGGTTACTGGTATTGCTGGCGTGCTGTTTGCGCATTACGTGAATTATGTTTCATCTGAGGTATTTGCCGATATCTGGTACTCCGTCGATTTTCTGGTCGCCACCGTGGTTGGCGGTTCAGCCGTCCTTCTTGGTCCTTTTGTCGGTGGCCTGTTTGTCGCTTTTCTGCCGACGCTGATTGAGTTTTTCGTCGATCAGCCGGGCGATCTGGCATTCATTATCAAAGGTGGCGCCTTAATTTTCGTATTGATTATGGCGCCGGCTGGAGTTGTTGAGGGGACCGTCAGATTTTTCCGCTGGATCACACGTATCCGCAAGGAGACGGCGCATGGCTAGTCACCTTCGGTGCGAAGATGTCACGGTCAGTTTTGGCGGCGTGGTGGCTTGTGACAAGATTTCGCTGGATGTGGAATTGGGGAAGATCATCGGGCTGATTGGCCCGAACGGCGCCGGGAAAACCACGTTGTTCAACGTCCTCAGCCGGTTCCAGGAATATGACGACGGCCATGTCTATTTTCGTGATCAGACGATCGACGCCAAAAAATCACATGAAATGATTGATCTTGGGATGGCGCGAACGTTCCAGAACATCAATTTGTTCAGCGAACAGACAACCTTGCAAAACATTCTCATTGGCGCCCACCATTTGATCGGCAATCCGTTCGCCAATGTGTTCTGGCTGCCAAATGCCCGACGTAACGAAAAGGTGCTCGTCAATCAGGCTATCGATATCGCCGAAATGCTGCATTTGGGCGATGAGTTGGACAATTTGGTTAAGAACCTTTCCTACGGTTTCCAAAAGCGCGTGGAACTTGCCAGAGCCCTTGCCGCAAAACCAGAAATCATCCTTTTGGATGAACCGGTAGCTGGATGCAATGACGAGGAAACCTCGGAATTGAAGGAAATCATCCGCCGCGTGAACCTGGAATTAGGAATCACGATCCTTTTAGTCGAACACGACATGTCCATGGTCATGAGCGTTTGCGACTATATTCATGTCATCAATTTTGGCGCCAATCTGGCCGCCGGCACGCCAGCCCAGATTCAATCCAATCAGAACGTCATCAATGCTTATCTCGGCGAGGATGACGCATGACGCTTTTGCAACTCAATGCCCTGGAAGCAAGTTATGGGGCCGTCCGGGCCTTGCACGGTGTATCCATTGGCGTTGAAGAGGGTGCCATTGTGGCGCTTCTTGGCGCCAATGGTGCGGGGAAATCGACGACCCTTAAGGCTGTCTCGGGCATGGTTAAGCCGGCATCCGGGAGTATCGAATTCGCGGGCCAGACACTGAACGATATGACACCCAATCAGATCGTCAGACTAGGAATTGCCCATGTCCCGGAAGGCCGCAAGATTTTCAAGGATCTGACGGTTTCCGAGAACCTTCGCATGGGGGCCTATTCACGGCGCGACAAGGCCGAGATTAATCAGGATTTTGCCATGGTCCTGGACCTGTTCCCGCGGCTTGGAGAACGTTCCAAGCAGTTGGGTGGGTCTCTCAGTGGGGGCGAGCAACAGATGCTTGCGATCGCCCGCGGGATCATGGCGCGTCCGCGGTTGTTGCTATTGGACGAACCGTCGCTTGGTTTGGCGCCGCTGATCATTTCCGACATCTTCGAAACGCTGCGGAAGATCAATCAGGAATTCGGCATGACCCTTCTGGTGGTTGAACAGAACGCCAATGTGGCGCTCAAGAACGCTGGCTACGGTTATGTTCTTCAGGTGGGACGGGTCGCCGTTGAAGGCGTTGCTGCCGATCTGCGCGAAAATAAGGAGGTGGTGGAATCGTACATGGGCGCATAGTCGACAAACTTTCAGCGTCTATGGCCGACAAGATGAACAGATATAGAGATTGGGGTCGCCTTCGGGAGACCGCAATACGGACTTCAAAGTCGTTAATGACGGCTCCCTGAGGCCCGCGGGTCCCCCCGAAAAGGAGCACGAGTTTGGTGACCGGTTCCTTTTCGGGGGGTGAATGGACAAACGTCCAAACAGTATGGGAGGTACGTGAAATGAGACGTGGTTTCAAATCGTTTGTAATCATCGCCGGAATGGGAATTCTCAATCTGGCGGCAACCGAAATCCAGGCGGCGAACGGCCCGGGTGTTTCCGATAAGGAGATCCTAATCTGCTCCTATCAGCCGATGACAGGCAAAGTGTCCAGTTACTTCCGCATGGGCAAAGGTGCCGATGCCTGGTTCAAGCACGTAAACGCCAACGGCGGCGTTAACGGCCGGATGATCAAGTACAAGATGGTCGATGACAAATATGAACCGGCACGGACAAAGAACATCGTCAAACGGTTCGTTGAGCGCGATAAGTGTTTCGCCATTGTCGCACCGCTCGGCTCTGCGCCGACCAAGGCGGTGATCGACTACATCGTATCCAAAAACATGCCGCTCATCGGTGCCGGCACCGGAGCGGCGAAGAACGTCTTTTACAAAAGCCGTTACGTCTTCCCGCTCTATCCGCCCTATGACAAAGAAGGCACGGATTTGGTTCGTTTTACGAAGGAAGTCTTTGGCGCTAAAAAAATCGGCGTCATTTACCAAAACGACGCTTCGGGCAAAACCCACCTCAAAGGCATTGAGGTTGGATTGAAGAATTATGGAGTCGAGATGGTCGCGGCGGAAGGCTATGAGCCCAAGGAAGTCGACCTAAGCTCGCAGGTCATCAAGATGAAGAATTCGAACGTTGATGCCCTGATCTGCTCATGTGCACCGGAGCCGGCCGCCAAGGTTTATACGGAACGCGCAAAGCTTGGCTGGAAAGCGCCGGTGGTGAACGTTTTCTTTGGCAAAAGCCCGAAGGTGCCGGAACTGGCGGGAAAAGCAGCGGTTGAGGGCGTTTACTTTGCCACCATCTTCCGCGAATGGGATGACCCGAACCAGCATATCCAACAGGCCAAGGGCATTCTTTCCAAGTACTATCCCGAAGAACAACCTGATGCGGTGCATCTGTGGGGCTTCACCGGTGCCCAAGTGTTCACGGAGGCTCTGAAGCGGATGGGCAGCGGCGATATCACCCGTGCCCGTCTTCTCGATACGCTGGAAGGCATCGACAACTGGAAAGGAAGCGTCGTGCCAGTTGTGGATATCGGTGAGGTCGGTCCGGATGATCAGGCCATCAAGCATCTGTTGGTTCCGGGTATGAACTATGTCGTCTACAAGGGCGGCAAATTCCAATCGTTTACACCGCCTTGGATGAAATAGGTATGGGATCGAAGACGGCGGCACGCCTGTCGCCGTCTTCGGACCCCATGCCCCTGACGCATAAGGTGGGGGCGGGATTGCATCTCGACACTGGCAGAGGGTAGAAACTAGAATAAATTCAATACGAAAGGCCATTTCCGCGATGGAAAACTGCGGAACGGCCGTCAAAAATCTAGGAGGGCTTCATGGTCGCGATTGCCGGTAATGCCATTTCCCCACAACGCAAGCGCACGCTGGACGCCATCAACCTGCGCGAGCCCGATCGCGTTCCCGTTGCGCTTTGGGGAACCATAGAAGGCTATCAAAACCTGCGCCGCGGCCTCGGCATGGAACTCAATGAGAACCCGTTAAATTACCGTACAGGCTCAACAACCTGGACTGCCGACGTCAGTTTTGAGTTGGATTTGGCAGAGAAACTTGACCTGGATTTCGTCCGAATTTCCATTGCGCCACCGGGTGGTTCTCCGGGATTTCGCGACATCCGAAAGGGTGAATTTCCCTTCCCACTGGATGTCAATGTACCGGACGACGAACCGATCAATGTCGACGAATGGGGGGTCATTCGAAAGTGGACGCCTCACGAGAACGGCGGCTACTGGGAAATGGTCGGCTACCCTTTGTTTCATGCGACCAGCGCACCGCTGGACGAGGGGCTTGAGGAGTTGAAGGCCTTCCCCTGGCCCGATCCGCGCGATGAAGGCTGTTTCCATGATTCGCCGATTCCCGGCATGGACATGCGCACATACTGCAAGTATGTGAAGGAAGAAACGCCCTTCGCGTTGATGGGCCAAGCTGGGCGCGGCGGCTTGTTCGAGCAGGCCAAGTACATGGTCGGCTACGCAAAAATATTTTCGGATTTTATCGAGTCGCCGGAATTCCTCGACGCCCTGTTGGTCAAACTGACCGACCTGGAAATCGAATTCAATAAGGCGATGATTGATGTATGTGGTGAGTATCTGGATTGGATTCGGGTCAGCCCAGAGGATTTGGCGAGCGAGAAAACGTCATTCTTGTCGCTGAAGATGTTCCAACGTCAGCTATTACCTCATTACCATCGGGCTTGTTCGGAAACCAAGGAATATTTCCTGCAGAAAAACCCGAACGGGAAAATTCAATTTCACAGCTGTGGCGCCATTCCGACCTCCTTCATGGAAGGGCTGATCGGTGGCACGACGGCTAGCGGTTCGCAGTGTGTTGACGGGTTTGACCCGGTGCAGCCCAAGGCAGCACGCCATTCGGGCCCGCGCTCAAAGAAGCTGATGCTAGGCGATCGCATGTTTTTCTATGGTGGAATCGATGTTCAAGAGACCTTGCCCTGGGGTAGCGAAGAGGAGGTTCGCAAGGAGGTCCGACAACGTATTTGGGAGCTCGGACGCGGTGGTGGATATCTCCTGAGTTCATCGCACCGCCTGGAACATGATGTGCCGGCAGAGAATACGCTTGCAATGATCGACGAAGCACATGAATACGGTGTCTATCCATTGCCCGAGGAGCCTCCCGAAGGTGCTGACGTTGGCGACGACCTGCCAGAAATACAGCGCTGATGGGTTCCTATTGGCACTGAAAACAGATTTGATTGGCTAGCGAGAGAACACAAATGCCCCTGGAAATTGAAACAGAAGTCGAATTCGACCTGGAAGATCTCAAGCACGACATTGAGATCACTCGCGAAACCGACCGCTGGCACGATGCGCCCGTGGACGTGAAGGAACTGTTTCATGTCCTCGAGTGGAACATCATCGACGGCGAGCACATGGAGACTAAAGAGTTCATTGAAGAGGCGCTCGAGAAGCAAGTCACGGCGCGGACTTTGATCGCCGGCCCCATGGCTACCGGTATCGCCGAGGTCGGACGGCGCTTCAAGATGGACGAATACTTCCTGCCCGAAGTGATGATGTCAGCGAAGTGCATGCATGCAGCGCTCGAACTTCTCAAGCCACTGATCATCGCCGAGAAGACCGAGGACGTTGGTACGGTTGTCGTCGGCACGGTTCAGGGGGACCTTCACGACATTGGTAAGAAGATTGTTGCCATGATGCTGGAAGCGGCCGGCTTTACCGTGGTGGATCTGGGTGTCACCGTGACGCCCGACGAGTTCATCGAAGCCATTCGCGAACATGACCCGGTGATTGTCGGGTTCTCGGCGTTATTGACGACGACCATGAATATGCAATGGGAAACCTTGAAGCGGATCACCGCCGAAGGTATGCGCGAGAATGTGAAAGTGTTCGTGGGCGGCGCCCCCATCAGCCAGAACTGGTGCGATAAAATCGGCGCCGATGCCTATGGGTTGGACGCGTTGGTAAGTGTGGAAAAGGCAAAGGCCTGCATCACCAACCTCAGCAACCTCAAAGGTGGTGACCCGGAACTTCATGCGGCTTTGTTGAGAATCGATACGGAACGCGAAGAAGCAAAATTGGCCGAGGTCGGTTAGCAAATCCACAGGCGGACGCGGAGATGAATAAGCAATATCTTCTGAAACCATCCCGCGCCACCCCACTTCTCGTTGCAGTACTCCTATTTGTTACAGGTGCCTTCGGAGGCCTCTCAGAGGCATGGGGATATGGCTTGTTGCTGGTGGCGACAATCGGGCTGCTATTTGGTGTCGGTGTGTTTTTGGTGCTTATCCTGTCGCGCTATTTTAACACCGCCGCATTGACGCAGACCTCCCAGGGATTGATGAAATTCGGCGGATGGCTTTATGTCCTGGGTGTGTCCGCCTTGGCCGGCTATTTCGTTTATGAAACCGGTCAAGGCCGCATGGAATTGAAATGGGTACTTTTCGGTCCGACCGTCCTTGCGGCCATTATTATGCTCGATTGGGGTCTTTATCGGCTGCTTATTGTAAACAACCTGCCGACTTGGCATCGCTTTGGTCACCTGATTTCCCGGGAAGGCAGCGATCCCGGTGCCATGCGCCGAACCCTCGTCGACGATATAATTTTTCACCGCAGCCTAAAGTCTGTGAGCGGCTTTCGATGGTTCAAGCATACGCTTATTTTCTGGGGGTTTTCGCTGATGTTCGGCGTTGAGATCATCGCCGTTTTCGTCCGCGAAGGCCTGCCCGCGTTCGGTGCCGTGGATATCTGGGAAGACCTACACCATCCGGTCCGCCAGGCGTTTGATTTTGCCTATGACTTCACGGGATTAATGGTATTGGTCGGCTGCGTTATGGCCCTGGGCTGGCGATTGAAGGTCAATGGAACACCGGAGGAGAAATACGCGGACACACCAACGGCTCTGTTCCTATTTCTTGTGGTACTCAGCGGCTTTATGTTGGAAGGTGCGCGCATCGCGGCGGAGGCGGGAACGGCGGCCAACGCGGCGTCATTCGTCGGCGTCGTCGCCGCGGAGTTATTCCCTGCCGGGCCGGATTTCATCGCGACGGTTCATGAACCACTGTGGTATCTTCACGTTTTTGGTTCCTGTGGCTTTATCGCTTACGTGCCTGTTAAGCGATTGGTGCATTCCTGTGCGACGCCCATGGGCCGGCTCATGAATTCCCAAAAAGGATTTTTGGCCGCGAAGAAAGAAGCGTCCATCAGGGGTATGTTGGTCGGCAAGCCTCCTGATTGACGACACCTGTGACCCAGTCTGAAACTTTCCGTTACACACTTATCGGCACACTTGATACCATCGTGCGTGCTCTGACGGAATGAAGTAGAGAAACGGCGTGCCCCTGTTGAAACAAGTTCTGCCCGAATGTTTTTTCCGCGCCAGAGAGGAAAATGCTGCGGCGGCTGCACTATTGGACGTGGCGGTCACGGAAATGAAGCTGAATACGGGCAGCCCGTGCGATGGCCACGCCGCGATGTTCGCCGATTGGCCCGGTGATGAAGCTCATGTGCGCCAATGGTTTATCTTGGAAAATGGCAAGGCTGTGGCGATTGATGAAAACCCCGATGACGGCTGGCAGTTCCCAGTCGTCGACTACATAGGCTGATACGCGATGGATTGGAACCAACTGAAAGTGTTCGCGACCGTCGCTGATGTGGGCAGCTTCACAGGTGCCGGAAAAGTTCTCAATTTGTCGCAGTCGGCCGTCAGCCGTCAAATTGGCGCGCTTGAGACGGCCTTGGGGGTGATGCTGTTCCGCCGCCATGCCAGCGGCATCATGCTGACGGAGCCCGGCACCGAACTTCAGGCGGCCGTTCAGGACATGTCATCGCGTTTGGCATTGGCATTAGGGCGGATCAACGAATACCGGGAACAGCCGGAGGGGCCACTTAGAATAACGACATCGGCGACTTTCGGATCGGCGTGGCTAAGCGCACGCATGAACCATTTTCTCGAACAGTATCCGGATATCTCCGTATCACTTCTGTTGGTCGACAATCTGGAATTGGATTTGAGCCAAGGGCAGGCCGATGTCGCAATTCGGTTTGATCGGCAAACCCAACCCAATCTGGTGCAGCGAAAACTGATGACCATCCACTATCATGTTTTTGCCGCCCGGGAATACCTGGAAGAACACGGCGTGCCAGTAAACCCGAACGATTTGGATGCGCACAAGTTGATCGTTTACGGCGATGACGTACAAGCGCCGGTTAGTGACATCAACTGGCTGTTGACCGCAGGCCGTGCGCCAGATGACCCACGCGAACCGACACTGCGAGTGAATAGTGTCTATGGGATATACCGGGCCGTGCGCAGTGGCCTCGGCATTGCCGCGCTGCCGTATTACCTCAGCGAGGAAGCACCAAATTTGGTGGAAATTCTGCCGCAGACGACGGGGCCTAGTATCGATGCTTATTTCGTCTATCCTGAGGAACTGCGTCATTCCAAACGGATCGACGTCCTGAGAGATTTTCTGTTGGTCGAAGTCAAGAATTACCGAACTAGCCTCAAGACACTCAGCGCCGCTAGCGATTGATCACGGTCTCAATATCCCAATGAAACGCCCCGCTTGTCCGCAGAATGCCCCATATGCCGTCATGGTGGAACAAGGCAAAGAATATCTTTGGTGCCATTGCGGATTGAGCCAAACGCAACCATGGTGTGACGGATCTCATAAAGATACGACTTTCGAACCCATGGCATTTACAGCGCCTATTTCGGCGGAGTTCTTTATGTGCGGGTGCAAGCGGTCCAATAATAAACCCTACTGTTTCGGGAATTGCCGCGGTCACCAAAAACTCGCCGGTAAATCGTCGATCCTGTGACAATTGAGGGGGAAATCATGACCCGCGCATCGGAAGCTTACCGGGTTGTCATCCGCCACAACCTCGTCATTCGTCTCGAGAAAGTTCCTGATGGACGGCCTGGCGACGACAATTTGGCCGCCGGAACGCGGTTGGCTATGAACCACCAGAAGAACGGCTGCATTGACGGGGACTATGATTTTTCGAGCATGCACACGGCCAAGGATTTTGCCGTACTGAGCCTGGATTTTGTCCGAAAACTGGCGGAGAAGAATCAGGCAAACCTGGAGGGTCACAATTTTTACGAAGAGCCGACATGGATCAACCCCCTTGCCTCAGGTTCCAACGAGCAACCCGTTTAAGCCGGCTTATTGTCTTTGACGGTGTTGTCCGACACCGGTGTGGTCAGAGGTTCATCGTCAATCAGTATCCGCATGGCCGCACCGTCCAGGTCATCGAACTGTCCACTGCGCAGCGACCACAAGAAGGCGCCGAGACCGAGACCGCCCAGGAACAGTGCCGCCGGAATGAGAATTACCAACGCATCCATCTCATGGGTTCCTATTGACCAGGTTCAACCGCAAAGCGTTCAGCGTCACGATGATCGACGACGTGGACATGGCGGTGGCGGCGATGAGGGGCGTGACCAGGCCGAACAGGGCAAAGGGAATGGCGACAACGTTGTACAATACAGCCATGCCAATGTTCTCTTTGACCCGTTGGTCAGCCGAACGCGCCACATCCAGAGCGACGGTGATGGCTCTCAAATGTTCACCTTGAAAGACGAAATCGGCGGCTGACTGACTGATTTCGGAACCGCTTGCCGGTGCCATGGAGGCATGACAGAACGCCAACGCCGGCGCGTCATTGAGACCGTCGCCGACCATGAGTACGCGCCGCCCTTCGGACTGAAGCTGAGACAAGCGGGCGCATTTTTCCGTTGGCAAGCAGCGGGCTCGCCATGTGTCGATACCCATTTGCGTGGCAACGTCAGCCACTGTCGCGGAGCGGTCGCCGGAAAGAAGCTCGACCCGCAAACCCAACTTCTGCAACTGGGCCACCGTTTGCCGCGCGTCATCTCGGAGCCGATCAGAAAACCGCAGGCGCACCGGAGCGTTTTCGTCACGGCGCAGCCATAGCTCAAGGTCTGCTGGACGGCGGGTGGCGGAAACAGGAGCGTTGCACCATTCGGCGTTGCCAAGGCGGACAAGTGATCCGTCAACAACACCGGTTAAACCAAAGCCAGGCACTTCCTCCACCTCGGTGGCCGTAAAGCGGGACTTCGGCGTTTTGCGAACGACTGCTTTCGACAAGGGATGCGCACTGTATCCGGCCAGCGCACTGGCAAGTTCAAGGGTGTCGGTATCGATGGGCTGGTCGTCAATGAACTCTGGCCGGCCAAGGGTCAAGGTTCCCGTTTTGTCGAAGACGACCGTGTCGACGGTTGCCAGACGTTCCAGAGCATCCTTGGCCTTAGCCAGAATACCGGCGCGCAGCAACCTGCCCGTGGCCACCACTTGGACGGCAGGTACTGCCAAACCCAAGGCACAAGGGCAGGTAATGATCAAGACCGCGATCGCAACCATCACAGACGTTTCCATGCTGGCGTCGCCAATCAGCCACCATCCGAGAAACGCCGCCAGCGCCAGCAAATGGACCAACGGCGCATATAGTGCCGCCGCCCGGTCGGCAAGGGCCGTGTATTTGGTCCTGCCGTGTTCGGAAATCTCCATCAAGCGGATGATTTCCGCAAGCAATGTATCTTCACCGACGGCCGTCGTGCGCAGGCGAAGCGGCGCGCTAATATTAAATGTTCCGGCATGCAACTGGGTTCCGTTGACAGCGTCCAAGGGTAATGATTCGCCTGTGACCAAACTGGAATCAATCGTCGAGCGGCCGCCGACGACGATGCCATCAACAGGGATCTTTCCGCCGGCCGGCACGTGGACATAAGCGCCTGTGACGACCTCCCGTACAGGGACAAGATGATGATGTCCGTCTTCATCGATGACCGTTGCACTGCCGGCCGCCAGCCCCAGGATATGGGACGCCGCCGATCGCGCCTGTGATCTGGTCTGATGGTCCAGATACCGGCCGACCAGCAAGATGAACAACAATGAGATCGACGCGTCGAAGTAGGCGTGATCACGCCCCAACACCGTCTGGTGCAGGCTCATTGCAGCTGTCGCCAATACGGCCAGAGATATGGGTACGTCCATGTTCATGCGGCGATGGCGAAGCGCTCCGACGGCAGAATGAAAAAACGGTCGCCCCGCATAGATGACCGCGGGAAGGGCAATAGCCGCCGAAATCCAATGGAAAAGGTTACGGGTCCCTGGTCCCATATCTGAGAAGGCGCCGGCCCAGATGGAAACGGAAAGCAGCATAACATTGGCAGCGGCAAATCCCGCAACCGCCAACGACGACAACAACAAACTGGCGGTATGATCATAAATCTCGTGAACAGTCGCCGGATCAAATGGCGCGACGGCATAGCCAAGCCTCTGGACGGCATTGGAGATTTCGGCGGCGGTCGGACCGCCGGCGCGCCAACTGACGGCAAGGCGGCCGGTACTCATGTTGACTCGCGCAGCCGTAATGCCGTCAAGGGACTTTAGACTTCCTTCGATGGACCGGATACAGGCGGCACACTGCAGACCGTTTACGAACAAGTGGAGATGACGGATGCCTGCTGGATCGGTTTGCACATAGGCACCCGGGTCAGCAAGATCGGGAATGGGCGCTCTGTTTCGTACCGCACCCAAGGTGACAGCATCAATGGCGGCGGTACCCATGTCGCAGCAATCGCGCCCAGGCGGGCCCATCTCGCTTATGGTGGGAGAATCCAGGACCGTCATTCCGCAATCAACAAATCATGGGCCATCACATATGTCTCGCCAATTGCCGAGCGTGCCCTCACCACCGCTTGCCACATGCCTGGCATCGGGATTTGCATCTGACCCGTATAGATGCCCGGCGCGGATTGTTTGAGAAAAGCCACTTGATCGTGGCCTTCGTGCGTCGGTCGGCGGAGGCGGAGGGTGAGTTGCAATTCTGGAATTGGTTTTCCAGCCTCGGTCTGCATGGCCACGACGATCTGATTTCCAGACCCCTCCATCCGCTGGACTTTCAGCCTGCTTCGCCACCCGAGAGACGCCTGGATATTGGCGGCGGAGAGGACCTTATTGTATTCGATGCCTCTTCGATAAGCGTTCTCGACATCTAATCCAGGCCAGCTGTTCAAGGCAAAGTAAACGAAAGCGCCATTGACAGCGAAGATGACGCCGAAGAAGACGATCATCCCTGTGAGGACGGTGCGGCCGGTGATTTGACGTGCGCCGGTCATCGTTTGGGGCCTCTGAAAATACTGTCGTAGTGCGCCCGGGATCCGGATTCCAGATCCGTCAGGATGAACCGGACGTCCGTCGCCTCGCGGCGAAGATATTCGCCTGGAGCCGAAATGAATAAACGGAAACTATGCAGACGGTCCGGCTCCACGGAGAAAAACGGCGCCGCCGTTTCTCCCCCATCTTCGCTACCAACGACTTTCAGCCGCGACCCCGCCAGACCTTCCACGGTCAGAATGAGGGTGCGCGCGTCGCGGGCCTTATTAAGAATCTTGAAGGTGTAGCCGTTGCGGATGCTGCCATCGGAAAGGGTGACGAATAACGGATTGCGATCGCGTAGAACGTTGATGTCCAAATCCGAACGAGCAACCAGGGCGATCAACATAACGACGCCGATACCGGCCCACAGCCCCAGATAGGCAATGGTGCGCAAGCGGAACAGGCGTAGACCCGAGGGTTCACCATCCCGGCGGCGCTGTTCGCCGGCAACCGAGGCATAGGCGATCAGACCAGCCGGACGGCCGATCCGGTTCATGACCGTATCACAGGCATCGATGCACAGCGCACACGTGATGCACTCCAATTGCTGCCCGTCACGAATGTCGATACCCATGGGGCAGGCCGCCACGCACTGGTTGCAATCCACGCAATCGGCACGGTTCTCCCATGGGTCTCCTTTCTTGTACGCTTTCCGCGGCTCGCCGCGATCATCCCGGTAGGTGACGGCCAATGATTCCTCATCCATCATCGCACCTTGGATACGCGGCCAGGGGCACATGTAGGTGCACACCTGTTCGCGCATGAAGCCACCTAGGGAGAAAGTCGTAAATGTTAGAACCGCGATGGTGCTGTAGGCGATTGACGGTGCTTCAAATGTCACGAGACTAACGGCAAGTGTCGGTGCATCGGCGTAGTAAAAGACCCAGGCGCCGCCGGTGGCCACTGAAATGACCAGCCAAATGGCAATTTTCAATATTCGGCGGCCAAGCTTGCCGATTGAGAAACCCGACTTGTCGAGACGAATGCGCGCGCCGCGGTCTCCTTCGATCCAGCGTTCAACATAGATGAAAAGGTCGGTCCAGACGGTTTGCGGGCAGGCGTATCCGCACCATCCGCGGCCAACCAGACTGGTGACGAAAAACAATCCAACACCGGCCATGATCAGCAGACCGGCAATGTAATAGAATTCTTGTGGCCAAATTTCGATAAAGAAAAAATAGAACCGCTGGCCCGGAATATCGATCAGCACCGCTTGGTCGGGAGCGCTTGGTCCGCGGTCCCATCTGATCCAAGGTGTTACATAGTAGATGCCCAGGGTGATAATCATGATCCACCACTTCAATGCCCGAAATGTTCCCTGGACACGTTTCGGATGGATCTTCACTCGCTTCTTATAAAGGCTGCGGTTTTCCTTCTTATTGACCGCTTCAACGTCGATCCGGTCGATGTCGGGAGAAGCACTGGTGTGGTTCATGGTAAGGAGCGCTCCCGCTAAGATGACTCAAACATCCAGGTCTCTGAGGCTGGCGATTGAACTACTTCCCGCCGCCGAGGGAATGGATATAGACCGCCAGTTTTTTGATCGTTACGGGCTCCAGAATTCGTCCCCAGGCCGGCATAACGCCGGCGCGGCTGTTGGCAATTGTATTGGTGATGACGTTCTTGTCGCCACCATAAAGCCAAATGCCGTTGTTCAGAGCGGGCGCGCCGAATTCCGCGTTGCCGATGCCTTCCGCGCCATGACAAGCGACACAATGTTCGGCAAATAGGGGTTTTCCCCGTTGCGCCGCCGCCGCGTCTTGTGGGCTACCGGAAAGGGATAGGACATATTCCGCGACGTCGCTGATCTGACGCTTGTCGAGGGTCTCATCCTTGAGAAAGGCCGGCATGGTGGACGTGCGGGCATCGTCGTCGGCTGTGTTGCGGATACCGTGCGAAATAGTGAAGTGAATGTCCTTGATTGTGCCGCCCCAAAGCCATTCGTCGTCGTTCAGGTTCGGGTAACCCATGAACCCCTGAGCGCCGGAGCCATGACATTGAGAACAGTTGACATTGAATGCCGAACGGCCACCGGCCAACGCGAATTCAAGCAACTCGGGGTCGGTGCGGATATCTTCCAGAGACGCTTGGGCTAGCTTTGCCAGGTGGACTTTCTGGCGATCCTTGGCTTGCGCCATTTCCTGATCAACGTCGATCCGTGAACTGTAGCCCAGCAGTCCCTTTGTGTGCGAATTTATCAGGGGCCAGGCTGGATAGGCGATCCAATACCCAAAGGCCCAAACGATGGAGGCATAGAAAATCCAACGCCACCAATTCGGCAAAGGATTGTCTAATTCGCGGATGCCGTCCCATTCATGGCCGGTGGTCTCGATACCGGTCACCTCATCGATGTGATGTTGATCGTCCATCGATCAGTCCTCCTTCAAGGGGATGCGTGCGGCGTCTTCAAACTTCCGGCATGCACTCGGCCGCAGGGCATAGAACAGAACACCCAGGAACAAGATGAAGAGGTACAACAAACCCCAGGTCTTGGCGAAATAGGCGAGGGAATCATAGGTCATGTCCAACTCCTAACGCACGTTGTCTTCGGTTTTAAAACTTGAGAAATCAACCATGGTGCCGAGCACCTGGAGATAAGCAATCAGCGCGTCCATTTCTGTTGGTTCACCTGTTTGGCCATCGAAATTGCGGACATTCGCACCGGGGTAACGTTGTTCCAATCCATCCGTGTCGTCGCTGTCAGGATCCGCCTGGGCCCGCAAATCCACGATGGCATTATCGATCATTGCCTGGCTGTAGGGCACGCCGACAGTGCGGTTGGCTTGCAAATGCCCGGCAATGTCCGAATGGGGAAGTGCCGTTGCCGCCAAGAATGGATAGCCCGGCATCACCGATTCGCGGACAAGGCTGCGGGGGTCAATCATGTGGTCCTTGTGCCATTCGTCGGAATATTTTCCGCCGACCCGGGCCAAGTCGGGACCGGTGCGTTTCGAACCCCATTGGAAGGGATGGTCGTACATGCTTTCGGCGGCCAGACTGTAGTGGCCGTAACGTTCGATTTCATCACGGAAGGGCCTGACCATCTGGGAGTGACAGTTGTAACACCCCTCGCGGACGTAGATATTCCGGCCGGCCAATTCGAGCGGTGTATAGGGTCGCATACCCTTCACTTTCTCAATTGTGCTTTCCAGGTAGAATAACGGCGCGATTTCCACCAACCCACCGATGGCGACGACGACCAGGATGCAGACCAGCATCAGGATCGAGTTCCTTTCAAGTTTTTTATGATCGATCATGGTCCGTCTCCTCAGGCCTGAACCGGCTGATGCGCAGGCATGTAAGGTTGCTCGTTGCGGATATGCCCTTTCGCCGTGCGCCAGACGTTGTAGGCCATGACAATGGCGCCCGCGAGATACATAAGCCCGCCAATGACCCGGATCACATAGAACGGATGCATGGCATCGACGGTCTCCGCGAAGGAGTATTCAAGGAAGCCCAAGTGGTCATAGGCCCGCCACATAAGGCCCTGCATGATCCCGGATACCCACATGGCTGCGGCATAGAGAACGATTCCCAAGGTCGCCAGCCAGAAATGAGTGGAAACAAGGCGCAGGGAATAGAGGCGTTGGCTTTTGAACATGACCGGTGCCAGGAAGTAAATAGCACCAAAACTGACCATGCCGACCCAGCCCAACGCGCCCGAATGCACATGGCCGATGGTCCAGTCCGTATAGTGGCTGAGCGAGTTCACGGCCTTGATTGACATGAGCGGGCCTTCGAACGTGCTCATGCCGTAAAATGCGATGGAAATGGCCATCATCCTGAGCACCGGATCGGTACGCAGCTTGTCCCAAGCTCCGGACAGCGTCATCAGGCCGTTGATCATGCCGCCCCAGGACGGCATCCAAAGCATGATGGAGAATGTCATGCCCAGCGTTTGTGACCAGTCAGGTAAAGCCGTGTAGTGCAAATGGTGCGGGCCGGCCCAAATGTAGAGGAAAATCAGGCTCCAGAAATGGACGATGGAAAGCCGGTAGGAATACACCGGACGGTCGGCCTGTTTGGGGACATAGTAGTACATGATCCCCAAGAAACCGGCGGTCAGAAAAAAGCCGACGGCATTGTGACCGTACCACCACTGGGTCAACGCATCCTGCACGCCGGCCCAGACGATATAACTCTTGGTCCCCGTCCAACTTACCGGCACCGCCAGATTGTTGACGATGTGCAGCAAGGCGACGGTGACGATGAAGGCCAGGAAGAACCAGTTGGCGACGTAAATGTGCGGCTCCCGCCGCCGCATGAGGGTCCCCAGAAAGACCAGCAGGTAGACCACCCAGACGACGGTAAGCCACAAATCAACGTACCATTCGGGTTCTGCGTATTCTTTCGATTGGGTCACGCCGAAAACATAACCCGTCGCAGCCAGCACGATGAACAGGTTGTAACCCCAGAAGACGAACCACGGTGCCCACATACCGGCCAGGCGCGCCTGACAGGTCCGTTGCACCACATGGAATGATGTCATCAGCAAGACATTGCCGCCGAATGCGAAGATTACCGCAGACGTATGCAACGGCCGCAGCCGGCCAAATGTGGTCCACGGCAAATCCAAGTTGAGAACCGGAAAGGCCAATTGCAGGGCGATGAAGACACCCGCCGCAAAGCCGACAATCCCCCAAAACACCGAGGCGATGACACCGGCCCGGATGACACCGTCATTGTAGACAATGGCGGTGCCGGCACGGCTTGCCGCGTGCTCGGCGCGGATGTCGCCGGCCTTATGAATAATCGCGAAACCGGCCGCCACACTGGCGACAAACATCACCAGGCCGTGCGCATATATCCCGGTGTCGGTTGCCTTGGCCGCCATGACCAGTCCTAGGAAGGAGATGATCGCGACGGGACTCCAAATTAGCAAACTCATGTTCTGGACCTCACATTTGGTTCAGCGCAACAGAGGCGAACCCCATGTCCGTCGGGCATGTGCCGTCCGCATGGTTCACCTCAAAACCTGATCAAGGCAGGTTAGTCGCATTCGCTGAAAGCGAATTGATCCAGGTCAATTTATGGGAAGTCAGATGGAAAATATTGGCCGCGGGTATTGCCTAGAAGCCGTCGGCCATTTCCTCAAGGGCTTCACGGTCAGCGACATCAATCTTCCGATCAGAGTTGAGGATTATGACGCCGGTGTTTTTGAGACGGGTCAATGTCCGGCTTACGGTCTCAGTGGTCAGACCCAGATAGTCGCCGATGTCGTTGCGGCTCATGGGTACGTTGATGGGGTTGATGGGAACACCCAGTTCTTCCGCGCGGCGCGATAGCATCAGCAGAAAAGAGGCGATCCGTTCGCGGGCCGTTTTGCGGCCCAAAAGAAGCATTTGATTGTGAGCCTCGACCAGTTCGTCGCGGGACATGCTGAGGAGGCGGCTTTCCAAGCGCGGGAACTCATCGAATAGACGGCTGAGTTGCGAACGTTTGAATTTGCAAAGGGCCGAATCCTTCACGGCCTCCGCCGCATAGACATACTCCGTATCGTGAGCTAGGCCCAGGAAATCTCCGGGGAAGACGAACCCGGTGATCTGGCGGCGCCCATCGGGAAGAAGTTTATAAAGCTTCATGCTGCCTGACGTTAGGTTGTAGACGTAATCTGCAGCAGCCCCTTCGTCGAACAAAGTCGAACCCTGAGGAAGTTCCGCGGGCATTCGAATGGCGTTTAAGCGGTCTAATTCGTGCCCGTCGAGTGCGGAACAGACGGCAAGTTCGCGGACCGGACAGGCGGCGCAGGGCGACGAATCATCCCCCGCAGGGCGACTTACCGCCTCCGGGAGGCGTACGACATTGGACGAATCAATTTCCGGCACGACGCGGCAACTCCGTCTGTACGACGATATCTCCCACACCCCTATGCTAACACTCGAAATCGGTAAAGACCATAACGCAGCAAAGGGGTCTCTGACCGAATACCTAAGGTATTAGCCGCATCAGCGAATCTGAAAAATTCAGTGCGCTAGAAAAAGAGGAACCTGGGAAGCCTGGAGCATGTCCCTGGTGACACCGCCAAAAATAAATTCGCCGATGGCGTTATGTCCGTAGGCGCCCATGATCATCAAATCGAGATCGCGTTCGGAGATCTCGTCTTGCAGGGCTTCCGCAATTCCGCGGTTTCTCCGGTTGACTGCAATGGGTTCGCACTCAATTGCGTGGCGTCTCATATATTGGCGCAGAGGTTGAAAATTCACGGAGTCGTTTTGGCGTTCGACGGTCAACACCGTAACTGATCGCGCCGATTCTAACAGAGGAATCGCCAGCCCGACACTATGAGCAGCTTCGCGGGACCCGTCCCAGGCAATTGCCAGACGGCCGTTGCAATGTAGTGGTGAATCACCGCCGACGATCAGCACGGGCTTGCCTGAATCAAACAATGCTGCCTCCAAAGTAGCGGAATCAACGCCGCCATTATCCTCATCTGCCCGTGCCATAACGATCAAATCAACGGTTCGGCCGCGATAGGCCACTTCCGGGTTCTCGTGTCCGAAAATCATTCGCCACGAAAATGTCGCACCATTTTCCTTAACCGGCCCGTCAGGCTCAACGATATCCAGCTCGGCACCTGCACATAGCTCGTCAAATATCGCCTTTGCATGTGCCGTCCGTTCCGTACTGGGCTGGTGCCAAGACGCTGAAAGGGCCGCGGATCCGGCAATGCCGTCTGCCATTGTCACCGCCGCGGGAAGAGTGCTCTCAATGCGAAGGAACTCAACATGGGCGTTGAACGCCTGGCCAACAGAGATAGCCGCGCGCGCCGCGCTTTCTGTTCCTGCGCCGCCATCAAGTAAGGCCAGAATAGACCGGATTTTCATGACGCCTCCGATATTGTTTTTGGCGCTTTGCCATAACGACCGCTGCGTCTTAACGCTCTTGACTAACATGCCGCGTGGGCATCCGACGTTGACTTGCATCAACCTTCTTCAATTTCGGATCGCACATGCTGATTTGACCTCAATCAAGGCAACATTTGGCTGGATGCGCTATTTCACGGGCATGCAAAATCAATTGATCGAACGATACGGTGGCCCTGTTCCGCGCTATACCAGTTACCCAACGGCGCCGCATTTTGATACCGAAATTGGACCCGATGACTACGCGGGTTGGTTGGCCGCATTGCCAGCTGGCGATGCGGTCTCCTTATATTTCCATGTGCCGTTTTGCGCGCGCATGTGCTGGTACTGTGGCTGTCACACAAAGATCGTCAATCGGGCACGGCCGGTTCACGATTATGCGCAGACGCTGGTCCACGAAGTATCAATGGTTGCCGATGCTGCACGACAAGAATTGTCGGTCTCCCATGTCCATTGGGGTGGGGGGACACCGACCATTCTGTCAACACAGGACTTCAAAATGGTTATGGCGGCAGTGCGACGAAGGTTCATGGTCCTTGATGATGCGGAGTTGGCCATCGAGATCGACCCGCGAACGCTCAGCCCGGCCATGGCAGAGTGCCTTGCAGCGGTCGGAATCAATCGGGTCAGCCTTGGCATTCAGGACTTCAACCCCATTGTTCAAAACGCCATTAATCGTGTCCAATCCTTCACTGAGACGCGTGACGTCGTGGAACGCCTTCGCGGACTGGGGGTTCAAGCCCTCAACCTGGATCTTATGTATGGCCTTCCGCATCAGGGGCAGAGAGAGGTTTTGGCCACAGTTGATCAGGCGGTCGCCCTGGCCCCTAATCGTATTTCCCTGTTCGGCTATGCCCATGTCCCCTGGATGAAAAGCCACCAGAAAATGATTGATGAAGCGGCCCTGCCGGGTGGAGAAGCGCGGTGGCATCAGGCCGAGGCGGCGGCGGAACGACTATCGCAACACGGCTATCGACGTATCGGCTTCGATCATTTCGCTCGCCAAGATGATCCCCTCACTATCGCCCTAGACGCCGGTCGCCTTCGCCGCAACTTCCAAGGATATTCCGATGATGCCGCCGATACATTGCTTGGTCTGGGGGCGTCGTCCATTGGTAGTTTGCCCCAAGGGTATGTCCAGAATGCACCGTCGATCCAGCAATGGCGGCGAGATATCGGCGCCGGACGCCTACCCGTGGCACGAGGTCGGGTGTTGTCCCAGGAGGACATCGTGCGGCGCCGGCTGATCAGCCACTTGATCTGCGACATGGCTGTCGACTTGACGGCTTTTCGAACGGCCCCAGGCGTCCCTGGGGACGGGTTTGCCGAGGAACTTCAGCGGCTTCAGCGCTTCGCCGATGACGGCATTATTTCCGTCGCAGGTTCGGCAATTCAGGTCACCGATGCGGGCCGGCCGTTTGTCCGCAATGTCTGCGCGGTGTTCGATAGGTACTTGGATACGGGCAGCGGGCGGCATTCCCGTGCGGTTTGAGAAGTGCGATCAAGTCAACGCGGCTAACTCGGCCCGTAAATCGGCAATACCCATACCCTTCTGAGCGCTTGTCACCGCGACCACTGGATGGGCGGCCGGATGCGTGGCCGCTTCTTGTTCCGTGCGCGCAATCAGCTCCCGCAGCGGGCCTGGTTTGATCTTATCGCCCTTGGTGAGCACGATCTGGTAGGGCTGTGCTGCTTTGTCGAGGACCATCATGACGCTTCGGTCGTTGTCTTTGAGACCGTGTCGAGCGTCGACCAAGACGAGGATGCGGCGCAGGTTGGCGCGGCCGACGAGATAGGATTCGACCAGATGGGTCCATTGGCGCACCTGCGCCTTTGGTGCCCGGGCGTAGCCGTACCCTGGCAAGTCGGCAATCATCAAGCGCTGTCCCAATTCAAAGAAATTAATCTGTTGGGTGCGGCCCGGCGTATTTGATGTGCGGGCCAATGTCTTTTGCCCGACGAGAGCATTGATCAAGCTTGATTTGCCGACATTTGAACGGCCTGCGAAAGCAATTTCCGGAAGATCGGTTTCCGGAACCTGATCGAGACGGGCGCAACCGATCAGGAATTGGCAGGACTGCGTGAACAGGAGACGGCCGGCCTCGACATCGGGCGGATCCTGCGAATGCGTGGATAGGGGTGTCTCCGGCACGCTCACGTCTCCGCGAAGGCCGGCGTTGCCGGCCGTTCGGTTACTGCAGGGCCTGCTTTCCGGTAATTCCCATCCGCCGCATGATCACCCACTGCTGCAGTATTGAAAGCAGGTTGTTCCACGCCCAATAAATGACTAATCCGGCCGGGAATCGGGCCAGAAGGAAGGTGAAGAACAACGGCAGGAACATGAAGATCTTCGCCTGCACCGGGTCGGCCGGCTGGGGGTTCAGTTTTTGCTGCAGGAACATGGTGATTCCCATGAGGACCGGCCAGACACCGATCAGCAAAAATTCTGGCGGCGTCCAAGGAATTAGCCCAAACAAATTGAATAGCGACGTTGGGTCCCGGGCGGACAGGTCCTCGATCCAGCCGTAAAACGGCGCATGGCGCATTTCAATGGTTACAAACAGCACTTTATATAGTGAAAAAAACACGGGGATCTGGATCAGAATGGGCAGGCAACCGGATGCCGGATTTACTTTTTCTTTCTTATAGAGCTCCATCATCTCCTGGTTCATGCGCATCTTGTCTTCAGCATGGCGCTCACGGATTTGCGTTATCTTCGGCTGCAGCTTTTTCATCTTGCTCATGGACGTATAGGATTTGTTGGCCAACGGGAAGAACAACAGTTTGATACCGACAGTCAGGATCAGGATGGATAAGCCAAGATTGAGGATGTGGTCGCTGAGCCAGAGCAGGGCATAGAAAATGGGTTTGGTGAGGAAATAGAACCAGCCGAAGTCGATAGCCAAATCAAAGCGCTTGACGCCAATCTGCTCTTCGTAACCGTCAAGCAAACGGACCTCTTTGGCGCCGGCGAAAAGATGGGTTGTTGCCGTCGCGCTGTCGCCGGGTGAAACGGCAATGGCCGGGCCCACGTAATCAACTTGATAGGCATCGGTGCCATCTTGGCTGTGATAAAGGAAACGCGCGGTGACCGGGCCATTTTGGTCGGGCACCAGGGCGGCCAACCAATATTTATCGGTTATCCCGATCCAGCCACCCGTGGAAGATTTCTTCACCTGCTTGTCAGATTTCAGGTCATCATAATCGATTTCCACCAAGGTTTCGTCAAAGACGCCAAGCAGACCCTCATGAAGGATATAGAAACCGGTGGTCTCCGGGGTCGTTCGGCGTGACACCAATCCGAACGTAAACAGTGTTTGGGCGGCCGCCGACTTGTTCGTGACCTCCTGTGTGATCGAGAACATAAAGTTCGCGTCGACCGATATGGTGCGTGTGAAAATCATGCCCTGGCCATTGTCCCAGGTCAGGACGACGGGCGTTTCCGGTGTTAATCGAGTGCTTCGGGTCTGCCACAAGGTGTCGGCTTGAGGGACGGCGATTTTGCCCTTGGCGGCCCATCCAAATTGGGCGTAGTAGGCCTTATTCATGCCTTTCGGACTCAAAAGGACGATCTCGCGGCTGTCCGGGTCGATCGTTTCACGATAGTCAGCTAGGGTCAGGTCATCGATGAGGCCGCCCTTCAGGGCGATGGATCCATGCAGCCGTGGTGTGTCGATGGCGATGCGCTTAGATTTGGCAAGGACCGCTTGGCGGTTATCAATTGCCAGTGGTGACGCGGTATCTGTGGCGCCCGGCGCACTTGGGACCGCACCGGCCGGGGCCTGGGCCGCAGGGGAGTTGCGTAACTGGGTGCTTGGCGCTGGTGTACCCGGGCTGGCCGGCGTTGCGGAGGCGGGTGATTGGGTTTGGTTTTGAGTTGTCGTTTGCTCCCCAGGCAGCGGCTGCGGATTGGTCAGCTTGTTGTAATACTCAAAGCCAAAAAGGATCGCCACGGACAGCGCGATCGCCAAAACCAGGTTTTTATTGTCAATCATTGTCCGGCGGAGCCTCCCGGGGCCAAGGTCATTGGTTCATTTTTGGTGTTATCCCTGTCGGGGTGTTCGGGCACCGGATCAACGCCGCCTGGGTGCCACGGATTGCAGCGGCAAATCCGCCGAACAGCCATCCAACTTCCGCTCAGCGGTCCGTGTTGGTCGACGGCCTCCATGGCATAACTTGAACAGTTCGGATGGAAACGGCAGTTGTTTCCAAGCACTGGCGACAGCAGAAGCTGATAGACGTAGATCGCGCCTTTCAGCACGGTTTTTGCCGTTCCACCAACGTGCCGCCATGTCGCCGTCATTATCATTTAATACCCGTTTCGCATATCAGTTTCGATAGGCGTCCAGCTTCTTCAGCGCCTTCGTCAAATCGGCGACCAACAGCGGAAAAGGCCGTTTCAGTGTTCCTGCCCGGCCGATCAACACAAAATCCGTTCCATCGTCGCCATGGACCGGCAAAACGCTTTCCGCCGCGGCTCGCAACCTGCGCCGAGCACGATTGCGGATGACCGCATTGCCGACCTTTCGGGTCACGGTGAACCCGACACGCGTTCCGCTTTCACTGGCACCGTCCACATGTGGCCTGAGATGGGCCTGCAGAACCAAACCGGGTGCCGCCCACTTTTGGCCCATGCGCGCAACTCGCAAAAATTCGCCGCGCCGTTTCAGGCGAGACAGCGGATGCGGATGTGTTCGAGCTGGAGAAATCATGCGCGGCCCCGAGTACCCCGGCGGCCAAACTTAGGCGGACAGCCGCTTGCGCCCCTTTCGGCGACGGTTGGCGAGGACCCGACGGCCACCGACACTTGACATGCGATTGCGAAAGCCATGGCGACGCTTGCGAATTAATCTGCTCGGTTGGTAGGTTCTTTTCACGAGTCGACTCCGACGAAATTTGCCCGGTGTATAAGGGCTTAAGGGAAGGAAGTCAACGTCGCCATTCGGCCAAATTTGACAAATCTTGATACGCTCATGAATGGCTCACAGGATCGTTATTTTCTGTGTGTATTAGAAAACACTGGAACAGGATACAGTCCGCCCTAGAAACCCTGGAATTCAAGACCGCAGGAAACATCGACGCCCATGGAAGATACTCAGAATATGGATTCGCCACCGCAACAAAGTGGGAAGTTGTCCTTGTCCCGCTTGTGGCCGCTGGCCGTAATCGTTCTAGGCGTTGTCGCGTTCTTTGCGCTCGGATGGGATCGCTATTTGTCATTTGAAGCGCTCAGCGAACATCGTCAGGCGCTTGTGCAATGGACCACCGAGAACCGGGTTCTGGCAATCACCATTTTTGTCCTGGGATACGCAATGGTTGTTGCCTTTTCCTTGCCCGGTGCCACTTGGATGACGCTGGGCGGGGGATTTGTGTTCGGGACGGTTCTGGCGACGACGGTCGTTGTCGCGGCGGCCACCTTAGGTGCCGTGGCGATCTTCCTGATTGCGCGCTATGCGCTCGCGGATTTCTTCCGGACGAAAATGGGTGGTGCCGGTGCGCGGATGGAAGCCGGGTTCAAGGAAAACGCCCTGAGCTATCTATTGTTCTTGCGGTTGGTGCCGGTGTTCCCATTCTGGTTGGTCAATCTTGTGCCGGCATTTCTAGGGGTGCCGCTTCGCACCTACATAATCGGCACGTTCGTCGGTATTATCCCCGGCAGCGCCGTTTATTGCAGCGTTGGCAATGGTCTTGGCGCCGTCTTCGACGCTGGCGGTACGCCAGATCTTGGAATCATCTTCCAGCCGGATATCCTCGGCCCAATCATTGGTCTGGCGGTTCTGGCTCTGATACCCATCCTATATAAGCGGATCAAATCTTCTAAGGAATAACGGGGCTCACATGAGTAAGACCATGAACGTCGACATTTGCGTCATCGGCGCTGGTTCCGGCGGCCTGTCTGTTGCTGCCGGTGCCGCGCAAATGGGCGCAGAAACGGTGCTGCTGGAAAAGCACAAGATGGGCGGCGACTGCCTGAACTACGGTTGTGTTCCATCCAAGGCCCTGCTGGCTGCCGGCCATGCTGCGCAGTCCGTTCGAGAGGCCGATCAATTCGGTATCGACGCCGGGCCGCCGGGCTTGCGCGACATGGATGTTTACGGTCACGTGCGCAATGTCATTGGCGCCATTGAGCCCAACGATTCCGTCGAACGTTTTGAAGGCCTGGGCGTTAATGTCATTAAGGCCGCCGGCCGGTTTACGGGCCGCCAGGAGGTGGAGGCCGGCGACACGCGCATCAAGGCTCGCCGAATCGTCGTGGCGACGGGATCGACGGCGTTCGTGCCGCCCATTCCCGGGCTTGACCAAGTGCCCCACATGACCAACGAGACCGTCTTCAATCGCCACGCTTTGCCCGAGCATCTGGTCATTATAGGCGGCGGGCCCATCGGCATCGAGCTTGCTCAGGCGCACCGTCACTTGGGTGTCCAGGTGACGGTGCTGGAGATGTTCACCATCATGCCCAAGGATGATGCGGAATTGGTGGATGTGGTTCGCCAACAGGTGGCTGGCGAGGGCATCGATATCCGCGAAGGCGTCAAGATCGTCCGGGTGGAATCCCGCGGCGAAGGTGTTCGCATTATCTTAGAAACGGAGGACGGCGAACAGGCGCTTGACGGCTCGCACCTTCTTGTTGCCGCTGGACGCCGCCCCAACGTGGCCGGCATGGACCTGGAAGCTGCGGGCATCGTCTATTCGGACAAAGGTATCGATGTCGATGCGCGGCTCCGCACGTCGAACCGGAAGGTTTTCGCCATCGGCGACGTCGCCGGCGGCTTTCAGTTCACGCACGTTGCCGGCTATCACGCGGGTGTGGTGATTAAGAACGCATTGTTCCGGATGCCGGCGAAGGCCGATCATTCAAGCGTGCCCTGGGTCACCTATACGGCGCCCGAATTGGCGCAGGTCGGCCTGACCGAAGAGGCCGCCCGCCAGGCGGGTGTTGAATTCCGGGTGCTTCGCTGGCCTTTCCACGAAAATGACCGGGCCCAGGCGGAGAGCGCCACAAATGGCCTGATCAAGGCCCTGGTAACGCCGAAGGGGCACATCCTGGGTTGTGGCATTGTCGGTGCCCATGCCGGTGAGTTGATCCACAGCTGGGTCCTGGCGATGAGCGCAAAACTAAAGATCGGCGCAATGGCCCAGATGATCGCGCCCTATCCGACTTTGGGCGAGGTTTCGAAACGTGCGGCCGGCAGTTTTTATACGCCTTCCCTTTTTAGTGATCGTACCCGTAAAATCGTCCGCTTCCTTTCCAAGTTCGGTTGAGGGCACACTCGGCTGGCGTCGACGGGATGGTTCAATGAGGATTTGAGGGCAGCGAGACCCATGGCCGACACGGAACCCAAATTGCCCGGCGCGTTCTCCAGCCTGTCGGCACGGCTTCTGGTGCTCACCGTTTTCTTTGTCATGGTTGCGGAATTCCTCATCTGGGCGCCGTCCGTATCGAACTTCCGCAAAGCTTACCTGGAAGAACGCGTCGTCCGCGCGCACCTCTCGACATTGGCATTTGAGGCCCTTCCTGAGGCAGCCGTTGACCGTCGCCTTGAGGAAGTCTTGCTCAATCACACGGCCGCATACGGCATTGTCCTCAAGGGCCCCGACCGTCGTGCGCTGATGGTTTCCAAGGCCATGCCGCCGAAGGTCAATGCCATGGTGGATCTGCGCCAGGGCAGCTTCATCAACTGGATTGGTGATGCTTTTGAGACACTGGCCCAAGATGACAACCGCATCCTCCGCGTCATCGGCATGAGTCCCAACAGCCCGAGCGTCACGGTCGAAGTGGTGATGGATGAGACCCCCATGCGAGAGGCCATGTACAATTTCTCCGCGCGCATTCTGCAATTGTCCTTGGTCATTTCGTTTTTCACGGCCTTTCTGGTCTATGTGTCGTTGCGTTGGCTTATGGTCCGGCCGATGCAACGGATTACCCGATCAATCCAGGACTTCCGTGAGGCGCCCGAAGATGCAACCCGAGACCTCCGGCCCAGCAATCGCACTGACGAGATCGGCGTCACCGAGCGGGAGCTTTCGAAGATGCAAGATGAACTGCGTCATTCCCTGCAACAACAAAATCGTTTGGCGACACTGGGTGCCGCCGTTGCCAAGATCAACCACGACTTGCGCAATTCGCTGGCCACGGCGGTTTTGGCCTTTGACAAGCTGGCAACGGTCGATGACCCGGAGGTTAAAAGCGTCTTGCCGCGCCTCTACAATGCTATCGATAAGGCGGTGAACTTATGCAGCCAGACTCTCAATTACGCCGGCGACGCCACACCGGCATTGAAGCCGGACCGGTTTCATCTGCAAGAGGTCATTGCCGAGGCGTCCGCCGCATTCCGCGACGCCGACGAGGTCGGCCGGCAGTTGAAGGTTTCAAATGAGGTCGAATTCGAGATCGAGGTCACTGCCGATCGAAACCAGCTGTTTCGTGTCTTCGCCAACTTGTTCCGCAATGCCCAAGAGGCCGGCGCCAACAACGTCACCGTGACGGCCGTCCGCGAAGTACGGCGCAATGTCATAGAAATCGCCGACGATGGTCCCGGTTTC